>JBEVDH010000042.1:0-7341 GCA_040514115.1 Comamonas sp. | reverse complement strand
GCCAGCCGCTGCCCGAACTGCTGGCCGAGCTGCAGCAGACCTACGGCCCGGTCCAGGTCGTCGATGCACGCCGCCCCAAACGCGAAGCCCCCGCGCCGCAACCACAGCAACGCTGGGGCCCCTCGGGACTCATTGCGGGCATGGGCAGCCTGCTGGCGTGGATGCTTGAGGAAACGCTGGTTTAATCCCACGGGTGGGGCTAACCGTTCGTCCTGAGCTCGCCTGGGCGGCCCCATCGCAGGATGTTTCCGTTCGTCCTGATCCTGAGCCTGTCGAAGGATCGAAGGATGAACGGCCTGTACTACAGTAGGACCGGCTGCATCTCCTGCCCGCGCTGCTATGCTCCCCCCATGAAACTCCTCCTCCAATGGTTCCTCTATGCCGTCGCGCTGCTGGCGGTGGCGGCGATCTACCCTGGCGTGGCCATCAGCGGCTTCGGCACGGCGCTGATTGCCGCGCTGGTCATCGGCCTGCTCAACGCCGTGGTGCGCCCGGTGCTGGTCGTGCTGACGCTTCCCGTGACGCTGCTGACGCTGGGCCTGTTCCTGTTTGTCGTCAACGCCCTGATGTTCTGGGTCGCGGCCAGCGTGCTCGACGGCATCCAGGTCAACGGCTTTGGCGCCGCCTTCCTGGGCTCGCTGATCTACTCGGCACTGGGCCTGGTCATCGATTCAGCGCTCCGCCGTCTGTTCCCGTAACAGTTCCTGGGTCGCGCGCAGCCGGGTGTCGATGATCGATGCCTCGAAGTGGTCGTTTTGCGTACCACTGCGACGGGCCAGCTCCTGGCCCGCGCGGAAGCGGTCCACCGCCGCCGCATAGTCATAGTGCGCCGCCCGGGCTTCGCCCTCGGCGCGCAGCGCGCGCAGGGGCTGGCCCTGCGCCTGCCACAGCTGCGCCAGCGCCTGCCAGGCCGCCGCATCGCGCGGATACAGCGTGACCCAGGTCTGCAGGGGCTGTGCCATGCCTTGCGCCTGGCCCAGCCGCAGCAGGATCTGCGTGCGCAGCAGCAGTACCGGCCTGGAAGGCTTGTTGGCCTTGTCATCGGCTTGCGCCAGCGGTGCCAGCGCCTCGAGCGCCGCCTGCGGCTGCCCCGCGGCCAGCTCCAGCTCGGCCGCCAGCAGCGTCGCTTGGCGCAGGCCCGCGGCGTCGCCCGCAAGCGCCTGCACGAGCGCCGGCAGGCCGGCGCGCGCCGGTCCATAGTCCTGCAGCTGCACATGCGCCAGCACGGCCGCGTACAGCGCCGCCACGCGCTGCGCCTGGGGTTGCTCGGCAAAGCCGCTGGACTCGGGCACGCGCACCCACTGGCGCAGCACATCGACGCCGGGCCGCGACAGCACGCGTGCGCGCGCCGCCATCATGCCGTGCTCGAGCGCCGGCGCAGGCTGGGCCGATGACTGGCCCGCAGGCATGCGCGACTGCATGTCGGCAATGCGCTCGCTGGTCAGCGGGTGGCTGCGCAGATAGGGCCAGCTGCCGTTGTCGTTGAGCCGGTTGGCCTGCTGCAGCCGGTCGAACATGCCGACCACGCCCTGGGGCGAGAAGCCCGCGGGCGCCATCAGGCCATAGCCCATGCGGTCGGCCTCGCGCTCCATGTCGCGCGAGAAGTTGAGCTGGTTCTGCGCCGTCAGCGCCTGCCCGCCGATCATCAGCGCCTGCCCCGCGTTGGGGCTCTTGGCGGCGGCCAGCGCGCCCAGGATCAGCGAGCCGATCATCAGCGGTGTATGCCGGCTTTGCTGCGAAATCATGCGCGCGATATGCCGCTGGCTCACGTGGCTGAGCTCATGCGCCAGCACCGAGGCCAGCTCGTCGCGCGTGCCGACCACGCCCACCAGCCCCAGGTGCACGCCAAAGTAGCCGCCGGGCAGCGCAAACGCATTGACCGAGCGGTCGCGCCCCAGCAGGATCTGCCAGGCAAAGCGCTCGTCCAGCTCGGCCGAGAGCTCGCCACGCGCGCGCGCCGCGGCCAGCAGCGGCTTCCAGATGCCCTCGACATACTCCTGCAGCGGCGCGTCCTCGAGATAGTCGGGGTCGCGGTACAGCGAGCGGATGATGCGGTCGCCCATGCGCCGCTCGTCGCTGGTGGTGATGGACGCGCCATCGCCCAGCGTGGGCAGCTGCAGCTGGGCCGCCAGGGGAAAGGGCAGCAGCGCCGCGCCGGCCAGCGCCAGCGCGGGCAGCAGGCGCAAGGAGTTTCGTTGCAGTAAAGGCATGTTGGCAACCCGGGGGTAGCGCCGGCAGGGCCGGCACCGGCAGTGGCACACGCCACTATGATGCCCTGATTGTCTCAACGTTCCGTCGGACACCCGCACAGCGCGGTGCCCGTCCTCACCCCAATGACCTCACCGCTCACCCATTTCGACGCCCAGGGCCAGGCCCATATGGTCGACGTCGCCGCCAAGCCCGCCACCCACCGCATCGCCATTGCCGAGGGCCGCATCGAAATGCTGCCTGCCACCTTCGCACTGGTGGCCTCGGGCACGGCGAAAAAAGGCGATGTGCTGGGCATCGCGCGGATCGCCGGCATCATGGCCGCGAAAAAGACCAGCGAGCTGATTCCGCTATGCCACCCGCTGGCATTGACGCGCGTGGCGGTGGATTTCACATTGCTCGAAGCCGACAACGCCGTCGAATGCCGCGCCACCGTTGAAACTGTGGGCCCGACGGGCGTTGAAATGGAAGCGCTGACGGCTGTGCAGATCGCGCTGCTCACGATCTACGATATGTGCAAGGCGGCGGATCGGGGAATGACGATTACCGGGGTGCGGGTGCTGGAGAAGCATGGGGGGAAGTCGGGGAGTTGGCAGGTGGGGTGAGCGTATTGCGGGTTCACTGTCTGTTGACGTTGCTTCCACAGCGCCAAGGTCAAAACTGGAGAAAAGTATGAGCGCGGCTCTCTATCCCCGTTCGTCCTGAGCCCGTCGAAGGATGAACGGCCTGCGCTCTGGTTATGAGGACAGGCCATTCATGGTTCGACAAGCTCACCACGAACGATTTTCCCCGTTCGCCCGGAGCCTTCTCAGGCGGGCTGTCGAAGCATGGGCGTCCTGCCCCCTAGTTAGCGGCAGTTCGCAGGAGCGTACTTCGGCAGCAGCGTTGCCCCATTGACCGCACCATGAATCACGGCCTTGCCAACGGTATAGCAGGTCCAAACGATCAGACCGGGAGGAACGGTACCGGCAGCAAGAACGACATCGTTTGAACTGGGCCAAAGTTGCAGCGTGTTGCTGGCCGCGGGGACCACCTGCGGTGTGTAGGCAATCGCGATCAATCCATTGGAGGTTGTGCCGGTGACGCTCTGAATAGCTGGGGTCAGGGGGGCTGCTGCCGTGTTACGGCCATTGAAGACACAGGTTCCGGCCGCGCTGCAATAGGTGGGCGCCGCAGCATCCTCATTGGTTCTCATGCCCTTGAAGAGTCCACCGGTAGCCGCCGTGGAAGTGGAATCCGCTGCATTTTCGGACACGGTTGTCTTCAGCGGACCGATAAGCGAAAGACCTTCCGTCACCTTGGCCCGAATGACGTAATCCTGATACGCCGGCAATGCCACAGCCGCCAGGATGCCAATGATCGCCACAACGATCATCAGCTCTATCAAGGTAAAACCTTGTTGGATAGTGCGCTTCATGGCAGGCTCCTGATGAATGCTTGCGCAGCGGCCGGCAGGCGTTTCCCTATGTCCTCGAAATGCAGGATAGGAGTCGGGTAAAACTTTGTTTCAGTTGGCCCACCTTCCGCGGTCGCGTATCTGCCATCATGGCTCTACCGCTCGCGAACAAGATAAGCGCTGACGTCCAAAGTATCTCAGTTGAAACCGCTCAACGGTGCAAAACCCACGATGCGCGCCGACCCATCCAGCAATGCAATCCAGCCATCGAGATTTTTGCCTGCGACCAACGGCAGGAAGTGTAGTTGCTCAATGGAAATATTGGTTTTCTGCACTGCGCAGTCTACGATAAGTTTGTGGTCGGAAGACAAGCCGGCACGGAAGTTCTGCAGCGGTTTCATTTTTTTCTGTACCTCAGAAACGCTGAGAGCGTAGTCTTGCCACCAGTCGGGGCGAGCGCTAGGCTCGATGCCTTGCAGCGATAAACTTACACTCTTCAAAGTTTCCTGACCATTTCTCGGCTCACGGGTCCCCAAAAGAATCGGTCCTGTCCAAGAAAGATCTTGTTTCTTGTCCGAAAAGATGTTAGCTGCCGTAACCGCGACCATGCGATCGGTCTCGAAAACCAGTGCGACTGGACGCGCAAGGCTAATGCTGTAAAGCCCATAAGTCAGCGCTGCCACTTGAAGAAAACTGATTAATGAAAGATCGGTTGCCAATTCGCGCCACGATTTTTGCGGATTAAAGACCAAAGCAGTCAGTAAAGGACCGCAGATCACATCTACCACAATTAGAATCCAGAAAAGCTGTAGGCCACCTGCGAGATCGCGGTAGGGGTAAGGGAACCAGAGGCCGAAAACCACCGCGGCCACTATTCCTCCAATCAGCACGCTGACTCCTATGTGCACAAGTGCTGCTATGGCGGCAGCATGAATTCTGGTACGTTGGTTCATTAGACGCAGTTTTATTCGATAACAGGCATCTGGGTGCTTAAATATGTAAATAAAAAAGGACTCCGTTTAATCGGAGTCCTTTATTTAAAGAAGATTAAAATCTTCCTCAGTACTATGCGCAATTAAGAGCGGCAGTTAGCAGGAGCGTATTTAGGAAGCAGTGTAGCAGCTGTGATCGTGGCATCTTTACCTGCCGCGAAACAAGTCCAAACAATGGGGCCAGGAGGGGGAGTTCCCACTGCAAGTGCGGCACCATTCGATTGGGGGCGCAGGATCAAATTGTTCGTGGCTGCAGGTGCGACTTGAGTCGTGTAAGCGATATCTATTACGCCGGTAGCGGTATTACCGGTAAGAGTTTCAACAATAGGTGTCAGTGGTGCTGCAACAGTACTACCGTTAAACACGCATGTTCCTGCCGCGGCGCAAAAGGTGGGAGCAGTACCTGTAGTGATCTGCATGCCACCAAAGAAGCCACCCCGTGCATCGGGGGTCGCGTTTGATGCGTTATCGGCAACCACTTCCTTCAAAGGATTGGCTAGGTTAAGGCCTTCCGTTACCTTGGCCCGGACCGTGTAATCCTGATAAGCCGGCAACGCCACAGCCGCCAAAATACCAATAATCGCCACAACGATCATCAGTTCGATCAAGGTAAAACCTTGCTGAATAGTACGCTTCATAGAAAGCTCCCAGTTAAAAATTAGGTAACCCACATCAGCAATTGTTGTGCCAATGCAGGCCGCATTCGACCGCTCTGCATTCTTGCAATATTTGGTTGCAATTTCCGCGCAACTTGAACATTCTCTGACAAGTTTGCCGCATCTTCATGACAAAGTTGTCACAAGCTTGGCGCGACAAGCCAAAACCTGTCACCCAGGCGCCGGTGGGGCTGGAAGCAGCAAGAATTGCAGCCGGCTGCCCGCCAGCTCGATGCGATCCTCATGCCGCAGCATCTGTGCCTCGGTCGCCACGTCCACGCCATTGAGTCGCAGGCTCCCGTCCGCGCCTTCGACGCGAGACAGCGTGAAGCCCGCAGCCTTGCGTGTGATCGCGGCCACGGCCACGCCCGGTTTGCCCAGGGTGGTCACGGGTTTGACCAGTGTTACCTCCCGCGTGATCTGGCCCTCGAGCCGCAGGCAGGCGGGTTGCGCGGACGCGGCGGTGGCGCCCCAGGCCTCGTATTCCTCGGGCGTGAGTTGCAGGTCCAGCTGGTACTGGCCGATATTGAGCATATCGCCATGGTGCAGCTCCTGGCGCGTGACGCGCTGGTGGTTCACATAGGTGCCGTTGGTGCTTTGCAGATCTTCAATGGACACACGGCCATTGGCACAGTGCAGCAGCGCATGCTCGCCGCTCACGGCGAGGTTGCTGATCACGATGTCGTTGTAGGGGCGTCGGCCGAGCGTAGTGCGCTCCTTGGTCAGCATGACTTCCTTGATGATGGCGCCATCAATTGAAACGACCAGACGGGGCATGCACGGACTCCTGCAGGTAAATGTAACAGCGCTGTGACGGGTGGCGTGAGTTTAGCCGGGCCGCGCAGGCCGGGCGCCGCAGGCGCGCGCATCAGGTTTCGCCGGTGTCGGGCGCGGGTTCGACGGCCACCAGGATGACACTGATGTTGTCAAAGCCGCCCCTGGCATTGGCCTGGGCGACCAGCTGGTCGGCCTGCAGGCTCAGCGGCTGTGGCAGGGCCAGCAGCGCCGCGATCTCGGGCGCGTCCAGCATATCGCTGAGACCGTCGGAGCACAGCAGCACGCGGTCGCCGGCCTCGAGCGGCTCCTCGTGCAGCGTGGGGTAGGCGCGCGGGGCGACACCCAGCGCGCGCGTGATCAAGTGGCCCTGTCCGGACCGGGCTGCGGCTTGCGGGCTGAGCAGGCCTGCGTCGATCTGTTCCTGCAGCCACGAGTGGTCGCGGGTGAGCTGGCGCAGCGTGCCGCGGCGCCACAGGTAGGCGCGCGAATCGCCGAGGTGGGCCACCACCAGCCGGTCCTGCGTGAATACGGCGGCCACCACCGTGGTGCCCATACCGGCGCAATCGGCATGGCGGCTGGCATGCGCACGCACGGCGGTGTTGGCCGTGTGCACGCAATGCTCGAGCGCGCGGTGCACAAATGACATGCGTGCCTGCAGGGTAGGTGCCGGAGGCTGCATGGCGCTGTGCTGCAGCGACTCGGTGATGCACTGCACCGCAAGAGCGCTGGCGACCTCGCCGGCCTCGTAGCCACCCATGCCATCGGCCAGCACCGCCATGGACCAGTCGGCGCAGGCCTCGGCATGCACTGCGTCCTCGTTGTTGGCACGCACCAGGCCAGGGTCGGTGCGCTGCACAGATGCATAGCACCATTGGGAGGGTGGCGCGGGGGAACGGCGAAAACTCAAAAGCACGGCAAGGATGGGCAGGGTGGGGCGGCCAGCAGGCACGCAGGCGTTGATTGTCCGGGAGGCGACAATGCCCTTGCATTCCGTATGCGGCAGCGCATTGCAACCGAGAGAGTAACAGCTTGCAACGTTTGCGGCTGCCATACAAACGCAAAAAAAGGATGGTGCCTGGTGCGCCATTGCAGCGCATCAAGCATCCATCCTTTGGTCCGGGGACTGCGCTGTACCAGCGCCGTCCCGGAGGGGCGTCAGCCGCCCTGGATCAGATCAGGCCCTTGAGCAGACGCGCCATTTCCGACGGGTTGCGGGTGATCGTGAAGCCGCACTCTTCCATGATGGCGAGCTTGGCATCGGCCGTGTCGGCACCACCGGAGATCAGCGCGCCGGCGTGGCCCATGCGCTTGC
>JBEVDH010000037.1:0-20855 GCA_040514115.1 Comamonas sp. | reverse complement strand
TGCAAGCGAGTGTTTTCCAGGTCACGCGCGGGCCCGGCAAGAACGTAGTCTATCTGGGCTGCCTGTTCCTGATCCTGGGGATCTTTGCGATGCTTTATGTGCGCGACCGGCGCCTGTGGATCTGGCTGGTGCCCGCCGGCGAGGGCCGCAGCCATGCCAGCGTGGCACTGTCGACCAACCGTCAGACCATGGAAGGTGACAAGGACTTTGCCGTGCTGACCGAAAAACTCATTGGTGCCCAGCCGACTGCGCGCCGCCCCGGAGCTACTCAATGACCACCGCAACCAACGACTCCGGCGAGACCACCACCCTGCACTCGGGGTACTTCTCGCGCCGCAACTGGTTTGACTGGCTGTTTGCCGCGATCGTGCTGGCGGGCGGGCTGTTCGCGCTGCAGCGCTATGCCGATTACATGGATGTCTACGAAAAGGCCATCCTGGTGGGCACCATCCCGGCCATGATCTGGCTGTGCTGGTTCTGGCGCCCGCTGCGCGTGCTGGTGCTCGCGGTGGCCGGGTGCTCGCTGCTGGCGCTGGGCCTGTACCAGGTCGACGGCGCGGGTGACCTGGCGCGGGCCGAGACCGTGTTCGGGCTCAAGTATTTCCTGTCGAGCCAGTCGGCGATCCTCTGGATGAGCATGCTGTTCTTCATGAGCACCATCTTCTACTGGATCGGCATGTTCTCGCGCGGCGAAGGCCGCACGATGTCGCTGCTGGGCTCGCGCATGGCCTGGGTGGCCATTGCGATGGCGCTGATCGGCTCGATGGTGCGCTGGTACGAGAGCTACCTGCTGGGGTCGGATATCGGCCACATTCCGGTCAGCAACCTCTACGAAGTGTTCGTGATGTTCTGCTGGATGACGACGGCCTTCTATCTCTACTACGAGCAGAACTACGACACCCGCGCGCTCGGCGCCTTCGTGATGCTGGTGGTGAGCGCGGCCGTCGGCTTCCTGCTCTGGTACACGCTGGTGCGCGAGGCGCACGAGATCCAGCCGCTGGTGCCGGCGCTCAAGAGCTGGTGGATGAAGCTGCACGTGCCCGCCAACTTCATTGGCTACGGGACGTTCGCGCTGGCGGCGATGGTGGCCTTTGCCTATCTGGTCAAGCACCATGCCGGCGAGACGCGCTGGTACAAGCTCGCGCCGCTGTGGCTGCTGGGCATCGTGCTGTGCTTCGAGCCGATCGTCTTTCGCCAGGGCGCGACCGAAGGCACCAGCAGCTACTGGACGGTCTACTTCGGCATCTCGGCGCTGATCGTGGCCGGCATCCTGCTGGCGCGCAAGCACATTGCCGCGCGCCTGCCGTCGTTCGAGATCCTCGATGACGTGATGTACAAGTCGATTGCCGTGGGCTTTGCGTTCTTCACCATTGCCACCGTGCTCGGCGCGCTGTGGGCCGCCGAGGCCTGGGGCGGTTACTGGAGCTGGGACCCGAAGGAAACCTGGGCGCTGATCGTCTGGCTCAACTACGCTGCCTGGCTGCACATGCGCCTGGTCAAGGGGCTGCGCGGGACCATTTCCGCCTGGTGGGCATTGACGGGGCTGGGGGTGACGACCTTTGCGTTTCTCGGGGTGAATATGTTCCTGAGCGGGCTGCATAGTTACGGCGAGCTGTGAAACGATTGCGTTCGTCCTGAGCTTGCCTGGGCGGCCCCGTTGAAGGATGAAGGGCCTGCTCTAAAGTTTCAAGGACAGGCCGTCCCTGGTTCGACGGATCCGCCGATGGAGGCTCGCCACGAAGGGTTTGCCGGGCGCTTTTTTGTTCGCAAGCAGGTTGAACCATCCACCGGCACAATGCATCAGACAATCAGGGCCGGGCGCTGCGCGGCGACGGGTTGTTTGATCAAGGAGCTGCGATGCTGATACGTACCGGTGACCACGGATTTGTCCACCCCCAGGCCAGCGAGATCACGCCGCAGGCGGCCTACGAGGAACGCCGCCAGTGGCTGCGCACCATGGCTGCCGGTGCGGCCGGCGCTACGCTTGCGGGCTGGGCGGCGCGCGATGCACGCGCGGCCATGGAGCGCCCGGGCAAGCTGGCTGCGCTGGCGGGAGCCCCCAGCAAGGTGGCTGGCGCCAACACCATGGAGGCGCCCACGGCCTATACGGATGCCTCGCAGTACAACAATTACTACGAGTTCGGCCTCGACAAGGCCGATCCCGCGCGCAACGCCCACACGCTCAAGACCACGCCCTGGAGCATCAAGGTCGAAGGCCTGGTGGCCAAGCCCAAGACCTTTGGTCTGGAAGAACTGCTCAAGCTCAGCGCGCAGGAAGAACGCATCTACCGCCTGCGCTGCGTCGAGGGCTGGTCGATGGTCATTCCGTGGGTCGGCTATTCGCTGGCGCAGCTGCTGCGCCAGGTGCAGCCGCTGGGCAGCGCCAAATACGTGGAATTCGTGACCCTGGCCGACCCCAAGACGATGCCGGGGCTGCGCAGCCGCGTGCTCGACTGGCCCTACACCGAAGCGCTGCGGCTCGACGAGGCCATGCACCCGCTGACGCTGCTGGCCTTCGGCATGTATGGCGAGGTGCTGCCGGCGCAAAACGGTGCGCCGGTGCGGTTGGTCGTGCCGTGGAAGTACGGCTTCAAGAGCGCCAAGAGCATTGTCGCCATCCGCCTCACAGACAAGCAGCCGGGCACGGCCTGGAACAAGGCCGCGCGCAACGAATACGGCTTCTATTCCAACGTCAATCCCGAGGTGCCGCATCCGCGCTGGAGCCAGGCCACCGAACGGCGCATTGGCGAAGGCGGGCTGTTTGCGAAGAAGCGCCCGACGCTGATGTTCAACGGTTATGGTGAACAGGTTTCCTCTCTGTACGCTGGCATGGACTTGAAGCAACAGTTTTGAAACACATCACATCACCCCCTGAGCGGCTCACGCCGCTTCCCCCTCTCATCCTTCGGTGGAGGGGGACGGCAGCCTCGGTGCGGGGCGGCCCTGCCTCGCTGCCCCTGGGTTGATTCACGCCAGTTTCCTCGGCTGTGGACGGTACAAAGAACAACTGAAAGGATGTCGATGCTTTTGCCGCCGCGCTGGAAAGCCGCCTTCATGCACCCGGCCGCCAAGCCGCTGGTGTTCGCGCTGTGCCTGCTGCCGTTTGCGCAACTGCTTTATGGCGCGGTGTTCAACACGCTGGGCGCCAACCCCGCCGAGGCGCTGCTGCGCGCCACGGGCGACTGGACGCTGCGCTTTCTGTGCGTGGCGCTGGCGGTGACGCCGGCGCGCGTGCTGCTGGCCTTGCCGGCGCTGGCGCGCTTTCGGCGCATGCTGGGCCTGTTCGTGTATTTCTATGCGGTGGTGCACCTGCTGTGCTACGCCGTCTTCGACCAGGGAATGGACCTGGGCGAGATCTGGCGCGACACGCTCGAGCGGCGCTTCATCCTGGTCGGCATGCTGGCGTTCGTGCTGCTGACGACACTGGCTGCGACCTCGCCGCAGCGCATGCTGCGGCTGCTGGGCGGGCGCCGCTGGCAGTGGCTGCACCGCAGCATCTATGCGGTGGCAGGCCTGGCGCTGCTGCATTTCTTCTGGATGCGCGCGGGCAAGAACGACTTTGCCGAAGTCGCGGTCTACGCGGTGATCATCGCGCTGCTGCTGGGCTGGCGTCTGCAGCGCCGGCTGCGCAAGCGCTAGCGCGCAGGCAGCTGCGGCGCCGGCGCAGTGGCCGTGTCGCCCAGCAGCTGCGGGCGCAGCGTTTGGGGCAGCGTTGCGCGCTGCGCCGCTTCGGGTTCCGTGGGCAGATACAGCGGGCCGCGCTGGCCACAGGCAACCAGTGACGCCGCACTCAGCGCAAGGGCAAAAGACCTGACTAGAATTTGGGAAGCTCTCAACATAAGCAGATTGTAATGAACGACCTTGAATTCCTCGATTGCGCTGAAAAGCTGCTGCTGGCAGTGGAGCAGGGCTGCGACCGCATCAACGACGACACCGATGCCGATATCGATGCCCAGCGCGCGGGTGGCATGGTCACGCTGTCGTTTCCCAACCGCAGCCAGATTGTGATCAATCTGCAAAGACCTCTGCATGAAGTGTGGCTGGCGGCCAAGGCCGGCGGATTTCATTTCCGCCACGACGCAGCGCAGGCCTGTTGGCTCGATACCAAGGGCGAGGGCGAGTTCTTTGCCTGCCTGAGCCGCTATGCCTCGGAGCAATCGGGCCTGCCGTTGACCTTCAGCGCCTGAGCGGCCTGCGCCCGGACATGAAAAAGCCCCTCGAGAGGGGCTTTTTCCATGGGGCCTAGTTCCGGAAGAGATCCAGGATCCGGCTGCGCTCCTCGGAAGGTGGTTGAGGCGTGTCCTGGGTCGAGGCTTCGTAGCCGCCGCCGCCGCCGCCACCACCACCACCACCGCCGCCATCCGACATGCCCAGGCTGCCCGCACCCGCGTTGCGTGCGAACTCCTCGTAGAACCATTCGCCGCCGACATTCACCACGCCGGGCGGCACCGGCAGCTCGGCTACCGGAACGCCCTTGAGCGCGTGCTGCATGAAGTCGATCCAGATCGGCAGGCTCAGGCCGCCACCGGTTTCGCGCGAACCCAGGTTGCGCGGCGTGTCGTAGCCGATCCAGGTCACGGCCGCCAGCGTCGGCTGGAAGCCGCCAAACCAGGCATCGACCGAGTCGTTGGTGGTGCCGGTCTTGCCGTAGAGGTCGGGGCGCTTGAGCGTAGCCTGGGCGCGCGCCGCGGTGCCGACCCGGGCCACGTCCTGCAGCATGGTGTTCATGATGAACGCATTGCGCGCCGGGATGGCTTCGGGCATCTGCTCGAGCGGCGTGGGCTGGTGTTCAGACAGCACGCGGCCCTTATGGTCGGTGATGCGCGTGATCAGCCAGGGGTTGACGCGGCGCCCGCCATTGGCGAACACCGAGTAGCCCGCGGCCATCTGCATCGGCGTGACCGAGCCCGCGCCCAGCGCCATCGTCAGGTACGCGGGGTGCTTGTCGGCTTCAAAGCCGAAATTCGTGATCCACTCCTGGCCGTACTTCGGTCCCACTGCCTGCAGCAGGCGGATCGAGATCATGTTCTTCGACTTGTTCAGGCCGGTGCGCATGGTCATCGGGCCGTCATAGCGCGAGTCGTAGTTCTTGGGCTCCCAGGGCTGGCCGCCGGTGGTGCCGGCGCTGAAGAAGATCGGCGCGTCGTTGATCATCGTGCCCGGACCGAACCCCTTTTCCAGCGCCGACGAGTAGATGAAGGGCTTGAAGCTCGAACCCGGCTGGCGCCAGGCCTGCGTCACGTGGTTGAACTTGTTCTTGCCGAAGTCGAAGCCGCCGACCAGCGCGCGGATGGCGCCGGTGCGCGGATCGAGCGCGACAAACGCACCTTCGACCTCGGGCAGCTGGGTGATTTCCCAGGTGTCCTTGGGCGTCTTCACGACGCGGATCACGGCACCGGCGCGCAGCCGGGTGTTGGGCGGGGCCTTGTCGCTCAGGCCGGACTGCGCGGGCTTGAGGCCGTCGCCGGTGATCTCGAACTTCTCGCCGTCGGCGCGCGTCGCGACGATCTTGCGCGGCGTGGCATCGAGCACCACGGCGGACATCACGTTGCCGTTGTCGGGGTGATTTGCCAGCGTGTCGTCAATGGTGTTTTCGCGTTCCTCGGGGTCCTGGGGCAGCGCAATGAAGCGCTCCGGGCCGCGGTAGTGCTGGCGGCGCTCGTAATCCATGATGCCCTTGCGCAGCGCGGTATAGGCTGCGTCCTGTTCGCCGGCATTGAGCGTGGTGTAGACATTGATGCCGCGCGTATAGGCCTCGACGCCGTACTGGGCGTAGATCAGCTGGCGCGCCATTTCGGCCACGTATTCGGCATGCACCCGGGTGTTGTTGCTGCCGGTGTTGAGCCTGAGCTCTTCTTGCTTGGCCTGCGCCGCCTCGGCGGCCGTGATGAAGCCGTTTTCCTGCATGCGCTCGATGATGTAGAGCTGGCGGATGCGCGCGCGCTTGGGGTTGCTGATCGGGTTGTAGGCCGAGGGCGCCTTGGGCAGGCCGGCCAGCATCGCGGCTTCGGCAATGGACAGGTCCTTGAGCGGCTTGCCGTAATAGGCTTCGGACGCGGCCGCGAAGCCATAGGCGCGGTTGCCCAGGAAGATCTGGTTCATGTAGATCTCGAGGATCTGGTTCTTGGTCAGCAGATGCTCGAGCTTGAACGTCAGCAGCACTTCGTAGATCTTGCGCGTGAAGGTCTTCTCGGACGTGAGATAGACGTTGCGCGCCACCTGCATGGTGATCGTCGAGGCGCCCTGGGTCTTGCCGCCCGCGCCCAGGTTGGCGAGCACCGCGCGCGCAATGCCCTTGTAGTCGACGCCGCCATGCTCGAAGAACCGGGTGTCTTCAATGGCCAGCACCGCGTCCGTCATCACCTTGGGAATTTCCTGGATCGGCGTGAGGGTGCGGCGCTCCTCGCCGAACTCGCCCAGCAGCGCGCCTTCGGCCGAATACACGCGCAGCGGCAGCTTGGGCCGGTAGTCCGCGAGTTCCGACACATCGGGCAGGTTGGGATAGGCCATGGCCAGTGCCACCGCCACCGTCAGCAAGATACCCGCAGCCGCGGCCACGGCCAGGCCGATCAGTCCGAGCAGGACATTGGTCAACCAATGCCGGGAAGGGCGGGGCGGTGTCGAACGGGACGAGGAGGACTGGTCGGATTTTTCAGAAGTCGGCATGGCACAGCATAAGGGGAAGAACTGGCATTATAAAAATCACCCTATGCGGATGCTCCAGAGAAAGAGAATGCCATGGGAAGTGATGTCCAGGCTGGGACCGGCGTGCGCCAAGTGTCGGCGAAGACAGGATTCCTTCGTCAGCAAACGTCTTATTTAGGCCACGTAAACCGGATACAGTTGCTACAACCATCCAGGGCCGACCGGTCTTGCTGATAGCATCAAAGAGAAGTGCGAGACCTTGTTGCATTCTTTTACAGGCTCGGGAGGGCACGTTGATCACTGTAGGTTCCCTGTTCAGTCGCCAGCCCGCCTCATTGCTCGGTATTGACATCAGTTCCTCGAGTATCAAACTGGTGGAATTGGGACGCGAGGCCTCGGGGGTGCTGGTGCTGGAGCGGTGCTGCATCGAGCCACTCGAGCGGGGCTGGATCGCCGACGGCAACATCGAGAAATTCGACGAGGTGGCCGAAGCACTGCGCCGCCTGATAAAGAAAAGCGGCACGCGCAGCAAGAACGTGGCCATGGCCCTGCCGCCTTCGGCCGTGATCACCAAGAGGATTTCCCTGCCCGGCGAG
The DNA here is from genome assembly GCA_040514115.1 of Comamonas sp. Taxonomy (GTDB): domain Bacteria; phylum Pseudomonadota; class Gammaproteobacteria; order Burkholderiales; family Burkholderiaceae_C; genus Comamonas. Next base: position 13,614 of record JBEVDH010000037.1, on the reverse strand, counting down.
ATGAGCGAGCAGGAGCTTGAAGTCCAGGTCGAGTCCGAAGCCAACCAGTACATTCCCTTTTCCCTCGACGAAGTGAGCCTGGATTTCTGCGTGATCGGCCCGACGGCCAACTCGCCCGGCGACGTCGACGTGCTGATTGCGGCGTCGCGCCGCGAGAAAGTGCAGGACCGCCAGGGCCTGGCTGAAGCCGCGGGACTGATCCCGGCCATTGTGGATATCGAATCCCATTGTTCGCGGCTGGCCGCGCGCCGGCTGATTGAAAAGCTGCCCCGGCAAGGCCAGGATGCGCTGGTCGCGCTGTTCGAGGTCGGCGCCCTGACGACCAGCCTGCAGGTGCTGCGCAATGAAGAGGTGCTGTACGAGCGCGACCAGGCTTTTGGCGGCGCCCAGCTGACGCAGGTAATTGCGCGCCAGTATGGTTTTTCCCAGGAGGAAGCCGAGTCCAAAAAGCGCAATGCCGAGCTGCCCGAGGACTATCCCGTGGTCGTGCTCAAACCCTTTGTCGAAAGCATGACGCAGGAGGTGGCGCGGGCCCTGCAGTTCTTCTTCACCAGCACGCCCGACAACCGCGTCGACCATATCCTGCTGGCCGGCGGCTCGGCGCCGCTGCCCGGGCTGGTCGAGGCCATCACCCAGCACACGGGCTTCGCCTGCAACCTGGTGAACCCTTTCGACGGCATGCAGATCGGCAGCAATGTGCGGCTCAAGAAGATGGCGCGCGAAGCGCCCTCGTATCTGACGGCCTGCGGCCTGGCCCTGAGAAGGTTTCTCCAGTGATCCTGATCAACCTACTTCCTCACCGCGAGGCCGCGCGTCGACGCCGCAAGCAGCTGTTCCAGACCACGATGCTGGCGTCGTTCATGGCCGGCCTGGTCATTGCCGGCCTGATCTACTCCCTGCTGCAGAACCGGATTGTTGCCCAGCAGGAGAAGAACGGCGTTCTGCACGCGGAAATCAAGGTGCTGGAAAAGCAGATCGGCGAGATTGCCGGCCTGGAAAACGAAATCACCGCCTTGCGCGCGCGCCAGAAGGCGGTCGAGGACCTGCAGTCGGACCGCAACCTGCCGGTGCACCTGCTGCATGAACTCGTGGCCCAGCTGCCCGACGGCGTCTATGTCACCAGCCTCAAGCAGGAAGACCAGGTGATCAGCATGCAGGGCATGGCCCAGTCCAACGAGCGGGTCTCGGAGATGCTGCGCAACCTCGCCGAGAACACCCCCTGGTTCTCCAAGCCCGAGCTCACCGAGATCGTCGCCACGACGCTCGCGCTGACCCCCCGGGACCAGCGCCGCGTGGCTTCGTTCAATCTGCGCTTTCGTCTGATGCGCACCAGCGAAGCGCAGCAGACCAGGGATGCCGCCCCGGCTGCGGGCGGGAGATAAGCAATGCCCAAGAAACCGCGCAATGGCCCCGATTTCGCCCGGCTGCAGGCCGATCTGCGCCGGCAGTTCACCAACCTGCATCCCAACGACCCCTCGCAGTGGCCGATCGCGCCGCGCACGCTGCTGTGCGTGGCAATTGCCGTCGGCGTGGCCGTGGTGCTGTGGTTCGCACTGCTGAGCGATTACCGCGACGAGCTGCAGCGCGAGCAGGACCAGGAAGTCACGCTGCGCCAGGACTACCAGACGAAGCTGGCCAAGGCCGTGAGCCTGGAGGCGCTCAAGCAGCAGCGCGAGCAGGTGCAGCAGTACGTGATCCAGCTGGAAAAGCAGCTGCCCAGCAAGGCCGAAATGGCCGCGCTGCTGTCCGACATCAACCAGGCAGGGCTGGGACGGAGCCTGCAGTTCGAGCTGTTCCGCCCGGGCCAGATGGTGGTGCGCGATTACTACGCCGAGCTGCCGATCGCGCTCAAGGTGACGGGCCGCTACCACGACATCGGCGCCTTTGCGTCCGACATCGCCCATCTGTCGCGCATCGTCACGCTCAACAACATCGCCATCGCGCCCGTGGCCAAGGACGGCAACGGCACGCTGACCATGGACGCCACGGCGCGTACCTTCCGTTATCTCGATGCCGAAGAGATCGAAACGCAAAAGCGCGCGGCTGCCGGGAAGAAGAAATAATGCATCGACGACCACTGATCCTGGCGCTGGGGCTGTGCACGGCCCTGCTGGGCGCCTGTGCCGACACCGAGCAGGAAGAGCTGCAGCAGTGGATGGCGCAGCAGCGCGCGCAGGCCCGGCCCCGGGTCACGCCGATTGCCGAGCCCAAGCAATTCCAGCCCCAGACCTATACGGTGGATGGCGGCATCGATCCCTTCGATTCGGGCAAGCTCACGCAGGCGCTGCGCCGCGACTCCGCGCAGGCTGGCGCCAGCAACGGTCTCATCCAGTCCGAACTCAACCGCCGCAAGGAGCCGCTCGAGGCCATGCCGCTCGATGCAATGACGATGGTCGGCAGCCTGCAAAAGCAGGGCCAGCCCACGGCGCTGATCAAGGTCGACCAGCTGCTCTACCAGGTGCGGGTCGGCAATCATCTGGGCCAGAACTACGGGAAAGTGCTCCGGGTCACGGAAAACTCTGTCCAGCTGCGGGAGATCATCCAGGACGTGACGGGAGAGTGGATAGAGCGCAACACCGAACTGATGTTGCAGGAGACACAGAAATGATGAAAAACAATCGCGCAATTCTGGCGCAGTGCCGATACGCTGTGGTCTCGGCTGCCATGCTGCTGACTTCGGCCGTTTTTGCCCAGGGCGCGATCCAGTCGGTCACGGGATCGCTGCAGGACGGCAGCGAGGTGCTGCGCATCGAGCTGTCGCAGCCGCTGGCGGCCCCGCCCGCGGGCTTTGCCATCCAGTCGCCGGCGCGCATCGCGCTGGACTTCCCCGGCACGAAAAACGCCTCGGGCCAGACGCAGATCGAGCTCAACCAGGGCAATCTGCGCTCGGTCAACGTGGTCGAAGCCGGCGGGCGTTCGCGCGTCGTGCTGAACCTCAAGGCCGCGACCTCCTACAAGACCGATGTCCAGGGCAACAGCCTGTTTGTGATTCTCGCGCCCGTGCCCTCGGCGGCCACCGCGCAGGCCGTGGCCGAGCCGCGGGTGTTTGCCAATCGCACGGCGGCCAGCGATGTGCAGCCGATCCGCGACGTGGACTTCCGGCGCGGCGCCGACAGCTCCGGGCGGGTCGTGGTCGGCTTGGCCAGCAACCAGGTGTCCGTCGACCTGCGCCAGGAAGGCAAGGCGCTGATTGCCGACTTCATGCGCTCCTCGCTGCCCGAAGGCCTGCGCCGCAAGCTGGATGTGACCGATTTCGGCACCCCGGTGCAGACCATCACCACGACCGAGGCCGGCGGGCGCGTGCGCATGCGCATCGAGCCCACGGGCGACTGGGAGCACAGCGCCTACCAGAGCAACAACCAGTTCGTCATCGAAGTGCGCCAGAAGAAGGTCGATCCCACCAAGCTCAGCCAGGGCCCGGGCTACACCGGCGAGAAGCTGTCGCTGAACTTCCAGAGCATCGAGGTGCGTTCGCTGCTGCAGGTCATTGCCGATTTCACCAATTTCAACATCGTGACCTCGGACACCGTCACGGGTTCGCTGACGCTGCGCCTCAAGGATGTGCCCTGGGACCAGGCGCTGCAGATCATCATGGACGCCAAGGGTCTGGGCATGCGCAAGTCGGGCTCGGTCCTGTGGATCGCGCCCAAGGACGAGATCGACGCGCGCACCAAGAAGGACTATGAGTCGGCCCTGGCCATCCAGAAGCTCGAGCCGCTGCGCACGCAGGGCTTCCAGCTCAATTACGCCAAGGCCACCGACATGATCACGCAGATCGCGAGCAACTCGGGCGGCGGCGGCGGCTCGACCACGCGCTTTCTGTCGGAGCGGGGTTCGGCCATTGCCGAGCCGCGCACCAACCAGCTGTTCGTGACCGATACCGCGGCCAAGCTCGAAGAGGTCAAGACACTGCTGGCGACGCTGGACATTCCCGTGCGCCAGGTGCTGATCGAGGCACGCATCGTCGAAGCGCGCGACACTTTTGGCCGCTCGCTGGGCGTGAAGCTCGGCGGCGGCGACCTGCGCTCGCAAAACGGCGGCACGGGCGGCTACTCGATCGGCGGCGGCAACCGCGTGGGCATCGGCACCAATTACGGCAACGCCACGGCCACCGGCGGCGCCGGCGGCACGGTCGATACCTCGGGCACCTTCGTGAACCTGCCGGCCTCGCTGTCCTCGGTGAGCTCCGCGGGCACCTTCGCGCTGTCGATCTTCAACTCGGCCGCCAACCGCTTCCTGACGCTGGAGCTGTCGGCCATGGAAGCCGACGGCAAGGGCAAGGTGGTCTCCAGCCCGCGGCTGATCACCGCCGACCAGACCAAGGCGCTGATCGAGCAGGGCACGGAGTACCCGTACGCGGTCACCGCGCCCAATGGCGCGACCACGATTGCGTTCAAGAAGGCCGTACTCAAGCTCGAAGTCACGCCGCAGATCACGCCCGAAGGCAACATCATCCTGGACCTCGACGTCAACAAGGACAGCCGCGGCGAGACCACGAGCCAGGGCGTGGCCATCGACACCAAGCATATCCAGACCCAGGTGCTGGTCGAGAACGGCGGCACGGTGGTCATTGGCGGCATCTTCGAGATGGAAGAGACCAACAATGAAACCAAGGTGCCGCTGCTCGGCGATATGCCGGTGGTGGGCAACCTGTTCAAGAGCCGCACGCGCGAGACCTCGAAGCGCGAGATGCTGGTGTTCATCACGCCCAAGATGCTGATCCAGGACAAGAGCACGCGCTGATTTTTCCATTGAGAGACAAGCATGAAAATTTTTAACTGTGTAGTGGCGGTTGTGATAACCGCGGCCCTGGCGGCTTGCGGCGGGGGTGGGGGGAGCGCGGGTGCGCCGGCGTTTGGCGGTGGTACGGGCGGCGGCACGGGCGGTGGCACCGTCACGCCGTCCTCCTATGTCATGAAGCTGCAGTTGCAGACAGCCGCGGGTGTCGACATTGCCAGCAACTCCTTCGCGGCATCGGATACCGTGAAGCTGCTGGCCACGTTCAAGACGGCGGCCGGCGCCGCGGTGGCCAATGAAGTGGTGACGTTTGCCGAAACCGGCAGCGGGCTGCTGCAGTTCACACCGACTGCGGCAACGGCGCTCACAAATGCCAGCGGACAGGCGATGATTGAAGTCAAGGCCAAGGCGCTCGATGCCCTGGGCGCGACTACCATCGGCGCGACTGCGACCGTGGGCGGAAGTGCCTATTCGAACTTACGCAACTTGGCGGTGACGGGCGCCGTCGTCGAAGGCGTGGATCCGCAGACGCTGGCCAAGGGCGTGAACTTTGTCTCCGCGGTGCCAGCCGATAAATCCATTGTGATCGCTGGCGCGGGCGGCAACGGCCGTTCCGAAACCGCCATCCTGCAATACAAGGTGGTAGATGGCGCGGGCGCCGCCGTTGCTGGCGTGCGCGTGACGTTCGAAGCGATCCCGGCCAATGTGGTGACGCTCAACAGCGCCACCGGCACGACGGATGCCAGCGGCGTGGTCTCTGCCTCGGTGTCTTCCAAGACATTGCCGACTTCGGTGGTCGTGAAGGCCACAGTGACCGGCTCGGCGCTGCTCACGCAGTCCGACACCCTGACCGTGACCACGGGCACTGCGGTGCCGGGGGCCTTCGATCTTTCGGCCACCAAGTACGTGCTCAATCTGGATGTGTCAGGGGATTCCAGCATCATTCGCGTGGCGGTTGCGGATGCCAATGGCAACCCGGTTGCTAATGGTTTCCCCGTGGTCGCAACGACGACCTATGGCCGTGTAGGAACATCGGATCGCGGTGGTTGCACGACGGTCAACGGTATCTGTGAAATCGAGTACCAGGTGCAGAACCCGCGTCCCCTGGATGGCGTGCGCATTCCCGTGGTGGTGACCGGTCAGGCCTATTCGGCCGCTGCCGGCACGGATGTGACCATCTCCGACACCATTTACTTCAATGCCACCAGCGTGCGCACAGGTGGTCTGTATTCCGGTAACGCGCTGGTCACTTCTTTCTCGGGATTGACGTTCGATGCAAGCTGCAAGGCCATCTGGACGGGTAGCGTCGGCACTGCCAAGGGTTTTGCACTGCCAGCCAGCAGCACGGTGTCGATTGAATCCATGTCCACCATCGTTACCGCCAGCATCACTTCCGGCTCGCCCGTGATGGATGTGCTGAACGCCCGCCCGCCGGAACAATCCTCGCCCACCACCCGGACACCGCTGGCGCTGACGTTCTCCCTGGCCAATGCCAAGAGCGCTGGAACCGCCACCCTGTTGTTCAAGCTCACGGCGGGAAGTTTTGTGCAGCAGTTTCCAGTCACGCTGAACTACCCGGCCTGCACGCCGGCGGCTTGATCCGTGACATTTCCATGGGTGCGCCTGCCCCACTTGCGCTAAGCTCGGCGGCGGCGACTTTCTCGGACTTTCAGACAAATCCGCCTCCGGGCGGATTTTTTCCATCCCATGTATACATTGATCGGCCTCCCAGGCAGCGGAAAAACCACCATCGGCAGGCAGCTGGCGCAGCTCTGGGGCATGGTCTTCGTGGACTCCGACCAGGTCATAGAGCAGCGCCTGGGCTGCACCATCGCGGCCTATTTCAGCGCGCATGGCGAGGCGGCGTTCCGCGATGTAGAGCAGCAGGTGATCGACGAGATCACGGCCACGGGGCAGCCGCTGCTGCTGTCCACGGGCGGCGGGGTGGTGCTGCGCGAGGCCAATCGCCGCCATCTGCACACGCGCTCGACGGTGTTCTATCTGCAGGCCGCGCCCGAGGACATCGCGCGGCGCCTGCGCAATGACGGCACGCGGCCGCTGCTCAAGGGCCAGGACCCGGGGGTGCGCCTGCGCGAGCTCATGCACCAGCGCCATCCGCTGTATCTGGCGACGGCGCATTACACGATCAAGACCGCGCGGCTGTCCGTGACCCAGGTGGTGCGCAAGCTGGCCATGCAGGCCGAGCTCGGAGAATACGATCTGCCGCTACCCCACAGCGGCGCGATGGCCACGCCGCCGCGATAGATGTTGTGCGCCGCTGCACACCGCTTGCGGCTACGATAGGACGCTTGGGGCGACAAGCCGCCGGCTTTGACCTCAGCACGCGCTTCACGGTGCTTTTTGAAAACGGACGGAACACAATGGATCTGCGCGCAATGGCAGCCTGCCAGCACCAGGTGGATATCGATTTGGGCGAGCGCTCGTACCCGATCGTGATCGGCAGCGGCCTGCTGTCCGACCCCGCGGTCTACGCCGCCCTGCCGAAGGCGCGCACCGCGCTGATCGTGACCAATACCACGGTGGCGCCGCTCTACGCGGCCCAACTCCAGGCCGCGCTCGCGCCGCACTATCCGCAGGTCCACGTCGTGACCCTGCCCGATGGCGAAGTGCACAAGGACTGGCAGACACTGAACCTGATCTTCGACGCCCTGCTGGGCCAGGGCTGCGACCGCAAGACGGTGCTGTTCGCGCTGGGCGGCGGTGTGGTGGGCGATATGACGGGGTTTGCCGCGGCCTGCTACATGCGCGGCGTGCCTTTCGTGCAGGTGCCGACCACGCTGCTGTCGCAGGTCGATTCGTCGGTCGGTGGCAAGACGGCCATCAACCACCCGCTGGGCAAGAACATGATCGGCGCGTTCTACCAGCCGCAGCTCGTGGTCTGCGACCTCGACACGCTGGCCACGCTGCCCCCGCGCGAGCTCGCGGCGGGTCTGGCCGAAGTCATCAAGTACGGCCCGATCGCCGACATGGAGTTCATGGCCTGGCTCGAGGACAACCTCGATGCGCTGCTGGTGGGCGACAAGGCAGCGCTGGCGCATGCGGTCAAGCGCAGCGTCGAGATCAAGGCCCAGGTCGTGAGCCAGGACGAGCGCGAAGGCGGGCTGCGCGCGGTGCTCAACTTCGGCCACACCTTTGGCCATGCGATGGAGGCCGGCATGGGCTATGGCGTCTGGCTGCACGGCGAGGGCGTGGCCGCGGGCATGGTCATGGCCGCGCGGCTGTCGCGCCGGCTGGGGCTGGTCGACGAGGAATTCGTGCAGCGCCTGGTGCGGCTGATCGCGCGCGCCGGCCTGCCCACGCGCGGCGCGATCATCTCCAGCCGTGACAACGCCGGCCACTACCTGCAGCACATGCGTGTCGACAAGAAGGCCGAAGGCGGCGAGATCCGCTTCGTGCTGATTGCCGAACCGGGCAAGGCGCTGGTGCGCTCGGCGCCCGATACCCTGGTGCGCGCGGTCATCGACGCCTGCTGTCTTTGAACACACCGATGGCCGAGAATCCTGCCAGCCCAGGCGGTGCCGGCCTGGCCCGCTGGGCCTGCAGGCCCGATCAGACGCGTGGCCGGCTGCATGCCGAGCCTGCCGCACCCACGCGCTCGGACCACCAGCGCGACCGCGACCGCATCGTGCATTCCTCGGCGTTTCGCCGGCTGGTCTACAAGACCCAGGTGTTCCTGAACCATGAAGGCGACCTGTTTCGCACGCGGCTCACGCATTCGCTTGAAGTCGCCCAGCTCGGCCGCTCGATTGCGCGTTCGCTGCGCCTGAACGAGGACCTGGTCGAAGCCATCTGCCTGGCGCATGACCTGGGGCACACGCCCTTTGGCCATGCGGGCCAGGACGCGCTCAACGAATGCATGCGCGCCTGGGGCGGTTTCGAGCACAACCTGCAAAGCCTGCGCGTGGTCGACCGGCTCGAGGAGCGTTACCCCGGCTTCGACGGCTTGAACCTCACGTTCGAGACGCGCGAAGGCATTCTCAAGCATTGCGCGCGCGCGAATGCCGAGCGCATCGAGCAGCGCGAGCCCGGCGGCATTGCCGGGCGCTTCCTGCGCGGCGAGCAGCCTTCGCTCGAAGCCCAGCTGTGCAACCTGGCCGACGAGATTGCCTACAACGCGCACGACGTCGATGACGGCGTGCGCTCGGGCCTGATCAGCATGGAGCAGCTGTTGGCTGTGCCGCTGTTCGCGCGCTACCACGCGCTGACGCTGGCCCAGCACCCGGACCTCGGCGCGCGGCCGCATGGCCCGCGCCGGCTGCTCTACGACACCATTCGCCGCATGCTCAGCGACCAGGTCTATGACGTGGTCGCGGCGACCGAGGCGCGTCTGGCCGAGGTCAACCCTGGCGACGTGCAGGCGGTGCGCGCCGCGCCGCCGCTCGTGGGCTTCAGCGCCGCGATGCGCGCCGAGTCTACGGCGCTCAAGCGCTTCCTGTTCCAGAACCTCTACCGCCATCCGCAGGTGGTGCAGACCACCGAGCTGGCGCAGACCGTGGTGCGCGAGCTGTTTGCCATCTACCTGGAGCGGCCGCGGGAAATGAAGCCGCGCTTTGCCGAGCGCGCGCAGGAGGCGCCGGATGCCACCGCGCTGGCCCGCGTGGTCTGCGATTTCGTGGCCGGCATGACCGACCGCTACGCGGCGCGCGAGCATGCGCGCCTCACCGGCCGCCAGCTGCTGGCCTGAAGACGCGCGGGCACCACGCCGCGCGATTGCCCACTGCCCAGCGCCGGCGCGCCGGGATCGCTACAATTCTGCACCCCCACCAACGCTCCCACCTGGCCGCGCCGCCCACGATGCGCGTAGCCGGGGCGGGCGCGCGCACGACAAGGCTTTCCCATGACCGAATTTTCCTCCGCGCCCGATCTGCAGGCCTATCCCTCCGAGCTGGTGATCGAAGACACGCAGCGCTGGCTGGAAAAGGCGGTCATCGGTCTGAACCTGTGCCCCTTTGCCAAGGCGGTGCATGTCAAGCAGCAGATCCACTATGTGGTCAGCGAGGCAACGGACGCGCGCGGCGTGGCCGAGCAGTTGCAGCAGGAGCTTGAAGACCTGGCCGAGATCTCGCCGGAAAAGCGCGACACGACGCTGCTGATCGTGCCGCATGCGCTGCAGGACTTCCTTGACTTCAATGACTTCCTGGAGCTGGCCGACGAGCTGGTCGAGGCCATGGACCTGGGCGGCATCCTGCAGGTCGCGTCGTTCCACCCGCAGTTCCAGTTCGAAGGCACGGAGGTCGATGACGTCACCAACTGCACCAACCGCGCGCCCTACGCCATCCTGCACCTGCTGCGCGAGGACAGCATCGACAAGGCCGTCGAAGCCTTCCCCGAGGCCGAGGCGATCTACGAGAACAACATGCAGACGCTGGGAAAGCTCGGCATCGAAGGCTGGCTGGACCTGGGCGTGGGCGCGCGCTGCCCCGTGACCGGCCAGGCGGCTGCCGCCAAGGAAGCCGTGTAAATGGCACGACCCGACAAACCGGGCGCGAAGAAGCCGCCGCAGGACCCGGCCCAGCAGCTCGAGCTGCGCCCCGGCCAGTCGATCGAGCTGCTCAAGGCGCTGCACATCCTCACGCGCGAGGGCAAGATCAACCAGGACTCGCGCCGCAAGCTCAAGCAGGTCTATCACCTCTATCAGTTCATCGAGCCACTGCTCAAGGAGCTGTCCGCCGATGGGCATGCCGTCACGCTGGCCGACCATGGCGCGGGCAAGTCCTATCTGGGCTTCATCCTCTACGACCTGTTCTTCAAGGCACTGGGCCGCGGCGAGATCTACGGCATCGAGACCCGCGCCCCGCTGGTCGAGGCCTCGCAGGCGCTGGCCGCGCAGCTGGGCTTCGAGCGCATGCGGTTTCTCAACATGTCGGTAGCCGAGTCCACGCATGTCGACTCCATGCCCGAACGCTTCGATGTCGTCACCGCGCTGCACGCCTGCGATACCGCGACCGATGACGCGATTGCCTTCGGCCTCGAGAAGAAGGCCCGGGCGATGGTGATCGTGCCCTGCTGCCAGGCCGAGGTCGCCGCCTGCCTGCGCGAGACCAAGGCGCTGAGCCTCACGCGCACGCCGCTGGCCGAACTCTGGCGCCACCCGATTCACACGCGCGAGATGGGCAGCCAGATCACCAATGTGCTGCGCTGCCTGTTCCTGGAAGCCTCGGGCTATCAGGTCACGGTGACCGAGCTCGTGGGTTGGGAGCACAGCATGAAAAACGAGCTGATCGTCGCGCGCTTCACCGGCAACAGGAAGCGCAGCGCGGCCGAGCGGCTGCAGCAGCTGCTGCAGGAATTCGGGTTGGACAGCCTGGGCGAGACGCGGTTTCGGCTGCCGGTGACCAAGCCGGATTGATTGGAGGGCAGGACGTTCACCCTTCGACAGGCTCAGGGCGAACGGTGTGGGTCTCCGTTCGTCCTGAGCTTGTCGAAGGATGAGCGGCCTGACCTCTAGAGGACGTGCATCTTCCATCACTGTCGGAGCTTTCCACCATGGCCCGTCTCCCCCGCCTCACCCTAGCCGGTCTACCGCACCACATCATCCAGCGTGGCAACAACGGCGCGGAAATCTTTGCCGACGCCGCCGACTGCGCGCACATGCTGGACCTGCTGCGCGAGATGGCACGGCGCTTTGGCGTGGACATCCATGCCTATGTGCTGCTGCCCAATCAGTTCCAGCTGCTGGTGACGCCCGAGACCGATACCGCGCTGCCGCAGTTCATGCAATCGGTGGGGCGCAGCTATGTGCGTTACTTCAACAACCGCCATGGCCGCAGCGGCACGCTGTGGAACGGGCGCTACCGCGCGACGCTGGTGGACCCGGGGTACCTGCTGGCGAGCATGGTGGCCCTGGACTGGAGTCCGGTGCGCGCGGGGCTGGTGCGCGAGCCGGCGGAATACGCCTGGTCCAGCTACGCGCACAACGCGGGCCTGCGTTACACGACGCTGGTGCATGCACATGCTTCATTCTGGGCGCTGGGCAATACGCCGTTTGCGCGCGAGGCGGGCTACAAGGCAGCCGTTGAAGCCGGCATTTCCAGCGAACAGCTGGAAACCATCGAGCAATCGGCGCTGCGTGGCTGGGCCCTGGGCTCGCCGCAATTCGTCGCCGAGCTGCAAAACCGCACCCAGCGCCGCGTGGTGCGCCAGCGTGCGGGGCGGCCGCCCAAGGTGCTTTCCACGCCATTGAACTGAGCATTCACTTCACTTTGCAGGGATATGCCGCAGCGGAGCTGGATGGATTGCTTCGGGTTTTGATGTGTCCCTAATTTAATTTCCGAAGATTTTCGTCAGTTAATAATTGAATCTGACCCCAATTATATTTTCTTGCATAGGTTGATGCATTGCCGTAATCTCTGGCTCCCTGCGAAAATAATTGAGGATTCCGTCATGACTACGGCTGCCGAGATCACCCATCTCCAAGAACACGGTCTGTATTCCAAGAGCAATGAGCACGATGCGTGCGGCTTGGGATTCGTTGCCCATATCAAGGGCGAAAAACGCCACGACATCGTCACGGGTGCGCTCAAGATCCTCGAGAACATCGACCACCGCGGCGCGGTGGGCGCGGACAAGCTGATGGGTGACGGAGCCGGCATCCTGATCCAGCTGCCCGACCAGCTCTACCGTGAAGAGATGGCGCTGCAGGGCGTCGTGCTGCCGCCCGCGGGCGAGTATGGCGTGGGCATGATCTTCCTGCCCAAGGAACACGCCTCGCGCCTGGCCTGCGAGCAGGAGATGGAGCGCGCGATCAAGGCCGAGGGCCAGGTGCTGCTGGGCTGGCGCGACGTACCCGTGAACCTCGACATGCCGATGTCGCCTACGGTGCGCGCCAAGGAACCTGTGCTGCGCCAGGTATTCATCGGCCGCGGCAACGACGTGATCGTGCAGGACGCGCTCGAGCGCAAGCTGTATGTGATCCGCAAGACCGCCAGCGCCGCGATCCAGGGCCTCAAGCTCAAGCACAGCAAGGAATACTACGTTCCCAGCATGAGCAGCCGCACCGTGGTCTACAAGGGCCTGCTGCTGGCCGACCAGGTGGGCGTGTACTTCAAGGACCTCGAAGACGAACGCTGCGTCTCGGCCATCGGCCTGGTGCACCAGCGCTTTTCGACCAACACCTTCCCCGAGTGGCCGCTGGCCCACCCGTACCGCTACGTCGCGCACAACGGTGAAATCAACACCGTCAAGGGCAACTACAACTGGATGCGCGCCCGCGAAGGCGTGATGGCCTCGCCGGTGCTGGCCGAAGACCTCAAGAAGCTCTATCCCATCAGCTTTGCCGACCAGTCCGACACCGCCACGTTCGACAACTGTCTCGAGCTGCTGACGATGGCTGGCTACCCGATCAGCCAGGCCGTGATGATGATGATTCCCGAACCCTGGGAACAGCACGAGTCCATGGACGAGCGCCGCCGCGCGTTCTATGAATACCACGCCGCGATGATGGAGCCCTGGGACGGCCCGGCCTCGATCGTGTTCACCGACGGCCGCCAGATCGGCGCCACGCTGGACCGCAACGGCCTGCGCCCCTCGCGCTACTGCGTGACCGACGACGACCTGGTGATCATGGCGTCCGAATCGGGCGTGCTGCCGGTCCCCGAGAACAAGATCGTGCGCAAGTGGCGCCTGCAGCCCGGCAAGATGTTCCTGATCGACCTGGAACAGGGCCGCATGATCGACGACGAGGAGCTCAAGGCCTCGCTCGCCAACGCCAAGCCCTACAAGCAGTGGATCGACAACCTGCGCATCAAGCTTGACAACGTGGCCGCCGACGCGGCGCCGATGCCGGCCAGTACCACGGCATTGCTCGACAGGCAGCAGGCGTTCGGCTACAGCCAGGAAGACATCAAGTTCCTGCTG
>JBEVDH010000279.1:0-5788 GCA_040514115.1 Comamonas sp. | reverse complement strand
CGGAATATCGTAGGTGATAACGGTAAAGCCGCGCACCGTCTTTTCGGCTGCCGGGCATTCGTTCGGATATTTCGCGGCGATGATGTCGATCTTGTCGCCCTCTGCCAGGCCGCGAGCGGCGAGATCGTCCTTGTTCATGAACACGACGTCGCGACGACCGAACACGCCCCGGTAGCGGTCGTCCATGCCATAGATGGTGGTGTTGTACTGGTCATGCGAGCGCATGGTCATCAGCGAGAACACCTGCTGCTCAGGTAAACGCTCGCGCGCCCGGTGCAGCGGCGTGTCGCGCGGCACCGCATGCGCCATGAAGCCGGCCTTGCCGCTGGCCGTGGTCCAGACGCGTTCGCTGGCGGTGTTGCGCAGCCTGAAACCGCCGGGCGTGGCCACGCGTGCATTGAAATCGTGGAAGTCGTCAAACACCTGGGCAATCAGCTCGCGGATGCGCGCATAGTCCTCGATCAGCCACAGCCAGGGCGTGCGGCTGCCCTTGCCGCCGGCCGCGGCCAGCGTGGCCTGCGCCAGGCGCGCGACGATCGCCGGCTCGGACAGCAGCCGCTCGGAGGCCGGCGCATTGATGCCCGCGGACAGATGCACCATGCTCATCGAATCCTCGACCGAGACGCTCTGCACGCCGCCGGCCTGCACATCGACCTCGGTGCGGCCCAGGCACGGCAGGATCAGCGCGTCGCGCCCATGCACCAGGTGGCTGCGGTTGAGCTTGGTCGCCACATGCACCGTGAGATCGCACCGGCGCAGCGCGCGCCAGGTGGCGTCGGTGTCGGGCGCGGCGGCCGCGAAGTTGCCGCCCAGCGCAAAAAATACCCGCCCGTGGCCTTCGAGCATCAGCCGGATGGCCTCGACGGTGTCGACGCCATGGGCGCGCGGCGGCGCGAAGCCAAAGACCTGCTCGAGCCGGTCGAGCAGCGCCGCCGGGGGCTTTTCCCAGATGCCCATGCTGCGGTCGCCCTGCACATTGCTGTGGCCGCGCACCGGGCAGGCACCCGCGCCGGGGCGGCCCAGGTTGCCGCGCAGCAGCAGCAGGTTGACCAGCATCTGCACCGTGGCCACCGAATGCATGTGCTGCGTGATGCCCATGCCCCAGCAGATGATGGTGCTGGCCGCGCCGATATAGACCTCGCCGGCCGCGCGCATCTGCGCTTGGCTCAGCCCGGATTCCTGCTCGAGCACCTCCCACGTCTCGCCCTGCAGATCCGCGGCCAGCGCCGCGAAGCCCGTGGTGTGCGCGTCGATGAAGGTGTGGTCGAGCACCCCGCCGCGCGCCGCTTCCTGCTCGAGCACATGCTTCATCATGCCCTTGACGGCCGCCAGGTCGCCACCCGCGCGCACCTGGAAGTAATGGGTGCTGATCGGCGTCGCGCCCAGGGTGGCCATCTCCAGCTTGCTTTGCGGGTCCTGGAAGCGCTCGAGCCCGCGCTCGTGCAGCGGGTTGAAGCTGACGATGCGCGCGCCGCGCTTGTGCGCCGCGCGCAGTTCGCCGAGCATGCGCGGGTGGTTGGTGCCGGGGTTCTGGCCGAAGATGAAGATCGCATCGGCGTGCTCGAAGTCCTCGAGCGTCACCGTGCCCTTGCCGACGCCGATCTGCGTGCGCATGCCGTTGCCGCTGGCCTCGTGGCACATGTTCGAGCAATCGGGGAAGTTGTTGGTGCCGTATTCGCGCACGAACAGCTGGTAGACAAATGCCGCCTCGTTGCTCGCGCGCCCCGAGGTATAGAAGATCGCCTGGTTCGGGTCGGGCAGGGCCTGCAACTGCCGGGCGATCAGCGCGAAGGCCGCGTCCCATTCGAGCGGCAGATAGCGGTCGCTGGCGGCGTCGTAACGCATCGGGTGCGTGAGCCGGCCCTGGTCCTCGAGCCAGAAATCGCTTTGCGCCAGCAGCTCGGCGACCGTGTGGCGCGCAAAGAATTCAGGGCCGGCGCGCCGCGCGGTGGCCTCGGCCGCCACGGCCTTGGCGCCGTTCTCGCAGAACTCGAAGCTCGACGCATGGTTGCGGTCGGGCCAGGCACAGCCCGGGCAGTCAAAGCCATCGGGCTGATTCGCCGACAGCAGCGTCTTGGCGCCCTTGAGCGCGATGTCATGGCGCAGCAGCGTGTTCTTCACGCTGCGCAGCGCCCCCCATCCGCCCGCGGGGCCGTTGTAGAACTCGATTTTTTGCTCTGCCATATGTCAAGGGATGTCAAGGGATCCGGATGAGAGGGCAGCGCGGCGCAAGCTTGCGCGGCACTGGACAGCATCCTATCTGGATTGGAGCCGCGACACAGCCACGGGCGTCTTGCTTCAATAGCAAAAAACTATTAGAATTTAAATTCAGTTGAAAATTGCAAAACATTTGTTGGCAATGCGCTTTCAGCAAGCGGGTTGTCTGCAGGCCAACTGAACCAGGCCGGGCCGGCGCATGACGCCCTCCCGATTCCTCGATCCGCATCCCTATTGGATAACCTATGCCGCAGCCCGTCACCAAGATTTTGCCACCGGACTTTGATACCTTCATGCTTCCTCCTGCAGCGCTTGCCAACGTGCCTCGCCCTGCCATGGAAAGCCTGGACCTGGGGCTTTCAGGCCATGCATGGGCGCGCCAGGAACTCGACTCCCTGGCTTCGAGCCACACGGCGCAGGCCGCCGCGCCGCGGGCCGAACCAGGCCCGGCCAGCACCTGGAGCCCTACCGATGATCTGATGGCGGAGATGGGAGACTTGGATCTCGGTGTTTCAGGCCATGCATGGGCGCGCCAGGAAATGGACTCCTTTGCTCCCAGCCATACGGCGCAGGGCGCCGGGCAACCGGCGCCAGCAGCGCAGCCTTACTATATGACCCGATTGCTCCTGCTTCAGCAGGTATTGGGTCAACAGGGCGAGCCCAGCACCATCCACACCGCCAACGCTGCAGCGGCCGCCGAGCAAGAAGCCGAGATCGCGCCCGAGCTGGAGTTTGGCGATTTCGATGCACCGGACACGCCAGACATGCCGACGATGGCTGTCTTGCTCGATGCGTTGGATGCGTCCAATGCAGCCGATGCGCCCATGGCACCCGACGCCCCCATCACACCGGAGACAGTGTTCCTGGAAGAGGCAGCCGAGCCGGCTTTTACGCCCATGGCCGGGCTTCTGGGCTCCCTGGCCCTTGCCGGCCTGATCGGTCTGAATCCCGAGGGACATTTCAGCAGCATGTAAGGGCAGCGCTGCGGCGCGCGCGGACTTATCTTGGCGGCAGGGACGCAAGGTCATCCAAGCGCGGTGGCCCCGGCGGCCACAGTTTTGGCGCCGTCGCCGCAGAACCCGCAGGCTCGACCCATGGTTGCGGTCGGGCCAGGCACAGCCCGGGCAGTCCAAGCCGTCCGGCCGATTCGCCCATATCGCCAGTCAATATCAGTGGCGCATACCCCTTTCCTTTGGCCCGCGAATTGCCTGCAGGCCAGCGAAAACAGGCCGGGCGGGTGCGTGGCGCCCGACCGATTCCTCCACCACCTTGCTCCTGGAACACCATGCCCCTACAACCCAGAAACTTGTCATTGGAATTTGCCACCTTCAGGCTGCCTGCCTCGGCCCGCAGCGTCGTGTCCGATGCAACCAACGCGTCGGACTCCCACACCACGCAGACTGACATGCCGCAAGCTGCGGCGATGCCGCCCCTCGATCCGCCCGCATTGCTCCAGCACCGTGCGGCGATGTGGGAACTGCTGCGGCAGGCCAGCGCCCCGCACGCCGCTGCCGCAGCGGTGGCTGCCACAGCGATGGCTGCCACAGCGATGGCTGCCCCGGCGATGGCTGGCGAAACAACGTCTGCCGCAGCGGCTGCAGATGCGGCAGAAGCCCCATTGGCGGCTTGGATGTGGCCCGATACGCCCACGTCCACGGCGTCCAGGACACCGCTGACGCCGACAACGCCGATAACGCCTACAGCGTCCCTACCCACCACGCCCACCGCGCCCACCACGCCGATGACGTTCATGACGCCCATGGCGCCCATGATGTTCGACATGCCCCACCGGCCTGATGAAGTGCTCCGCCTGTGGTCCTTGGACGATGCGTCCGAGGCGCATGTGGCGCCAGACACAGGCCAGCCCGGCGCCGCGGGCCTGCATCCCGAGCGCTATTCCAGCGTCCCGTAGGAGCACAGCTGCGGCGCGTGCGGACTTTCTGGGCGGCGGGGACGCAAAGTTATCCAATAATGCACGGCATCCGCCCATGCATCCGGAACGCGTCTGCCGCTCCGATGGGCCTGCACCCACCTGAGGAAAAACCATGAAATCACGCGCCGCCGTTGCCTTTGCTGCTGGTCAACCCCTGCAGATCGTCGAGATCGATGTCGAGCCCCCGCGCAAGGGCGAGGTCCTGGTCCGGATCACCCATACCGGCGTATGCCACACCGATGCATTCACGCTGTCGGGCGACGACCCCGAAGGCATCTTCCCGGCCGTGCTGGGCCACGAAGGCGCGGGCATCGTCGTTGAAGTCGGCGAAGGCGTGACCAGCGTGCAGCCCGGCGACCATGTGATTCCGCTGTACACCGCGGAATGCAAGGAATGCCTGTTTTGCAAGTCCGGCAAGACCAACCTGTGCGTGGCCGTGCGCGCCACCCAGGGCAAGGGCCTGATGCCCGATGGCACAACGCGTTTTTCCTACGAAGGCAAGCCGATCTACCACTACATGGGTTGCTCCACCTTCAGCGAGTACACCGTGGTGGCCGAAGTGTCGCTGGCCAAGATCAACCCCGATGCCAACCCCGAGCAGGTCTGCCTGCTCGGCTGCGGCGTGACGACGGGCCTGGGCGCGGTGAAGAACACCGCCAAGGTCCAGCCCGGCGACTCGGTCGCCGTGTTCGGCCTGGGCGGCATCGGCCTGGCCGTGCTCCAGGGCGCCAAGCAGGCGCAGGCCGGGCGCATCATTGCCGTCGACACCAACCCCTCGAAGTTCGAGCTCGCGCGCACCTTTGGCGCCACCGACTGCATCAACCCCAAGGACTACGACAAGCCGATCCAGCAGGTGATCGTCGAGATGACGGGCTGGGGCGTGGACCACTCCTTCGAATGCATCGGCAATGTCAACGTGATGCGCGCGGCGCTCGAGTGCGCGCACCGCGGGTGGGGCCAGTCGGTGATCATCGGCGTGGCCGGCGCGGGCCAGGAAATCTCCACCCGCCCGTTCCAGCTGGTCACCGGCCGGCGCTGGCTCGGCAGCGCCTTTGGCGGCGTCAAGGGCCGCTCGGAGCTGCCCGGTATGGTGGAAGATGCGATGCGCGGCGACATCCAGCTCGAGCCCTTCGTGACCCACACCATGCCGCTGACCGAGATCAACGAAGCGTTCGACCTGATGCATGCAGGCAAGTCGATCCGCTCGGTGGTGAATTACGCGTAAGCGGCAACCCATCGCAAACCGCCCGCCGCGCTGGTCGCCCGGGCGGTTTTTTTGCGGCCCGCGCAGGGCCTAGCGCTGGCGCGGCGCCGCCGTGCTCCAGAGCACCAGCGCCAGCAACGCCACTTGCAGCGGCAGGCGCGCCACCAGCAGCCAATAGGGCACGGAAGGGAAATCGGCGGCGTTTTGCAGCATGAAAACGTTGGCCGGCGTCACGGCCAGCGTCAGCAGCGCCAGACCCCGCCCGGCGCTGCGGCGTGTGGGTCGCCAGACGATGGCGCAGGCGCCCAGCAGTTCCAGCACGCCGGTGAGCAGCACCGCCGCGCGCGGCCAGGGGATCCATGGCGGAACAATCCGCATTTCGGCCTCGGTGGCCAGGAAATGGGCCATACCGCCGATGAAGAACCAGAGGAACA
>JBEVDH010000081.1:0-3211 GCA_040514115.1 Comamonas sp. | reverse complement strand
AACTGGCAGACGGCCTTGGCACGGTCCTTTTCGCGGCCGGTCCAGAGGTTGCAGCCGGCAAAGCGGCAGAACACCGCCGCGCGCCCGGCCTGGCCGCCCTCGCCTTGCAGCGTGTAGAAGATTTCCTTGACGGTGTAAGTCATTGCGTGGCTCCGGCCAGCGAGACCAGCGCGCCGCAGCCGCGCGTCTCGAACAGCTCCACGCCGTCGAGCTGCGGCAGGTCCT
This sequence comes from Comamonas sp., assembly GCA_040514115.1. GTDB lineage: Bacteria > Pseudomonadota > Gammaproteobacteria > Burkholderiales > Burkholderiaceae_C > Comamonas. Next base: position 2,986 of record JBEVDH010000081.1, on the reverse strand, counting down.
CGCGCGCCTGCGCCAGGATCCATTGCGCCAGGCTCGCCGTATCGCAGTCCTCCAGACCGGAAATTTCATGCAGCGGCTGGTGGTCCAGCGCCTTGAACAGCGGGTTGAACAGCTGCTTGACATCGCCGAAATCCACGGTCCAGCCCATGATCTGGTCCAGCGGCGCGCTCAGGTGCAGGCGCAGCGTATAGGTGTGGCCCTGCAGGCGCCGGTGCGCGCTGCCCACGGGGGCGCGGCGCAGCTGGCGCGCGCTGTCGAGCGTCACGTCCTTCCAGATGCGGTAGCGCTGGCCGTCGTGGCGTGCGCCGCACGATGCGGTCTCGTATACCGTCACCTGGGTCAGAGTCGGCAGCTGCGGCTGCAGCCGGCGCCAGATCCAGCCCGAGAGCATTTCGCTGGTCGGGTTCTCGAGGCCGGCAATCTCGTTGAGGCAGGCGTAATGCAGTTCCTCCTGCAGCGGCGCCCAGAGCGCATCGAGCCGGTCGTAGTCGACCGTGCCGCCGGCCTGGACGATGGCTTCAAAGCCGTGGCCATGCATGCGCCCGCACTTGTGGCCCGCCGGCACATTGGGCAGGCGGTGCGCCGACTGGAATACATAGCGGCGCCATACCTGGGCCCGGCCCGCGCCATCGAGCACCGCGCCCTGGCGCGGCGTGCTGTCCACGCCCACTTCCAGCGGGCCGAGCAGGGGGTCGGCGAGCTGCTGCGCGATCCAGCGCGCCAGATGGATATCGCCGGGATCGTCCATCAGGTCATTGAGGTGCCGGTAATCGAGCCGGCCCACGGCAGCGGCCAGCCGCTGCTGCAGCTGCTCGACTTCGCCGCCGGGAAATGCGGCCCATCCCGCAGGAATGGCGCACTGCACGCGCGCCGTGAAGCCATGTCCATGCAGTCGGCCCGCAGGGTGCGCGGGCGCAAGCCCGCCAAGTTGCCGCGCCGCCTCGAAGGTGGCAGCGGCGGTGTAGAGAATCTGGGTGTTCATATCGCGCTGGTTCACAAACCGCGGCAGGCCAGTGTTGCCCGCCGCAAACGCGGATTTTGCCTGCCGGAGCCCGAAGCCGGAGCAAGCACGGACCCTTGGAGCGCAGGGGCTTCGGTGCCCGAAGCCCGCAGACGTCTATTTGCAGGGGTTCTCGCGGCGGTACAGCTGCTGCTCGTCGACCAGCTTGCCGTCGGGCAGGAAACACAGTTCGTCGCGGCCCTCGGCGGTGTAGCCCAGCAGCGTGCGCCCGCCCTGCGCGTGGCAGTACGACGTGGCGGGATTGACCAGCCCCGCGGGCCGCGGCGGCTGGGGCGCGCAGCCCACGGACAGTGCCAAGGCCGCCACGCCGGCGGCGGTGCGTATCGGAGATCGTTGCATGGTCTATTCCTTTGCGGGCCCCGGTGCTGCCTATCATTGGAAATGCGCGGGCCCTGCCATGCCAGACACCACCGCCAGGTGATGCAGCGCTGCCGCCCGGTGCCCCAAGGAGCCTGTATGTGGAGTCAATCCGTCCTGCAAGCCCTGCCCCGCTGGCGTCCCTGCGCGGCTGCGGGCCTGTTGGCGCTGCTGGCAGGCTGCGCGCTGCGGCCCCTGCCGCAGCTGGCACCCGACGGCATCCGCTTTGCCGAATGCCGCCAGTTCTTTCCCGCCCAGGCCCCGCCGCAGCTCGTGCGCGGCCCCCTGCTGCGCGAGCTGTGCTACAGCGCGTTTGCGGTGCTGCACAGCGGCGAGTCGAAGACCCCGGTATTCGTTGCCGAGCATCTCGACCGCGCCACGATCGACGCCGCGCGCGGGCAAAAACGCAGCAACCGCTTCTTTGCCGATGCGCGGCTGCCGCGGGGCGAGCGCTCCGAGCTCGCCGACTACCGCGGCTCGGGCTATTCGCGCGGCCACATGGCGCCGGCCGGCGACATGAGCACGCCCGACTCCATGGCGCAGAGCTTCAGCCTGGCGAACATGGTGCCCCAGGACCAGACCTTCAACGGCGGCGCCTGGTCGCAGATCGAGCAGCAGACGCGCCAATATGTGCAGCGTGCGCAGGCCGATGTCTATGTCTTCACCGGCCCGGTCTTCGCGCCGGATGCCCCCACCATCGGCGCGGGCCGGGTGCAGGTGCCCAGCCATCTGTTCAAGCTGGTCTACGACCCCTGCAGCGGCAGGAGCTGGGCGCACTGGCTGGCCAACGCGCCCGACACTTCCGCGCTGCCGCCGATCAGCTACGAGGAGCTGGTGCAGCGCACGCGCATCCGCTTTCTGCCGCCCCTGGCCGTGGAGGCGCATGCCTACGCCACATGCCCTGGCGCTGCCACAGCGCCCTGAAATCTCACTCATCGAACCTCTGTGGGCGAAGCCCGATGGAACCGGTGTTTGATGGATCGGCACGGCGAAGGCGTTAAAGTCGTTGCTGTCGCGCCTCGGCGCCGATTTCATCAACGCCTTGTTTCCATGCAAAGGAGTCCTCCGTGGCCAAGAAGTCCGTTTCCCCCACAGCACAGTCGCACACCATCAACATCGGCATCTCGGCCAAGGACCGGCAGGCCATTGCCGAAGGCCTGTCGCGCCTGCTGGCCGACAACTACACGCTGTACCTGACGACGCACAACTTCCACTGGAACGTCACCGGCCCGATGTTCAACAGCCTGCACCAGATGTTCATGCAGCAGTACACCGAGCTGTGGAATGCCGCCGACCTGATCGCCGAGCGCATCCGCGCGCTCGGACATTTCGCGCCAGGCTCGTATGCGCAATATGGCCAGCTGGCTTCGCTCGACGATGCCCCCACCACGCCGCCTTCCGCCATGGAGATGGTGCGCATCCTGGTCAACGGCCACGAAGCCGTGGCCCGCACCGCACGCGCGCTCTTTCCCGTGGCCGACAAGGCCTCCGACGAGCCAACCGCCGATCTGCTGACCCAGCGCCTGTCCGTGCACGAGCAGACCGCGTGGATGCTGCGCTCGCTGCTCGAGGAATAAATTCCAGCCAACGCCGGAATGAAAAAGGCCA
>JBEVDH010000138.1:0-85138 GCA_040514115.1 Comamonas sp. | reverse complement strand
GGAGTACGGGACTTTGAGGGCGGGGACCGTGGTGACCACGGGGAGCTGGGTGGGGCTGGTCAGGGCGCACGCTGGGGAGCGGGTGCATGCGCAGTTTGATGGGGTGGGTGAGGCCTGGTTGCAGTTGTAGACTGAATTTCCTGGGTCTGTTTTGACATTTCCTGGAGCTGTTTCAGAACCTGCTGTGGCTTTGCTTTCTGAGGCCGGGTCTCGGCCCGGCAGCCGACCTCCTTTCTTGTCTCGCAACAAGAAAGGAGGCAAAGAAATGCGCCCCTGCTGTCTGCGACCCTCCGCTGCGCTGCGGGCAACCTGCCGTGCTCGGTCCCGGGCTGCACCGCGGAACTCGCTACGCGCCTGCGGCGCTGCGCTCGGACAACCGCGGTGAGTCAGTTTACGAAGTCGGTGTGTCCTTCGGCACACCGACCAGCCCGGGCCCTGCGCGCGGCAGGCGCAGCCAGATGGGCGGGGAGCCGGGGCCGGGATAGCTTCTTCGGCGCGTGGAGGGCGTAAGCCTTGCCTATCGCAAGCCTTTCGGATAACCCGTTCGTCCTGATCCTGAGCCTGTCGAAGGATCGAAGGATGAACGGCCTGCCCGACAGTGCCCCAGACACCCTCACTCCCACTTACCCCCCTCCCACCTGTTTCCCCATCGCCCGCACAAACATCTGCGCCCCCAGTCCCATGGGCCGCTGTTTGGACCACACCACATCCACCCACAGCCGCAGCCCGTTGCTCAAATTGGAAAACGGCATCTCCACCAGCCGCCCGGCCTCGATGTAGGGCGCCACCAGGGAGCGCGGCTGCCAACCCCAGCCGAGGCCGGCCTCGATCAGGCCGAGGGCGGCGAGGTGGTTGTCGGTGCGCCAGATGTGGCGGGCGTAGACGAAGCGGGCATCGATCTGGCCCAGGTCGCGGCTGGCGACGACGATCTGGCGGGTGGTCTTGAGGTGCTCCTCGCTGAGCGAGGCGGGCGCCTGGCCGGCGGCCTGGGCGCGCGCGGCTTCGAGCACGGGGTGGTCGGGGGCCATGACGGCCACCAGCGTGTCGCTGCCGACTTCCTCGAAGCCCTCACGGCCGTCGAGGCTGGGGCGCTCGAACACCAGCGCCAGCTGCGCCCGGCCGGTGTGCAGCAGCGCCAGCGCGTCTTCCTGCGGCGCGGCCAGCACTTCGACTTCGAGCAGGGGATGGGCCTGGGCCAGCGCGGCCAGCGCCGTGGTCCAGCGCGAGGCCAGCAGCTCGGGGGCGATGGCGATGCTCAGGCGCTGCTCGAGGCCCTGGGTCAGCGCCAGCGCCTGGCCGTTGAGCTGTTGCAGCTGCGCGGCCAAAAGGCGCGCCTGGGGCTCGAGGGCGCGCGCGCTGGCGGTGGGCTGAGGCTCACGGCCAGTGCGGTCGAACAGGTTCAACTGAAGCTCGGCTTCGAGATGCGCAATCGCCATGCTGACGGCCGAGGGCACGCGCGACAAGGCGCGCGCCGCGGCCGAGAACGAGCCGTGGTCAAGAACGGCAAGAAACACCAATACGTTATCGGAGGAGAAAGCCATGGCTTCAATCTATCAGCAAAGTTGAAAGATCCTGACTTTTGCTGTCAGTGAAAACCCTATAAATTCCCTCCATGTCTTTGAATATCCCTTCTCCGAAACGCCAGCTGCAAGGCCCCTGGCGGCGCGTCGTGTACGTCACCCTGTTCGAGCTGTTTGCCATTGCCGCGACCTCTTTCGGCCTCGCCGCCCTGACCGGCGAAAGCGCGGCCCACTCGAGTGTCATTGCCGTCATCACCTCGGCCATCGCGGTCGCCTGGAATGTGGTCTGGAACGGCCTGTTCGAGCGCTGGGAAGCGCGCCAGGCGCAGCGCGGGCGCGGCTTCGCGCGCCGCGCCGCGCATGCCCTGGGCATGGAGGGCGGCCTGGTGGTGATGCTGGTGCCGCTGTTTGCGTGGTGGTTCAAGGTCAGCCTGTGGCAGGCCTTCCTCATGGACCTGGGGCTGCTGCTGTTCTTCCTGGTCTACACCTTTGCCTTCAACTGGGCGTTTGACCGCGTGTTTGGTCTGCCGGCTTCGGCGCAGGTGCAGGCGCAGCCACAGGCTGCCTGAGGCGGGCTATTCCTCCTTCGCTGGAATTCCCACCCTTTGACAAGCTCAGGGCGAACGGAGGCAGACAATGGGCTCAGTCTGTTGCAGCGGGCGCCTCGTAAGCCAGCTCCAGCCGATAAGCCAATCCCAGGAACAACGACTGCGCCAGCGCCAGCGTGCTCGTGAGGGACCGGAACCCAAAGGTCGCACCATCCTGCGCGATCAGCACCACGCTGGCCTGCGCGGCCAGCGGGCTCAGCTGGCTGTCGGTGATGGCTAGCAGATGCGCGCCGCGGGCCACTGCCGCCTGGGCCAGCTCCAGCGTTTCCTGCGCATAGGGCGCAAACGACACCGCCAGCATCACGTCGCCCGGGCGCAGGGCGCGCATCTCGAGCTGCTGCATGGCGCCCAGGCCATTGAGCCAGTGCACGGGCTTGCCGGTGTGCTGCAGCGCATAGGCCAGATAGGCGCCGACGGGAAACGCGCGCCGCGCGGCCGCGAGCCAGATCGCGGGCGCCTGCACCATCAGGTCCACGCCGGCTTCGAAGCGCTCGTCCGGTAGCTGGCGCTGCAGCGCCTGCAGGCTGTCGATGCTGCGCTCGATGACTTCGCGCGCGAGCTGCCCCACGGGCAGGGTCTGCGCGCCGGGCACGATCAGGCCACGGATGCGCTCCTGGTAGCCGCGATTGGGCGCGAGCTGGCGCTCGGCGTCGGCGCGGAACAGCGCCTGCAGCTCCGAATAGCCGCTGAAGCCGAAGTGCTTGGCAAAGCGCACCACCGCCGAAGGCTGCACGCCGCAGGCCTCGGCCGTGGCCTGCACGCCGTCGAGCACCAGCCGGTCGCGGTGCATCTCCACATGGCGCGCAATGGCCTTGAGCTGCCGGCTCAGGGTATCGAACTGCGCCTGCACGCTGGCCAGGAACGCCTGCGTATCGGCAAAGGGTGCGGGCGCAACAGCGGCCGGAGCAGTCTTCGAAGCTGTTGTTCTATTTTTCATAAATTTGGAAAATATTTTCTATATCGGATTATGATCCGCTGGCGAACATTATCCGGCGGGGCCTGCGCACTGCCGCTGTGACACAAGGAACCCATGAGTACGCTGTCCTTTCCCGCCGACCGCCCCTTCGACGTCGCCTGCCTCGGGCGCCTGGCCGTCGATCTCTATGCGCAGCAGATCGGCTGCAGCCTCGAAGACGCGAGCAGTTTTTCCAAGTACCTCGGCGGCTCGTCCGCGAACATCGCGTTCGGCACGGCCCGCCTGGGCATGCGTTCGGCCATGATCTCGCGCGTGGGCAACGAACAGAACGGGCGCTTTCTGTGCCGCACGCTCGAGCGCGAAGGCTGCGACGTGAGCCAGGTGCGCGTGGACCCGGAGCGCCTCACGGCCATGGTGCTGCTGGGCATCAAGGACCAGGACACCTTCCCGCTGCTGTTTGCGCGCGAGAACTGCGCCGACATGGCGCTGGGCGAGGACGACATCGACGAAGACTTTCTGGCCCGGTGCCGCAGCCTGGTGATCACCGGCACGCACCTGAGCACGCCCGGCGTGCTGGCCGCGAGCCGCAAGGCGCTGGAAATCGGTGGCCGCCACGGACTGGTGCGCGTGCTCGACATCGATTACCGCCCCGTGCTCTGGGGCCTGACCGGCAAGGGCGACGGCGAGACCCGCTACATCGGCAACGACCAGGTCAGCGCGCATCTGCAGCAGCAGCTCGGCCTGTTCGAGCTGATCATCGGCACCGAGGAGGAATGGATGATTGCGGGCGGCGCCGAAGGCGACCTGATGGCCAGCCTGCGGCGCGCACGCGCGTGCACGGCGGCGGTATTCGTCGTCAAGCGCGGCCCGCTGGGCTGCTCGGTGATCGAGGGCGCGATTCCCGCGGCGATCGACGATGCGCTGACGGTGCTCGGCGAGCGCATCGAAGTGCTCAACGTGCTGGGCGCGGGCGACGCGTTTGCCTCGGGCCTGCTGGCCGGGCTGCTGCGCGGCAAGACGTTCGCCGAAGCCGCGGCCATGGCCAATGCCTGCGGCGCGATCGTCGTGTCGCGCCATGGCTGCGCGCCGGCGATGCCCACGCCGGCCGAGCTGGCGCACTGGTTCTCGGGCCGGCGCCAGGTGCGTCCCGATCAGGATCCGCAGCTCGCCCATCTGCACCGCGTGACGGCTGCGCGAGCGGCCTGGCCCGAGCTGTGCGTGCTCGCCTATGACCACCGCTCGCAGTTCGAGGAGCTGGCCGATCAGGCCGGCGCCGACCGCGCCCGCCTGCCGCGGCTCAAGCGCCTGATCAACCGCGTGGTCGAGGACGTCGAGAACGACCCGGGCTGCAAAGGCCACGTGGGCGTGCTGATCGACGGACGCATCGGCGAAGCCGCGCTGCACGACGCCACCGGCCGTGGCTGGTGGGTGGGGCGCCCGATCGAGCGCCCGGGCTCGCGCCCGCTGCGCTTCGACGGCACGCATTCGCTGGCCACGCAGCTGCAGCACTGGCCGCGCGAGCAGACCGTCAAGTGCCTGGTCTTCTACCACCCGCAGGATGACGCCGCGCTGCGCGCCGAGCAGGAGGAGTGGCTGCAGCAGGTCTGGGAAGCGACGCGCGCGAGCGGCCACGAGCTGCTGCTGGAAGTGATTCCACCGAAAGAGCAGATCGCTGCCGGCGACACCGGCGAATGCGTGGTGCGGACCATCGAACGCTTCTACGACCTGGGCTTCAAGCCCGAATGGTGGAAGGTGGGCGCGATGTCGCGCGCCCAGTGGCTCGCGCTCGAGGCGCTGGTGCAGGCGCGCGACCCCTACTGCCGTGGCGCGGTGATCCTGGGCCTGTCGCAGCCGATCGAGCAGCTGATCGCGGCCTTTGCCGAGGCACCGGCCTCGCTGGTCAAGGGTTTCATGATCGGCCGCAGCGTCTGGTCGGCTCCCGCGCTGGCCTGGCTGCGCGGCGAGATCGACGACGCGGGCCTGCATGCGCAGGTCGCGGCGAATTTCCGCGCGCTGATCGCCGGCTGGCGCGTGGCGCGCAGCGCGCCGCGCGTGGCGCAACCCATGGCCGAAGGAGCACTGGTATGAGTCTGCTTGTCAAAGCCCAGCCGGGCCGCATCGTCACCGACATCACGCCCGCATCGGCCGGCTGGCGTCACATCAGTTTCAAGGCACTGCGCCTGCACGCGGGCGAGGAAGAAGCGCTGCAGACCGGCGCGCTCGAGCTGTGCCTCACGGTGCTCGCGGGCAGCGTCGATGTGCGCGTCGGCGGCGTGCTCTACAGCGCGCTCGGCAACCGCGTGTCGGTGTTCGAGGAACGCGCGCCCGCGGCGCTGTATGTGCCGCCGGGACGCGAGGTGCAGATCAGCGCATCGGGCGAGGCCGAGGTTGCGCTGAGCCTGGCGCCGGCCAAGGGCCTGCATGCCGAACGCGTGATTGCGCCGCAGCAGATGAAACGCAGCGTGCGCGGCAAGGGCAGCAACACGCGCTTTGTCTGCGACATCCTGCCCGAGTCCGAGCCCGCCGAAAGCCTGCTGGTGGTCGAAGTGATCACGCCCGCGGGCAACTCGTCGAGCTACCCGCCGCACAAGCACGACAGCACCGATCCGGCGCAGCCCGATGCCGAGACCGTGCTGGAGGAAACCTACTACCACCAGATCAATCCGCAGCAGGGCTTTGCGTTCCAGCGCGTCTATACCGACGACCGCTCGCTCGATGAAACCCTGGCCGTCGAGCACCGCGACACGGTGATGGTGCCGCGCGGCTACCACCCCTGCGTCGCGCCGCATGGCTACGACCTGTACTACCTCAACACCATGGCCGGGCCGGAGCGCCGCTGGGCGTTCCGCAACGATCCGACACACGAATGGATGTTAGCGGCGACCTGATTCGCCGCAAGACGGACCGCGCACCCCGGATGGGCGGAAAAAAATCACAAAACCAGGAGACAAGACATGCAAAAACGGCAATTCATTGCAGCCATCGGCGCGGCCCTGCTCGGCACGGGCCTCGCACAGGCGCAGACGGCCTTCCCGGCGCAGCAGGCGGTCAAATGGGTCGTGCCCTATGCGCCCGGCGGCACCACCGATGTGATCGCGCGCAACCTCGCGATCGGCATGTCCAAGGAACTGGGCCAGACCGTGGTGGTGGAAAACAAGCCCGGCGCGGCGACCATCATCGGCGCGACGCAGATCGTGCGCTCCGCGCCCGATGGCTACACCGTGGGCACGGCCGATTCGGGCACGCTGGCGTTCAACCCGGCGATGTACCGCAGCCTGAGCTACGACGCGCACAAGGACTTCAGCTTCATTGGCGGCCTGGGCCGCATGCCGCTGGTGCTGGCCGTGCACCCGGACTTTCCCGCAAAGAACATGCGTGAGTTCCTGGCCCATGTGCGCAGCCATCCGGGACAGGTGACTTCGGGCTCCTCGGGCCCGGGCTCGCCATTGCATGTGGCGCTGGAGCTGTTCAAGCAGCGCACCGGCACCAACCTGCTGCATGTGCCCTACAAGGGCTCGGCGCCGGCGCTGCAGGACCTGATGGCCGGACAGGTGCAGACCATGTTTGTTGATCTGCCGCCCAGCCTGTCGATGATCAAGGGCGGCAAGCTGCGCGTGCTGGCCGTGGCCACGCCCCAACGCATGGCGATCCTGCCCGATGTGCCGACCATGGCCGAGGCCGGTGTGCCCGGCTTCGAGGCTTATGCCTGGCAGGGCTTCGTCGGCCCGGCCAAGCTGCCCGAAACCATCGCCCAGCGGCTCAACAAGGACCTGAACGCGGCCCTGGCCCAGCCGGCCCTGCGCGCCAAGTTCGAAGAGATCGGCATCCAGCCGATGGCGATGACGCCGCGCGAGTTTGGCGATTTCGTGCGCAGCGAGCAAAAGCTCTGGAGCGAGGTCATCCGCTCCGCAAAGATTCAACTGGATTGAGGCGCCCGAGCGCCCGAAAAACGAGGAGACAGACATGACCCATTCCATGCATCGCCGCGCCTTTGGCCGCCAGCTGGCCGCCCTGGCTGCCGCGTCCACCTTGCCCGCCTGGGCGCAGCCCGGCGCCTCGGCGGCTGGCAGCTACCCGCAGCGCCCGGTCGAGCTGATCGTGCCCTTTGCCGCGGGCGGCGGCACCGACGTGCTGGCGCGCGCGCTGGCAGAAACCATGCGCCGGCATTTTGCGCAGAGCGTGATCGTGATGAACCGCGCGGGCGCGAGCGGCGCCGTGGGTTGGTCCGAACTCGCGGCGGCCAAGCCCGATGGCTACAAGCTGGCGATCATCACCGTCGAGATGACGATGATCCCGCACATGGGGCTGACCAAGATCACCTCGGACGATGTGGTGCCGATCGCGCGCCTGAACGCCGACCCGGCGACCATTGCCGTGCGCGCCGATTCGCCGTTCAAGACGCTGGAGGACTTTCTTGCCGCGGCCAAAAAGGACGTCGGCGGCGTGCGCATCGGCAATGCGGGCCCGGGCTCGCTCGGCCATCTGGCCGCGGCCGCGCTCGAAGACAAGGTGGGCGTGCAGTTCAACCATCTGCCGTATCGCGGCGCGAACCCGGCGGTGCTCGATCTGCTGGGCGGCCATATCGAGGCCGTGGCGGTGACACCGGTCGAAGTCGCGACCTATGTGGCCGCGGGCAAGATCCGGCCGCTGGCGATCATGGGCGACAAGCGCATCCAGGCCGGCTGGGAGCAGGTGCCCACGCTCAAGGAGCGCGGCATCGACCTGGTGATCGGCGGTTGGCGCGGCCTCGCGGCGCCCAAGAACACGCCGCCCGAGATCATCCAGCAGCTGCGCACCGTGATGGCGCGCACGCTGCAGGAGCCCGATCTGCGCGCGACCATGGCCAAGCAGAACATGGGCGAGGGGTATCTGGACCAGTCGGCGTTTCTGGAGGTGATTGCAAGGGATAACGCAACATTCAAGCAGTTGGTCAATAAGCTCGGGATCAAGGCTTGAGTCCTGGCTGATTGCCGACAAGCCCGGCGTCCGGATGGATGCCGGGCGTTTTTCTCGAGCGCGCCATCCCCCCTTCGACGAGCTCAGGGCGAACGGTTTAAACCCCCTGTTCGTCGTGAGCCTGTCGAAGGATGGGAACCCTCGCTGGAGAAACGCGGATTCACCCCTACCCCTGCGGCGCAAACCCCGGCGCGAACACCTCCCGCACCCACTCCACGAACACCCCCACCGCCCGCGGCACATGCGCCGAATACGGGCGCATCGCGTAGATCGTCGGGCTGAACGCGCCCATAGGCCGCCACTGCGGCAGCACCGCCACCAGCTGGCCCGAGGCAAGCGCGGCCTGGGCGCTGAAGTCGGGCACCAGCGCGATGCCCAGGCCGGCCATGGCCGCGTCGCGCAGTGCCTCGCTGTTGTTGGCGACCAGCGGGCCGCTGACCGGCACGGTGGTGCGCGCGCCGCCCCCTCGCCCCAGGCGCTGCAGGGTCCAGGCCGCGGCTTCCTGGCCGCGCGGGTAATGCAGGCAGCGGTGCTGGCGCAGGTCGTCTGGCGCGGCGGGCGCGGGACCGTGGCGCTCCAGATAGGACTGGCTTGCGACCAGCACCGAATGCGTCGTGCACAGCGCCCAGGCCACATGGTTCTCGGGCGGCGTGCTGGTGTGGCGGATCGCCAGGTCCAGGCCCTGCTGAGACAGCGGGCGCAGCTGGTCCGACAGGTCGAGTTCGAGCTGGATGTCCGGATACTTGTCGAGAAACTCCGGCAGGCGCGGCACCAGGTGCTGGCGCGCGAGCGCCACGGGCGCCGTGACGCGCAGGCCGCCGCGCAGCGCGTCGGCGAGGTCGCGCACCTGCGCGAAGCTGCCCGCGATGCGCGCAAAGGATTCGCGCGTGTCCTGCACCAGGTGCCGGCCGGCCTCGGTCAGCAGCATCGAGCGCGTGGTGCGCCGCACCAGCGGCACGCCGGCCGCGCGCTCCAGCCCCGCGATGTGCTGGCTCACCGCGGCCTTGCTCACGCCCAGGCGCGCGGCCGCGGCCGTGAAGCTGCCCTGCTGCTCGAGCACCACCAGCCACCAGAGGTGCGACCAGAGCTGTTCGGTTTTCAATGCATCGTTGGAATTCATCGCGCCATTGTTCACCAATTTAAACAATCAGTTCACTCCACGGGGCTGGGCAGCGCGCGGGCCGCTGCCTACACTCGGGCCATCGCTTTTCGACGTCCCAAGGATTTCTTCCATGAACGCAGCCATCTCGACGGCCTCCATCGTCCACTTCATCCACGGCCAGCGCGTCGCCGGCAGCAGCCTGCGCACCCAGCCCGTCACCAACCCGGCGACAGGCGCAGTCACGGGCGCCGTGACGCTCGCCAACCGCGCCGATGTGGATGCCGCCGTGGCCTCGGCCGCCGCGGCCTTCCCGGCCTGGGCCGATACGCCGCCGATCCGCCGCGCGCGCGTCATGTTCAAGTTCCTCGAGCTGGTCAACCAACACAAGGACGAACTCGCGCACGCGATCACGGCCGAGCATGGCAAGGTGTTCACCGATGCCCAGGGCGAGGTCGCGCGCGGCATCGACATCATCGAGTTCGCCTGCGGCATTCCGCAGCTGCTCAAGGGCGATTTCACCGAGCAGGTCTCGACCGGCATGGACAACTGGACGCTGCGCCAGCCGCTGGGCGTGGTCGCCGGCATCACGCCCTTCAACTTCCCGGTGATGGTGCCGATGTGGATGTTTCCGGTGGCGATTGCCGCGGGCAATACCTTCGTGCTCAAGCCCAGCCCCACGGACCCGACGGCCTCGCTGCTGATGGCCGAGCTGCTGCAAAAGGCTGGCCTGCCCGACGGCGTGTTCAACGTGGTCCAGGGCGACAAGGAAGCCGTGGACGCGCTGATCGAGCACCCCGATGTCAAGGCCGTGAGCTTTGTCGGCTCGACGCCGATCGCCAACTACATCTATGAGACCGGCGCGCGCCTGGGCAAGCGCGTACAGGCGCTGGGCGGCGCGAAGAATCACATGGTGGTGATGCCCGATGCCGATATCGACCAGGTGGTCGATGCGCTGATCGGCGCGGGCTATGGCTCGGCCGGCGAGCGCTGCATGGCGATCAGCGTCGCGGTGCTGGTCGGCGACGTGGCCGACAAGGTGGTCGCCAAGCTGGTCGAGCGCACGCGCACGCTCAAGGTGCTCGATGGCGAGAACCTGGCCGCAGAAATGGGCCCGATCGTGACGCAGGCCGCGCGCGCGCGCATCGAAGGCTACATTGCGCTGGGCGAGCAGGAAGGCGCGCAGCTGCTGGTCGACGGTCGCGGCTTCGACGGCGCGCAGGCGGGCACGGGCTGCGATAACGGCTTCTGGCTCGGCGGCACGCTGTTCGACCATGTGACGCCCGAGATGCGCATCTACAAGGAAGAGATCTTCGGCCCGGTCCTGGCCTGCGTGCGCGTGCCCGACTTCGTGCAGGCGGTGGACCTGGTCAACGCGCATGAATTCGGCAACGGCGTCGCCTGCTTCACGCGCGACGGCAACGTGGCGCGCGAGTTCGGCCGGCGCATCCAGGTCGGCATGGTCGGCATCAACGTGCCGATTCCCGTGCCCATGGCCTGGCAGGGCTTCGGCGGCTGGAAGAAGAGCCTGTTTGGCGACATGCATGCCTACGGCGAGGAAGGCGTGCGCTTCTATACCAAGCAAAAGAGCATCATGCAGCGCTGGCCCGAGAGCATCGGCAAGGGGGCGGAGTTCGTGATGCCTACCGCCAAGTAAACGCTTGAATCTGGGGGTTCGGCCACCCTTCGACAGGCTCGGGGCGAACGGATTTTCCCGTTCGTCCTGAGCCCGTCGAAGGATGAACGTCATGAACCTCCAGGTTTTGGCTCCTGCAAGAGCTCGCCGACCCCGTTAAAATCCGGGTTCACCCCAAGGAGCGTTGCAGCGGCGCGTCCGGCACCATGGCCGGAGCGCTCGTCAGGCTTGGGGTTTCGCCTCCCGCAACGACGCTCACCTGTTGGCCCTTGTTTTTTGCAGGTGAGTTGCATGCCGTCTGAAGTTTCCATTCCTCCGATGCGTCTGTCGGGCCTCGAGCCCGTGTTTATCGGCGAGGACACGCTGTTCGTCAACATCGGCGAGCGCACCAATGTCACGGGCTCCAAGGCCTTTGCGCGCCTGATCCTCAACGGCCAGTTCGAGGATGCGCTGGCCGTCGCGCGCCAGCAAGTGGAAAACGGCGCCCAGGTGATCGACGTCAACATGGACGAAGCCATGCTCGACAGCGAGGCCGCCATGGTGCGCTTCCTGAACCTGATCGCGTCCGAGCCCGACATCTCGCGCGTGCCGATCATGATCGATTCGTCGAAGTGGGCGGTGATCGAGGCCGGCCTGCGCTGCATCCAGGGCAAGGGCATCGTCAACTCGATCTCGATGAAGGAAGGCCTGGAGGCGTTCAAGCAGCAGGCCAAGCTGGTCAAGCGCTACGGCGCCGCGGCCGTGGTCATGGCGTTCGACGAAAAGGGCCAGGCCGATACGTTCGAGCGCAAGACCGAGATCTGCGAGCGCGCCTACCGCATCCTGGTCGATGAGGTCGGCTTCCCGCCCGAGGACATCATCTTCGACCCGAACATCTTTGCCGTCGCCACCGGCATCGAGGAGCACAACAACTACGCGGTCGACTTCATCGAGGCGGTGCGCTGGATCAAGCAGAACCTGCCCGGCGCCAAGGTCTCGGGCGGCGTGTCGAACGTGTCGTTCTCGTTTCGCGGCAACGACCCGGTGCGCGAGGCCATCCACACCGTGTTCCTGTACCACGCGATCCAGGCCGGCATGGACATGGGCATCGTCAACGCCGGCATGGTCGGCGTCTATGACGATATCGAGCCGATCCTGCGCGAGCGCGTCGAGGACGTGGTGCTCAACCGCCGCGCCGATGCCGGCGAGCGCCTGGTCGAGATCGCCGAAACCGCACGCAGCGGCGCCAAGGACGAGAGCAAGCGCCTCGAATGGCGCGGCAATGCCGACAACCCCGTCACGGTGGCGCAGCGCCTGGCGCATGCGCTGGTGCATGGCATCACCGACTTCATCACCGAGGACACCGAAGAGGCCTACCAGGAGGTGCTGGCGCGCGGCGGCCGGCCGCTGCATGTCATCGAAGGCCCGCTGATGGCTGGCATGAACGTGGTCGGCGACCTGTTTGGCGCGGGCAAGATGTTCCTGCCGCAGGTGGTGAAGTCGGCGCGCGTGATGAAGCAGGCCGTGGCCCACCTGGTGCCCTATATCGAGGAAGAAAAGCGCCAGCAGCAGGCCGCGGGCCAGGACGTGCGCTCCAAGGGCAAGATCGTCATTGCCACCGTCAAGGGCGACGTACACGACATCGGCAAGAACATCGTCACCGTGGTCCTGCAGTGCAACAACTTCGAGGTCGTGAACATGGGCGTGATGGTGCCCTGCCACGAGATCCTGGCCAAGGCCAAGGAAGAGGGCGCGGACATCATCGGCCTGTCGGGCCTGATCACGCCCAGCCTGGAAGAGATGCAGTACGTCGCCGGCGAGATGCAAAAGGACGCGTATTTCCGTGACCGCCAGATGCCGCTGCTGATCGGCGGCGCGACCTGCTCGCGCGTGCACACGGCGGTGAAGATCGCGCCCAAGTACGACGGCCCGGTGATCTATGTGCCCGATGCGTCGCGCAGCGTGGGCGTGGCGCAGAGCCTGCTCGGCGAGGGCCTGGCGGAATACCTGAAGGCGCTCGAGGCCGACTACGACAAGGTGCGGCTGCAGCACGCGAACCGCAAGCAGGTGCCGATGTGGCCGCTGGCCAAGGTGCGCGCCAATGCCACGCGGGTGGACTTCACGCGCGTGCCCGCCGCACCGCGCGCGCTGGGCCGGCGCGTGTTCAAGAACTTCGATCTGAACGAGATCGCGCGCTTCATCGACTGGGGCCCGTTCTTCCAGACCTGGGACCTCGCGGGCCCGTATCCTGCCATCCTTGATGACGAGATCGTCGGCGTCGAGGCGCGCAAGGTCATGGCCGACGGCCAGGCCATGCTGCGCAAGATCATCAGCGGCCGCTGGCTGTCGGCCAACGGCGTGATCGGCCTGTACCCAGCCAACAGCGTCGGCGACGACATCGAGTTCTACACCGACGACACCCGCACCCAGGTGCTGCTGACCTGGTACGGCATGCGCCAGCAGACCGAGAAGCAGGCCGTCGACGGCGTGATGCGCCCGAGCCGCTGCCTGTCGGATTTCGTTGCGCCCAAGTCCAGCGGCATCAAGGATTACGCGGGCCTGTTTGCCGTCACGGCGGGCCTGGGCATGGAGAAGAAGGAGCAGGAGTTCATCGATCAGCTCGATGACTATTCGGGCATCCTGTTCAAGTCATTGGCCGACCGCCTGGCCGAAGCCTTTGCCGAGTGCCTGCACCAGCGCGTGCGCACCGACCTCTGGGGCTATGCGCCCGATGAGGCGCTGAGCAACGCCGAGCTGATCAAGGAAAAGTACCAGGGCATCCGCCCCGCGCCCGGCTATCCGGCCTGCCCGGACCACAGCGCCAAGATCGCGCTGTTCGAGACGCTGCAGTGCCCGGACATCGGCATGACGCTGACCGAAAGCCTGGCGATGATGCCGGCGTCGAGCGTCAGCGGCTTCTACCTGGGGCACCCCGATGCGACCTACTTCAATGTGGGGCAGATCGGGGATGACCAGTTGATCGATATGGCGCAGCGGCGGGGGATGGAAGAGGCCGAGTTGCGGAGTTTGCTGGCGCCTAATCTGGCTTGAGGGGGCCGTCCATCCTTGGACAGGCTGGCGGGGAAGCGCGCCACGAATGGGGCTGCGCTTGGATTCTGAGGGCAGGCCCTTCACCCTTCGACAGGCTCAGGGCGAACGGTTTTTTACCGTTCGTGGTGAGCCTGCCTGGGCGGCCCCGTCGAACCATGGACGTCCTGCCCTACAGTGCCGCAGACCAAGGCACCTCCGCCCGCGGACGTCCCGTCGCAAAGAACGTCTTCAAATTCTCCACCACCAGATCCCCCATCGCCCGGCGCGTCTCATGCGTGCCGCTGGCCACATGCGGCGCGAGCACCGCGTTATCCAGTGACAGCAGCGCCGGCAGCGGGTGTGGCTCATCCTCGAACACGTCCAGTCCGGCGCCCGCGATGCGGCCCTGCTGCAGCGCCTGCACCAGCGCGGCTTCGTCGACCACGCTGCCGCGCGCGATATTGACCAGGAAGCCCTGCGGGCCCAGCGCGTCGAGCACTTCGGCGTCGACCAGGTGGCGCGTGCCCGTGCCGCCGGCCGCGGCCACGACCAGGTAGTCGGCCCACTCGGCCAGGGCCAGCAGCGAGTCCTTGTAGGCATGCGGCGAGCCCTCGACGGGGCGGCGGTTGTGGTAACCCACTTCCATGTCGAAACCCGAGCCGCGGCGCGCGATGGTCGAGCCGATGCGGCCCATGCCGAAGATGCCCAGGCGCTTGCCCGAGACCTTGCTCGTGAGGCCGAAGCGGCCACGTGTCCAGTCACCGCGGCGCACGAAGCGGTCGGCGGCGCTCAGGCCGCGCGAGACATCGAGCAGCAGCGCAAACGCGAGATCGGCCACGCAGTCATCGAGCACCTGCGGCGTGTAGCCGACGCGGACCTTCTGCGCGACCAACGCGGCTTCATCCAGCGTGTCGTAGCCCACGCCAAAGCTGCTGACGACCTGCAGGTTGGGCAACGCGCGCACCAGTTCGGCATCCGCCCCGATGCCGGCCGAGGTGACCAGTCCGACAAACTCTGCGCCCTGCGCGGCCAGGAAGCCATCGCGGTCGGCCTCGAGGTCGAGGCGGTGGATATCGAACTGTGCAGCCAGCTCCTGATCGAGCGCGGCCAGGGGCATCTTGCCGTTTTGCAGCAGGCGAGGGGGACGGGACATAAGGCAATTCTTTCGATGTGCAATGACGCTGGTCATTCTCGCTGCGTTTGCTCCGGCTGCCACGCTTGGCCGAGCGTGTCAGGTTTTTTCGCAGGATGCCGTCCAATGCCGCGCGCAAGTGCATTTTTGATAGCGCGAGCGTGCATCCTGGTTCAAGATGGGCGCATGCCTCCGATGCTCGACTCCCTCATGCGCCGCTCACGCGTTCTCGTGCGCCCCATTCAACCGCTGATCGATGCATTCAACCTCTGGCTGAACGCCGACGGGCTGCGCATGAGCGCCGCGATGTCGTTCTATGGCTTGCTGAGCCTGGCGCCGCTGCTGCTGCTGCTGGTCGGCGTGCTCGGCTGGTGGCTCGACCGCTCCTATATCGAGACCACGCTGCTGGCCCAGGTGCAGGGCATCATGGGCGAGCGCGGCGCCGAGGTCATCAAGGCGGCGCTGCAGAGCGCGCAGGAGCCGAGCGAAGGCACGGTGGCATCGATCATTGCCTTCGTGCTGCTGCTGTCGGGCGCGACCGGCGTATTCGTCGAGCTGCAATCGGCGCTCGAGAGGCTCTGGCAGATGAACTTGAAGGATCCAGGCGCGCAAAGGGCTGCCTGGTGGCGCATGGCCACGCTGCGCCTGCGCGGGCTGGCCTACGTGCTGGCGCTGGGCTTCCTGCTGATGGTCTCGATGGTGCTGTCCACGGCCGTCCACATGCTCACGACCTGGGCCGGCAGCCGGCTGCCCGTGGCCCCCATGGCGCCGCTGATCGGCCTGATCAACGAGAGCGTGGCCTTCGGCGTCTCGGTGCTGCTGTTCGTCGGGTTGATGCGCATCGGCACCGGCCCCAAGCCGCCGCTGCGCTTCCTGATCTTCGGCGCCGTGATCGGCGCCACGCTGTTCACGCTGGGCAAGCAGGGCCTGGCCTGGTACCTGTCGACGGCGGCCGTGGTCTCGGCCTATGGCGCGGCCGGCTCGATCGTCGTGCTGCTGATGTGGATCTACTTTTCCTCGGCCATCTTGCTGTTTGCCGCGGCCAGCGCCAAGGCGGTCTGCGATGCGCGCAGCAACGCGAAGGACCAGCCGGGCGAGCCTTCGCAGCAGGCCGAGCGTTCCCTCCCGCAGCATGCGGGTGAAAACATCTGAGTGCGCTGCCTGCCGGAGATTCGCGCAGAAAATCGCTGGCGCCGACCGGTGCCTGCGCGGTCAAGGCGGGCGCTGCCGCGCATTGCGCCTCGATGCATGGCCCGACGCGCCACTCCGGCCGCAAGCGCCTGCGCGGCTCATTGCAGGCGAATGAAATCCGTGGCCAGCTTCAGTACCGGCGCAAGCGACGGCGCCTGACTTACGGCCTTCGCGGGCCGGGGGCAGGAGCGCAGCCTGATGCCGCCCTGATCGTCGCTGCACACCTTGACCCGCTCGACTTCGCTGGCGGTGAGGCGCGTATCGGGAGCGGCAGGTTGGGCGGGAGGGATTTCTGCTGCCACGGGTGTTTTGGGAACCTCGGGCGTGACGGGTATGACGGGGATGGCTGGAGGGGCTGGCACGACGGGCGGCGGCGGCGCGACTGCAGGCGGCGGCGTGACTGGAAGTGCCGGCGTGACTGGAGGCGGCGGTGTGACCGGGGGTACCGGCGTGACCGCAGGCGGCGGCCTGACCGGAGCGGGCGGCGTGACGGCAGGTGCGGGCGTGACCGGCGGTGGCGACGTGACCGGAGCGGGCGGCATGACTGGCGGTACCCACGTGACGGGCGGCGGCGGAGGGACTGGAGGCTTCGGTGTGACTGGAGGCGGCGGCGTCACTGGAGGCTCCGGTATGACCGGGGGCTGCGGCGTGACTGGGGGCTCCGGTATGACGGGAGGCTCCGGTGTGACCGGAGGCTCTGGCGTGACTGGGGGCTCTGGTATGACCGGAGGCTCCGGCGTGACTGGTATCTCTGGAACAACCGCCGCCGTGACGTATAGCCGGCCAGGCACATAGCTGATGGCGTAATTGCGTGCATCGAACGTGCCGCCCGTGGCTTCGGCGACGTTGAGCTTGTAGGGGGTGCCGTCGGTGACGGCGGCGCCTGCGGTGATGCCATCGCTGCGCAGTGACACTGCGCCGATGGTTTCGCCGTTGCGCAAGCCGGTGGCGTCGAATTCCTGCCCCGACAAGGCCAGGAACTCGCCATGGGTTTTGCTTGCGTCGCGGGCTGTGATCTGGAGGGGGGCTTTGGCGATGGTCAACGACATCGACATCCGCCACTGGTCATCGACATAGATGAGGTCGTGGCCTTGCTGGTCCGAATACAGGCCACTGATGTGGAGAGAGCCATCCACAACGCTGTAAGGTCCTGCATCCTTGCTGCGGGAGGCATAGCCCAGGCTGGTGCCGTACAGCCGGTCGAGAGGCTGACGCAGGGTATAGCCAAGGCTGCCGCTGGCGGCCTGTCCGTCATAGGTCTTGCCGACAATGTCGCTGGCATTGACGGTCACCGTCGTCATCCGCAAATGCCTGCGCAGCAGCGGCGTGGTGAAGCCTTCGTAGATGCGCCAGCTGCGGCCACTGCCGCCCCGGTCATCGATGCTCCAGCCGACGAAGGTGGATTGCTGCTGCAGTTCAGCCAACGTCTTGCCCTCGGCCAGGTGGTTGTAGCCGTTGTCGATGGCCTGGCCTTCGCCATCCGTGGTGGCATAGAAGCTGTTTTCAATGCGGCCGCTGCTGGTGCCCGCCAGGCCGCCGATGTCCTGGGTGCCTGTCACCTGTCCCCTGGCATAGACATGGGTGAGACTGGCCGTGCCGCCGCCGGCAAGGTTGCCACCGACCAGCCCGCCGACGTTCGTGCCGCCACTGACTTTCCCGGAGGCATAGGCCTCCGAAACCAGGGCCTCACCGCTTGCGGAGGCGCTGTTTTCGCCCACCAACCCACCGACAAGGCTCCCTGAGGCTTTGGCTTTGATCTCCCCGGTGGCATAGGCATTCGAGATACTGGCCATGCCGCCCTTGGCAACGTTGGCGCCGACCAGCCCGCCAACGAAGCTTTCGCCCTCCACCAGGCCGGTCGCATAGGCATTGATAACGTGAGCGCCGCCGCCGCTCGACTCATTCATGCCGACCAACCCGCCCACGTAGTCGGTGCCCTTCACCTGCCCCGTGGCATAGGCCTGGGTAAAGGTAGATCCAAGGTCATGGGTATAGACATTGGTGATGCTGGCCGTGCCGCCATCGTGCGCCTGGTTGTAGCCGACCAGCCCGCCGACATAGTGGGTGCCAGTGACCCGACCGGTGGCATAAGCCTTGGGAAAGGCGGCGGCCGCAGTGGTATCGGCATGGCCATTGGCGATATTGGCAGTGCCGTGGCTGGCCTCGTTCCTGCCGACCAGTCCGCCGACGTAATCGGTGCCCGTCACCGCGCCGGTGGCATAGGTGTCGACAGTGGCATATCCAGTGGCCTTGGGTCCCACATAGCCATGGGCAATGCTGGCCGTGCCACCGCTGGCCTGGTTGTAGCCTACCAGCCCGCCGACGTATTCGGATCCATTCACTGGCGCAGTGGCCCAGGCATAGCTGTAGGCCCAGCCAGAGGAATTGGCGCCGGTCACGGAACTGCCAATGCTGGCCGTGCCGTCGCCACCGGCATCGTTATGGCCGACCAGACCACCGACGTATCGGGAGCCATCCACCGGCGCAGTGGCCCCGACATTGGAACGGGACGAGCCAGAGGCATTGGCGCCGGTCACGGAACTGGCGATGCGGGCCGTGCCGCTGCCACTGGCCTCGTTATGGCCGACCAGCCCGCCGATGTATTGGACGCCTTTCACGTCCCCGAAGGCATAGGCATTGGCCTCCGGGCTCGAAGCCGCAGTGGCATTTGCAGTCGCTATGTCAGCCGTGCCGCCGTCGCTGGCTTCGTTTTTTCCGACCAGGCCGCCAACGTAGTCGGTACCCGACACTTTCCTGGCGGCACTGACATTGCCACGGGCAGAGCCATTGGCAGAAGATCCGGCATAGGCAATATGGGCTGTGCCACCACTGGCCTGGTTGTATCCCACCAGGCCGCCGACGTGGTTGGCGCCGCTGACACGGCTGGCGTCATCCGCCGGGCCCACGGCTTCGGCGCTGGCATTGGCCCCACTGTTGGCACTGGAGGCATTGGCAGTGGCATGGGCGATAGGGGCCGTGCCACCGCTGGCTTCGTTTTTCCCAACCAGTCCACCGACGTAGTCGGCAGTGGCCTGCACTTCGCTGCGGGCCTCCACGCGGGCATTGGCTTGCGCCATGAGGGCCCCATCGGTATGGGCACTGGCGATGCTGGCGATACTGCCGGTACTGTTGCTGGCCTCGTTCTTGCCGATGAGTCCGCCGACGTAGCTGTTGCCCGATACCTGCTTCTGCAAGGCCTGGCCTGTGCTGAAGGCACGCCCGGTGGCAGACGGTCCGACATAAGCATGGGCGACGCGTGCCGTACCACCACCGCTGGCCTGGTTGTAGCCGATCAGCCCGCCGACGTAATTGCTGCCCGTTGCCGCGCCGAAAGCGCCAGCGTTGGCAAACGCAGCACTGGAGCTATTGGCCGCGGCATGGGCGATGCTGGCTGTGCCGCCGCCGGCCACGTTGCTGCCGACCAGTCCCCCGACAAAGTCGGCACTGCCCTCCACCCGACCATAGGCTTCCACTCTGGCAGAGGCATCCGCGAGGGCGCCGGTGGCAGTATGGGCATGGGCAATATTGGCGGTACTGGCGGTACTGTTGCCGGCCTCGTTTTTTCCGGCCAGTCCACCGACATAGTTTTTGCCCGATACGTTGCCGTAGGCCATGACGAAGGTATAGGCTTCGCCACTGGAAGAGGATCCCGTGTAGCTGCTGCCGATGCTGGCGGTGCCGCCGCTGGCCTCGGTCTTGCCGACCAGCCCGCCCACATGGTCGCCGGTCTTTACCTCGCCCTCGGCATATTCGCCGCCCTTTACCTCGCCACGGGCATGGACGTAGACATTGGCCTTGCCAGTGGAGGACGGTCCCGCATGGGCACTGCCGATGCTGGCCGTACCGCCGCCGCTCGCGTGGTTGTAGCCCACCAGGCCGCCGACCAGTTCGCTGCCATCGCTGTTGCCCGTCACGGTCCCGCGGGCTTCGACCCAGACATTGGCATGTGCATCGGCATTGACATGGGCATGGGCGATGCTGGCCTTGCCGTTGCCGCTGGCGTGGTTGTAGCCGACCAGCCCGCCGACATAGCGGGTGCCCGACACGGCTCCTCCGGCAACGGCCTCCGCACGGACCTCGGCGGAAGCATCGGCATGGGCTCCGGCAATGCTGGCCGTGCCGTCCCCGCTGGCCTGGTTATAGCCCACCAGCCCTCCCACATGGTCGATGCCGGATACCGCCCCGCCGGCATATGCAATGGTGCCTTGGGTATTGGCAGTTGCAATGCCGGCCATGCCGCCAGCGGCCTGGTTGTGACCGACCAGACCGCCGACATGGTTGCGGCCCTTCACTGCTACGCCGGCAGAGGAGTTGTCGATGCGGGTCGTGCTGCCAGCGTTGGCCAGGCTATGGCCAACGAGCCCGCCCACGTGGTCGGTACCCGCCACGTAAACGGTGCCCGCCACGTAACCGATGCCGTCCACCTGCTCATAGACATTGATATTGTTGATTCGGGCCGTGCCGCCCTCCTCGGCCACGAGGGACCCGACCAGTTGGCCGACATAATCGGCGCCGTGCACGCTGGCGTTCTCGAAGCGCATATTGCGCAGCGTGGCGTTGCGGGCAGCGCCGAACAGGCCCACATGGTTTTCGCCGGGGCGATTGATGAACAGCTTGTGGATGTAGTGGCCCAGGCCATCCAGGGTCCCCGTGAATGGATTCGCGCCATCACCGACCGGCGCAAAGCCGGCGCCGTCATTCGCGAGCTTCGTGCCGCTGGCGTCGATCCGGCGGCCCAGCGCGTATCTGCCGTCCAGGCCGCTGCGCATCTCCTGCAAGCCATCGACGTCATTGATGACCGTATAACCGAGGCCGTTGACGGCCAGCAGGCCGGCACCGGCTTTTTCAAAATTCACAAGCCCGTTGACCATGAGGTCGCTGCCCGCCGCTGGCGTTACCTGCGCATTTCCTGCCGTGCCGCCGTAGTTCAGCGCCAGCTTGCCGGCACCGTCCACGAAGATTTGTCTGTCGATCTGGATATTGCGGTCGGCGTTGAGCGTCAGCTTGTTGGCGTTGTAGCGGATGTCGGCGTTGACAAGGATGTCACCTTTGCCCACGCCGGTGCCCTGGAGACCACCTCCCCAGTCGGCATTGGAGCCGCCCTCCGCGGTGGTGACGGTCACATCTCCGGCGCCCAGCGCGGTTTGGATCGCCGTGGCCTTGCCGGCATCGATGGTGATGTCCACCGGGGCGATGAGCCAGTTCCCGCCTTCGGTGCGCACCTGCAGCTGGGGGTCGATGGTCACGGCGGCGGCCGAGGTTTCGACAGACGGCGCCTGCAGCGTGCCCGCGGCCTGGACTTCTCCATGCCGCATGTCGGCCAGCAGCAGGATGCGCCCGTCTTTTTGCGCCAGCGCGCGCGCCTGCACCGTGCCGCTGTTGGCGACCACGCTGGCCGACAGCGCGTCGGCGGCCCGGCCCGTCATCAGCACCTGGCCGCCATCGGCAACGATCAGCTGCCTGTTGTCCACCAGCGTGCGCACCGTGGCCGGGTCGACGGCCACCTGCAGCTGCCCGTTCGCGCCGGCCTGCAGCGTGACCGCATCGCCCGCGGCCAGCACCACGTTGCCGAATCGGGCGCGCAGGGTGCCTTCGTTTCGGACCGTGGGCGCGAGCAGCGCCAGCGTGCCGCCGTCCTCCACCGTGATATCGCCCTGGTTGGTGATGCCGCCCTGCGCCGCGCCGCGCCGGAACACCCGCCGGTCCGCGGTGAAGTCCTCATCGGTGATGTCGAGCGAGGAAGCGACGAGCCCGCCCACATTGACCTGGCTTCCCTTGCCGAAGACCACGCCGTTCGGATTGACGAGCCAGACCTGGCCGTTGGCGCTGAGCTGGCCATCGATCTGGCTGGCATTGCCGGCCACGACGCGGTTGAGCGCCACGGCGCCGGCGCCGGGCTGGTTGAAGCGCACGGACGCCTGGCTGCCGATGTCGAAGCCCTGCCACTGCAGGATGGCTTTCTGGCTGGCCTGGTCGATGGTCATCTGGCCGCCGCTCTGGCCGATGCTCGCCGGCCCCATGAGCACCTGCGCGCCGGTCGGCAAGGCGCTGGCCGGCGGTGCCTGGGCCCCGGCCGGCAGCGCCAGCAGCGCTGCGAGCAGCACCGCCGCGGGCGCGAGCACCTTGGCGGCGCTGCGCTTGCCTTGGCCGCGCGCGGTTTCAGGGGCGGGAACGTAGCGCTGGCGAGCGTCGTTCCAGACGAGGCGGTAGCTGTGGTTCATGGCGGATCTCCTGGCACGGCAACGGACGGCATCGGTAATCGATGCCAAAGGCGTTGGAAGCTACGGCGCAGAAGATCCACCCGGCATTAGCCGGCTGTGAAACCCATTCAACCTATGCGCCGAAAAGGACGATGCAGTGGTTGAGTAACGTGGCGCAGGAAAACGTTCGCAGCGGGGTGCGAATTCTTCAGCAGCGGGCAGGCGCGTTGCGCCAGGCGCTGCGGCCATCCGTGCGCCGGGATGGCCCGCAGGTGCTGGCACGCAGGCCAGCGGTGGCCTGCTTATTTCTCGACGAACGCGCGTTCCACCACGAAATCGCCCGGTGTCGTGGTGTTGCCTTCCTTGAAGCCCCGAGCTTCCAACATGTGCTTGAGGTCGACGAGCATCGCCGGGCTGCCGCACAGCATGATGCGGTCGGTTTCGGGATTGAGTTCGGGCAGGCCCAGATCGGCCGCGAACTTGCCGCTGGTGATCAGGTCGGTGATCCGGCCCTGGTTGCGAAACGGCTCGCGCGTCACGGTGGGGTAGTAGATCAGCTTGCCGCGCACGATGTCGCCGAGGAACTCGTGCTCGTTGAGATCCTGCTCGAACAGCTGCTGGTAAGCCAGCTCTTCCACCTGGCGCACGCCGTGCACCACGATGGCCTTCTCGAACTTCTCATAGGTCTCGGGGTCGCGCGCCACGGACAGCCAGGGCGCCAGGCCCGTGCCGGTGCCGATCATGTAGAGGTTCTTGCCGGGCAGCAGGTAGTCGATCAGCAGCGTGCCGGTAGGCTTCTTGCCGACGATGATGGTGTCGCCGACCTGGATGTGCTGGAGCCTCGAGGTCAGCGGCCCGTTGTCCACCTTGATCGACAGGAACTCGAGGTGTTCCTCGTAGTTCGGGCTGGCGATCGAATAGGCGCGCAGCAGGTTCTTGCCGTCCACCTTCAGGCCGATCATCGTGAAGTGGCCGTTGGAGAACCGCAGCGACATGTCGCGCGTGGTGGTGAAGGAAAAAAGGCGGTCGGTCCAGTGGTGGACGGACAGCACGCGTTCTTCGTTGAAGGCACTCATGGCGTGAAAGTGATGTAGTGAAGCAGGAACCCGACGCGGGAACAGAGTCGAAAGCTGGCTGGCAAAACGCGGCGTAGGGAGGCACAGCGTTCACGGGGCGGGCATCTGTCAAGCGGGCAAACCTGGGCATTGTCGGGCAAATGCGGATGTAAGGGTACATTTCATTCCCAGCCCATATACAAACCCAAGGAAATCGCATGACGAGACAAGCGTGGACGGTGGCGGCGGTGCTGGCACTGGCAGCAGGCCAGGCAGGCGCACAAGGCGTGATCAAGATCGGTGAAATCAACAGCTACAAGGCCATGCCGGCCTTTCTCGAGCCCTACAAGAAGGGCATGGAGCTGGCCGTCGAGCAGATCAATGCCGGCGGCGGCATTGCGGGCAAGAAGCTCGAGCTCGTCACGCGCGACGACAACGGCAACCCCGGCGACGCGGTGCGCGCGGCCGAGGAGCTCTATGCGCGCGAGAAGATCGACGTGCTCACCGGCAGCTTCCTGTCGCATGTGGGTCTGGCGCTCACGGATTACGCGCAGCAGAAGAAGCGCTTTTTCCTGGCCTCGGAAACGCTGACCGACAAGGTCGTCTGGGCCCAGGGCAACCGCTACACCTATAGGCTGCGCGGCTCGACCTACATGCAGGTCGCGATGCTCGTGCCCGAGGCCGCCAAGCTGAAGAAAAAGCGCTGGGCGATCGTCTACCCCAACTACGAATACGGCCAGTCGGCGGTGGCGACGTTCAAGAAGCTGCTCAAGGAGGCGCAACCCGATGTCGAGTTCGTCGCCGAGCAGGCGCCGGCGCTGGGCAAGATCGACGCCGGCAGCGTCGTGCAGGCGCTGGCCGATGCCAAGCCCGATGCGATCTTCAATGTGCTGTTCTCGGCCGACCTGGGCAAGTTCGTGCGCGAGGGCAACACGCGCGGCCTGTTCAAGGGCCGCGAGGTGGTGGGCCTGCTGACCGGCGAGCCCGAGTACCTCGAGCCGCTCAAGAAGGAAGCGCCGCTGGGCTGGATCGTCACCGGCTACCCCTGGTATGCGATCAAGACGCCCGCGCACGATGCCTTCCTCAAGGCCTACCAGGACAAATACAAGGAGCATCCGCGCCTGGGCACGATCGTCGGTTACGGCGCGATCAAGTCGCTCGAGGCCGGGCTGCGCAAGACGGGTGGCAGCGCCGACACCGAGAAGCTGATTGCCGCGTTCAAGGGCCTGGAAGTCGACATTCCTTTTGGCCGCATCACCTACCGCGCCGAAGACAACCAGTCGACGATGGGCGCGTATGTGGGCAAGACCGCCTATGACGAAAAGCTCCAGCATGGGGTAATGGTGGACTTCCACTATGCGGATGGCAAGGACTACCAACCGTCGAATGAAGCCGTGCGCGCACTTCGTCCTGCGGGCCGCTGAGCTGCTTGAGGAAGCGCAATGAGCCTGTCCGGACTGCTGGTGCAACTGCTCAATGGCCTGGCCAGCGCCTCGTCGCTGTTCCTGGTCTCGGTCGGGCTGTCGCTGATCTTCGGCGTCACGCGCACCATCAACTTCGCGCATGGCTCGTTCTACATGCTGGGCCTGTACATCGCGTACTCGCTGGTCGGCTATCTCGGCGAGCACATCGGTTTCTGGCCCGCGCTGCTGCTCGCGCCGCTGGCCACGGCGGCCTTGGGCGCGCTGGTCGAAATGGTGCTGCTGCGGCGCATCTACAAGGCGCCCGAGCTGTTCCAGCTGCTGGCGACCTTTGCGCTGGTGCTGGTGATCAAGGACGCGGTGCTCTGGTACTGGGGGCCCGAGGAGCTGTTCGGCCCGCGCGCGCCCGGGCTCGAGGGCGCGGTCGATATCCTGGGGCGGCAGTTTCCGGTCTATGACCTGCTGCTGATTGCCGTCGGGCCCGTCGTGCTGGGGCTGCTCACGCTGCTGCTCACGCGCACGCGCTGGGGCACCCTGGTGCGCGCGGCCACGCAGGACCGCGAGATGGTCGGCGCCTTGGGCGTCAACCAGGCCTGGCTGTTCACCGGCGTGTTCGCGCTGGGCACGCTGCTGGCGGGCCTGGGCGGCGCGCTGCAGTTGCCGCGCGAGCCCGCGCATCTGGACATGGACCTGCTGACGATCGGCGCGGCGTTTGTCGTCGTCGTGGTCGGCGGCATGGGCTCGATCGTGGGCGCGTTTGTCGCGGCGCTGCTGATTGCCGAGCTCAAGGCGATCTGCATCTGGCTCGGGCTGGTCGAGATCGCGGGGGTCGAGATTTCGTTTTCCAAGCTGACGCTGGTCGTTGAATTCGTGGTCATGGCCGTGGTGCTGATCTGGCGCCCCTGGGGGCTGATGGGCCGGCCCCAGGCCACCGCACGGGCGCTGGGCGAGGCCGAGGCGCCGCTGCGTGCCGCGGGCACGCGCGGGCAGGCCGCGGGCTGGGCCGGGCTCGCGCTGCTGGCCGCGCTGCCGCTGCTGATGGGCGAGGGCAGCTATGCGCTCGTGCTGCTGACCGATATCTTCATCATGGCGCTGTTTGCCGCGAGCCTGCATGCGATTGCCGGGCCCGGCGGCATGCACTCCTTTGGCCATGCGGCGTACTTCGGCCTGGGCGCCTATGCGGCCGCGCTGCTGGTGCGCAGCAGCGGCCTGCCGATGGAAGCCGCGCTGCTGCTCGCACCCTTGGCCGCGGCGGGCGGCGCCTTGCTGTTCGGCTGGTTCTGCGTGCGCTTGTCGGGGGTCTACCTGACCATGCTGACGCTGGCGTTTGCGCAGATCACCTGGGCGATCTGCTTCCAGTGGGATGCCGTCACGGGCGGCAGCAACGGGTTGACCGGGGTGTGGCCCAGCGACTGGGCAACGCAGGGCGCGGGCTTCTACTGGCTGGCACTGGCGCTGGCGGCGGCGGGCGTTTTCCTGCTGCGGCGCATGCTGTTTGCGCCACTGGGCCAGGCGCTGCGCGCGGCGCGCGATTCGCCATTGCGCGCCGAGGCCATCGGCATCGATGTGCGGCGCGTGCAGTGGGCCGGCTTCGTCATCGCCGGGCTGTTTGCCGGGCTGGCGGGCGCGCTGTTCGTGTTCTCCAAGGGCAGCATTTCGCCCGACAGCCTGTCGGTGACGAAATCGGTCGATGCGCTGGTGATGGTGCTGCTCGGCGGCGTGCAGACGCTGGCCGGACCGCTGGTCGGCGCGGGCGTGTTCACCTGGCTGCACGACACCATCGCGCGCGAGACCGACTACTGGCGCGCGCTGCTCGGCGCCATCATGCTGGCGCTGGTACTGCTGTTCCCGCAGGGCTTGGCGGGCATTGCGCGGCCGCTGCAGCGCCTGCTGCGCCGCCCGGAGGCACGCGCATGAGCCTGCTGCAGGTGACGGGATTGAGCAAGGCCTTTGGCGGCGTCAAGGCCGTCGATGGCGTGGATTTTTCGCTGGAAAAAGGCGAGCTGCTGGCGCTGATCGGGCCCAATGGCGCGGGCAAGTCGACCACCTTCAATCTGGTGGGAGGGCAACTTGCGCCCGACAGCGGCTCGGTGCGCCTGGCGGGCCGCGAGATGGCCGGTCTGCCGCCGCGCGCCATCTGGCGCCTGGGCGTGGGCCGCACCTTCCAGATTGCCGCGACCTTCGCCTCGCTGAGCGTCGTGGAGAACGTGCAGATGGCGCTGCTGTCGGCCGACCACCAGGTGTTTGCGTTCTGGCGCCGCGCGGCCGGCCACCGGCGCGCCGATGCGCTGGCGCTGCTCGAGCGCGTGGGCATGGGGCCCCAGGCCGACCGGCCCTGCAGCGCGCTGGCCTATGGCGACGTCAAGCGTGTCGAGCTGGCGATGGCGCTGGCGCACGCGCCGCAGCTGCTGCTGATGGATGAACCCACGGCCGGCATGGCGCCGGCCGAGCGGCTGGCGCTGATGGCGCTGACCAAGGCACTGGCGCGCGAGCGGCAGATGGGCGTGCTGTTCACCGAGCACAGCATGGACGTGGTGTTCGGCCAGGCCGACCGCGTGCTGGTGCTGGTGCGCGGCCAGCTGCTGGCCGAGGGCACGCCCGAAGCCATCCAGCGCGATGCGCGCGTCCAGCAGGCGTACCTCGGCAATGGCCAGATCCTGGGAAAGCGCAGGCAATGACAGCACCTCTTCTACCTCTCCTGGACGTCAGCGGGCTGAACGGCTGGTATGGCGCGGCGCAGGTGCTGCAGGACATCGCGCTGAGCGTCGGCCCCGGCGAAGTCGTGGCGCTGATGGGGCGCAACGGCGCGGGCAAATCGACCACGCTCAAGGCGATTGCCGGGCTGCTCGCGCGCCGCAGCGGGCAGGTCACCTGCATGGGCCAGAACATTTCGGGCTGGCCCGCCTACCGCATCGCGCGCCTGGGCCTGGGCTATGTGCCCGAGGACCGGCGCATCTTCACGGATCTCACGGTGCGCGAGAACCTCGAAGTCGGCCGGCAGGCGCCGCGCCACTGGCCGGGGGGCCGCGCCGCACCGCACTGGACGCCCGAGCGATTGTTCGAGCTGTTTCCCAATCTCGGCGAGATGCCCGATCGCCCGGGCGGGCGCATGAGCGGCGGCGAGCAGCAGATGCTGTCGGTGGCGCGCACGCTGATGGGCCAGCCGCTGCTGGTGCTGCTCGACGAGCCCTCCGAAGGCGTCGCGCCGCTGATTGTCGAGCAGATGGCGCAGACCATCCTGGCGCTCAAGGCCGAGGGCATCGGCATCCTGCTGTCGGAGCAGAACCTGGCGTTTTGCGACGCCGTCGCCGACCGCGCGTATGTGCTGGAGAAGGGCTGCATCCGCTATGCCAGCAGCATGCAGGAGCTGCAGGGCAATCTGGCCGTGCGCCAGGCTTACCTGGGAATTTGAGGGGACCTGCTGACCCACGCCAGCAGCGTGCCCAGCGCCATTACCGCCGCGGCCAGCGCAAACAGCGGGTGGTACAGGTGCGTCTGCGCATAGAGCCAGGCCATGCCCGTGCCCGACAGCGCCTGCGCCAACGCAAACGCCGCCGTCGCATAGCCCCACAGGCGCTTGTGCGCCAGCGGCCCCACCAGCTGCAGCAGCCGTCCGGACATCAGCGCCGCCATGCCCGGCGACAGCGCGCCGACGATGAACGACGACAACCCATAGGCGACCAGCTGCAGCGTGGGCGAGGGCCAGGACAGCAGCGCGAAGGGCAGTGCCACGGGCACGCAGACCGCCGCGGTCTTGAGCGCCAGGCCACCGACCAGCGCGCGGTGCCAGTCCCAGCGCGCCGCGCAGGCCGCAGTCACCACCGGGCCGAGCAGCGCGCCCAGGCCAAACAGCCCCCATTGCAGCGCGCCGAACGCCGTGCCCAGCTGGCGTTCGCGCGCCAGGTAATCGACCCAGAACACGGTGTGCGGCACAAAGCCCGCGGCATCGCAGGCATAGGCGGCCATGAGCCAGAGCACCGGCAGCAGCCAGGGCGCGCGCGTCGCCTGGGCCGCCTGGCTGGGCGCCGCCGCCGCAGGATGCAGCCGTGCGAGGTGCGCGGCCGCGGCCGGAATCTGCCGGCTGCAGCGCCAGCCCCACCAGCCGCCCAGCGCCGACACCAGCGCCAGCGCGGCCCAGGTCCAGGACAGGTCGAGCCGCACCAGCGCCGGCACCAGCGTGGCCGACAGCAGCGCGCCGGCCCCGACGCCCGCGAACATCACCGGCCCGAGCACCGCGCGCCGCGCCACGGGCAGCGCCGCCATCGCCGCCGACGGGCCCACGACCATCAGCACCGCGGCCGCGATGCCGGCCACGAAGCGCCAGGCAAAGAACCAGGCAAAGGACTGCGGCAGCACCGACAGCGCAAAGCTCAGCGCCACCGCGATGAAGCTGCCCAGCAGCACGCGCGGCACGCTCCAGCGCTCGGTGAGCCGGTGGGCGCCCAGCGCGCCCACGAGATAGCCCAGCAGCGTCGCCGCGCCCAGATAGGCGGCTTCGTCGGCGCCAAACCAGTGCGCCTGCACCAGCGCCGGCATCAGCGCGGCATAGGCCATGCGGCTCAGGCCGACACCGCACAGCGTGGCCATCAGGCCGGTGAGAAGCAGGGGGAGTTCGTGGCGTCGGATCAAGGCAGGTCAAGGCGAAACAGCGGCACGACGCCGCGGGCTGCAGCATGCGCGTTCAGTGCGCGGCTGGCAAGCTCCGGCTGTCGCCTCGGGGCGCCTGGTCGTAGACCTTCTGCAGCAGCCGGATCAGCGCCCTGCGCTCGGGCGCCGTGAGCCCGGCGGTGGCCTCAAGTTCCAGCGCGGTGACGGTCTGCTCGGCCCGCAGGTTCAGCGCCTGGCCGGCCTCGCTCAGGTACAGGCCCATTGCACGGCCATCGTAGGGATGCGGGCGGCGCACCAGCAGGCCGCGCTTTTCCAGCAGCGCCGCGAGGCTCACGAGATTCGGGGGAAGAATGTTCAGGCTGGCGCAGACCTGGCGCGAGGTGACGCCCGGGTTGTGCGCCACCAGGTTGAGCAGCGAAAACTCCACGACCTTGAGCCCATGCACCGCCATGCGCCTGGCAAACACTTCAATGATGGACAGCGAAGCCCGGCGCGCGTTGTAACCCACCAGCGTGCGCAGGAAATCGGTGTTGACGGTGACAACGATATCGGCGGGCACGCCGGGCAGCAGGGTTTTGGTGCTGGGCATGGGGCGATTGTGCCGCGCCCGGCCCGCGCCGCGCCCGCTGGTTTTCACGGGCGCGCGGCTCGGCGGCAACGCATCCGGAAAAAAACAGCTTAGCGCGACAGCAGCGCCAGCCCCCGATCGAGCACCGTGACACCGCGCGCCGGCACCGTGCAGCGAAAGCGCAGCGGGGCGCCGTCCTGCGGTGCCTGCCACAGCTCCGTACGCAGTACATCGCCCGGGTAGACCGGCGCCGAGAAGCGCACGTCGAAGCGGCGCAGCCGTTGCGGCGCGGCGCCGGCCATGCGCAGCAGCGAATAGGCGGCAATGCCATAACTGCACAGTCCATGCAGGATCGGGCGCTCGAAGCCCGCCTGCCGCGCCACCGCGGGGTCGGCGTGCAGCGGGTTGGTGTCACCGTTGAGGCGGTAGATCAACGCCGCCTGCAACGGGATCGCATAGTCGAAGCTTTGCTCGGGTGCCCGGTCGGGCAGGGGGGCCGGGCCCGCCGGGCCCACGGCTGTGCCACCGAAGCCGCCATCGCTGCGGCAGATGGCGTTGGAGCCCAGCGTGCACAGCAGTTCGCCGCTGCGTGTGTCGAACAGGTCGCGCCGGGTGTGCAGGTGGGCCCCGCGGCCCGGACCCTTGTCGACGATTTCCTCGATGATGGTGCGCCCGGTGACGCGCCCGGACACCGGCAGCGGCCGGTGCACCACCAGCGTCTGCTCGCCATGCACCACGGTCTGCCAGGTGATGCCGGTGTCGGGCGCGCGCTGCCAGAATCCGCCGTAGCCCAGCACCACCGCCATCGTCGGCAGCAGGTGCAGGCCTTCCTCGTAGACGAAGTCGAGCTGGGCCGGGTCCATCGGATCATGGCCCAGGCCCAGGCCCAGCGCGTAGAGGATGCAATCGCGCGGACCGTACTCCTGCACCACGTCCTCGAACACCCGCGACTTCAGGCGTGCGTAGTCGATGGCCATGCTAGATGGCCCCGCGCTTGCCCCAGCCGGGCAAAGGCATCGCCGTGGGTTTGGCCAGGCCGAAGGGCGCCGGCGCAATGGTCACGATCTTGCGGCTGCGCCACTGGTCATAGGTCGGAAACGCGCGCGTGTTGCTCTGCGTCAGTGGATCGAATTTCACGCCCCATCCAACGATGGTCGAGCCCGCGGGAAGATCCAGGGCGAGGGCGGCCGCACGGATCTTTTCGGTGTCCATGGCACCGGCGTCGGGCAGGATGCGCTTGAGCAGCAGATGCATGGCCGTGAACCCCATGCCGGTATGCGCCGAGGGCTCCCGGCCATTGAACTTCTTGCGGTGCTCCTCGTGGAAGCGCTTGAACAGCGCCGCCGCTTCCGGCGTCAGGCCCGCGGGGTTGATGTTGATCGAGGTACCGGCGTTGAAGATGCCGTTGACGTCGTCCATCAGCGCCTCGGCGTACTCGCCCACGTTGTGGCCGCCGCCATTGCCGATCACGGCCTTGAAGTTGAGCCCGGCCTCGCGGGCCTGGCGCGCGAACAGGATGCAGTCGGGCGTGTACTGGCAGGCGATGAGCACATCGGGCTGGAGCGACTTGTAGCGCTGCACCATCGACGACAGGTCGGTGGTTTTATAGCTGTAGCTGGTGGCGTCCACGAGGTTGACGTTCATCTTCGCCAGCCAGCCCTTGGCGCCCTCGGCAATGGCGCTGCCGTTGGCGGAGTCCTCTGTCAGCAGCGCGACCTTCATCTTCGACAGCTCCAGGCCGCAGCCCGGCGCGATGGTGTCGGTGACGAAGCGCGCCGCGCCCGCGCCCAGCACGGTGGCCGGGTAGATCATGCGAAACAGGTACTTGAAGCCGCGTTTGGTCACCTCGTCGGCCACGGCGCCCTGCTCGAGGTAGATCACCTTGTTGCGCTCGGCCACCTGGCTGGCGGGCAGCGAGATCGAGCTCGCATAGGAGCCGACGATCACCTTCACCCGGTCCTTGCTGATCAGCCGGTTGGCCTGCGACACCGCTTCGGTGGAGCTGGGCACGTCGGCGACCGCGAATTCCACGGGAGCGCCGAACACGCCGCCCTCCGCATTGACCCACTCCTGCGCCATCTGGAAGCCCCGATAGACATCGTTGCCCAGGGTGGCCAGCGGGCCCGACAGGGGGAGCAGCACGCCGATCTTCACCGGCGCCTTGCCCTGTGCCAGAACCGCGGGCGCGGCGGCGGCGGCAAGCCCGCCTCCAGCCAATGCCGCGAAGGAACGCCGCGAGATGCCTTTGTCTTGCTTCATGCCAATGTCTCCGTCTTGTGGTTGAGGCCGAGGTAGATGCGCTGCACCTCGGGGTTCTGGGAAAGCTCGCGGCCCGTGCCGCTGAGCGCTGCGTGGCCGTGCTGGAGCACATAGGCCCGGTCGGCCAGGGCCAGGGCCCGGCTGACGTTCTGCTCGACGATCAGCAGGGTGACGCCGCTGTCGCGGATGGCGCGGATCGCGTCGTAGACCCGGTCCACCGCGATCGGTGCCAGCCCCAGCGATACCTCGTCGAGCATCAGCAGCTGCGGCATGGCCACCAGGCCGCGCGCGATGGCGCACATCTGCTGCTGGCCCCCCGACAGGGTGCCGCCGAGCTGCAGCGCGCGCTCGTTCAGGATGGGGAACAGCTGGTGCACGAAATCAAGCCGTTCGGACAGGTGCGGGCGCGCGCGCCGCGAATACGCGCCCAGCTCCAGGTTGCGCCGCACCGTCATGCGCGGAAACAGCCGCCGGCCTTCGGGCACCAGCACCACGCCCTGCTCGACAATGGCTTTGGTGGTCTGGTGGCCGATCTCCGCGCCATCGAAGGCGATGCTGCCGCGCATCGGTTGCAGCAAGCCGGCAATGGTGCGCAGCAAGGTGGTCTTGCCGACCCCGTTGGAGCCGACGATGGCCACCACCTCGCCGCGGCGCACCTGCAGGTTCATGCCGAACAGCACCTGCGTGTCGCCATAGCCGGCATCGAGGTCACGAATCTCAAGCATGCTGCACCTCCGTCACGGAATCGCCCAGGTAAGCGCGCACCACGGCCGGGTCGCGCATCACCTCGTGGGGCGGGCCGTCCGCGATCTTGCGGCCGGTGTCCATTACCACCAGGCGGTCGCAGATGCTGGTCACCGCCTCCATGTTGTGCTCGACGAACAGCACCGTCGTGCCTTCGCCGCGCAGCGTGCGGATCAGCTCCAGCATGGTGCCCACCTCCGAGGAATTGAGCCCGGCCAGCACCTCGTCGAGCAGCAGCATGCGTGGGTCCGTGGCCAGGGCGCGCCCGACTTCCAGGCGTTTTTTCTCGGCGGTGGTCAACGCCGGCGTGGGTACATCCAGGCGCTGGCCCAGTCCCACGCGCCGCGCCACGGCGGCGGCCGCGGCGCGCGCCTCGTCGATGCGCCGGCGGTGCAGCATGGCGCCGGCCATGATGGTTTCGAGCACCGTCATCGAGGCAAAGGTCTGCGGGATCTGGAAGGTGCGCGCCAGGCCGCGCCGGCAGATCGCGGCGGAGCCCATGCCGGTCAGCGGCAGGCCTTCGAACAGGATCTCGCCGGCATCGGGCGCGAGCGCGCCGGCCACGAGGCTGAAGAGCGTGGTCTTGCCGGCGCCGTTCGGGCCGATCAGGCCGAAGATCTCGCCGCGCGCGACGTCGAAATCCACTGCGTCCACCGCCACCAGGCCGCCGAAGCGTTTGGTGAGTTGTCGTATCTGAAGCATCACTGTTCTCCTGCCTTGGCTGCCGCTGCCAGCCGCGCCTGGGCCGCGCGCCGGCGCTGGGGCGAAAGCCGCTCGCGCAGGCTGCGCATCCCGCCCAGCAGCCCTTGCGGCAGCAGCACGACGATCACGATCAGCAGCAGGCCGTAGACCACCAGGTGCGTGCCCGAGGCGGCATCGCCGAAGACCTCCACCAGAAACTCCCGGAAGGGCAGCGCAATGGCCGCCCCCAGCACCGGGCCGGCCAGCGTGCCAACGCCGCCCAGGATGCTCATCAGCGCCAGGTCCACGGACAGCGCGACGGTGAACACCGTGCCCGGCTCGATGTACATGACGTACTGCGCCATCAGCGTGCCGCCGATCGCGCTGAAGGCCGCGCTGACCAGCAGCGCCAGCAGCTTGTAGCGGCGCACCGGCACGCCGGTGGCTTCGGCTGCGTCCTCGTTGTCGCGGATGGCGCGCAGGTAGAAGCCAATGAAGCTGCGCGACAGCACGAAGGCCGCGACCAGCACCAGCACCAGGTAGCCGCCCGCGAGCCAGACGTAGCTGGCGCGGTCGGCAAACACCATGCGCGCGAGTCCGGGCTGGAAGTCGATGCTCAGGCCGTAGGGCAGA
This sequence comes from Comamonas sp., assembly GCA_040514115.1. GTDB lineage: Bacteria > Pseudomonadota > Gammaproteobacteria > Burkholderiales > Burkholderiaceae_C > Comamonas. The sequence continues at coordinate 50,902 of JBEVDH010000138.1, read as the reverse complement.
TCGACGAACTTGCGCGAGTAGATCAGCAGGATGCGCACCGTCTCGGAGAAAGCCAGCGTCGCCATGGCGAAGAACACCCCGCGCATGCGGAAGGTGGGAAAGGCAATCAAGACCGCCAGCAGCATGCTCAATACCGCGCCCGCGAGCATGCCCAGCCAGGGGCTGATGCCGGCGTAGTTGAACAGCACGGTGGAGGTGTACGCGCCGATGCCGACGAAGGCGGTGTGGCCCAGCGAGAATTGCCCGGCCATGCCGCCCACGATGTTCCAGGCCGAGGCCAGGCCGGCGTAGAGCAGGGTCAGCACCATCAGATTGAGGTAGTAGTCGTTGCTCGGCAGCAGGGCCCCGAGCAGCAGCGCCGCGGCCAGCAGCAGGCTCCAGGCGGCGTCGCTGCGTTGCAGTGTCAGATAGCGGGATGTCATTTGAGAGCCTCCTTTTCCGCGCCCTTGACGCCGAACAATCCATGCGGGCGCAGCGCCAGCAGCAGGATCAGCAAGACGAAGTGCGTGGCTTCCTTGAGGTCGGGGCTGAAAAAGCCGGTGAATGACTCCATCACGCCCAGCACCAGGCCGCCGACCACGGTGCCGGGCACGCTGGCCAGCCCGCCCAGCACCACCACCACGAAGGCCACGAGCACGAAGAAGGTGCCCACCGAGGGGAACGCATAGAAGCTGGGCACCAGCACCGCGCCCGCGATGCCGGTCAGGCCGATCCCCAGCCCGAAGGTGATCAGGAAGATGCGCCCGGGGTCGATGCCCATCAGCCGGGCCGCCGAGATGTCCTGCGAGATCGCCTCGATGGCGCGCCCCAGGAAGGTGAGCCGCAGGAAAAGCACGACCGCCGCCAGGATGGACATGGCAAAGACGAAAGCCACGAGCCGGTTGGCGCTCACGGTGATGCCCAGGAACGCCACCGATTCCGCCCCGGCCGGCATCACCTGCACCGTGCGGTAGTCGCCGCCCCACAGCAGCAGCGCCAGGTTCTGCAGCGCGATGCCCAGCCCGAGCGTCGCGAACACCTGCGTCATCTCCGGCTTGTAGATGGTGAAGCGCATCAGGCACCAGTAGAAAAGCAGGCCCAGCACGAAGAAGGCGGCGCCCACCAGCGGGGCGCCGTAGTACGGGTTGATGCCGGTGCCGCGCATCAGCCAGTAGCCCGCGTACATGCCCAGCATCAGGAACTCGCCGTGGGCGAAATTGACCACCTTCGCCACGCCGAAGATGAGATTCAGCCCGAGCGCGCAGAGGGCATAGACACCGCCGAGCAGGATGCCCGAGACGAGGAGTTGGAGAAAATCGTTCATGGGCGGAGGGTGTCGGGTGGTGTGGTGGATGGGAGCGGGTTTTGCCGCATATGGTTGAAGTTAATAGTTTATAAACTACAGGATGTTTAATATCCTGGTCCTGGTCCAGCGCTCTGTCAAGAGGGCAAAACCGGGCCTCAACCCACTGACCCACCTTCCACCCATGAGCATCCAACGCAGTCTGAAAACCAGCCGGCCCAGCCCGGAACTCATTGCCGCCGTCCTCGAGGAGGCGGGCATCGACGCCGTCTTTGGCATCTCCGGCGGCCACACCGGCCGTATCTTTGGCGCGCTGGAGCAGCGCCAGGGGCGCATCCGCACCGTGCTGGTGCGCGAGGAGTCGCTGGCCGCCGTGATGGCCGAGGTCTACGGCCGGCTCACCCGCAAGCCCGGGGTGGTGCTGGGCCAGGGGCCCTGGGTGCTGGGCAATGGCCTGGTCGGCACCATCGAGGCGCGGCTGTCGAGCTCGCCGATGCTGCTGCTGACGGACTTCAGCGACACGCCGCCCTTCGGCCTGCATGCGCCTTACCAATCGGGCACGGGGGAATATGGCAATTGGGATGCGCGCCAAGCCTTCGGTGGCCTGGTCAAGCAGGTGTTCGCGGTGCATGACCCGGCCTCGGCGGTGCATGCGACGCAGCTGGCGATCAAGCACGCGCTGAGCGGCCAGCCGGGCCCGGTGGCGGTGATCTTCGGGCTGCAGGCGCTGACCGGGGAGGTCGGGCCGCTGTCCGAGCCGCGGCTGTATCCGACGCGCCACTACCTGCCGCCGCCGGCATCGGGCGCCGATGCGCAGGCGGTGGCGCAGGCCGCGGCGGCGCTGCGCGCGGCGCGCCGGCCGGTGATCGTGGCCGGCAACGGCGTGCGCCTGTCCGCCGCCTACGAGGCGCTGCAGGGCTTTGCCGAGCGCAGCGGGCTGCCGGTTGTCACCACGCCATCGGGCAAGGGCGTGCTGGCCGAGACGCATGGGCTGGCGCTGGGCGTGTTCGGCACCTTTGGCACCGACGGCGCCAATGCCTGCGTCGCCGAGGCCGATCTGGTGCTGGTGGTCGGCTCCAAGCTCACGGCATCGGACACGGTGCGCGAAAACCCGTTGTTGCTGGACCCTGAGCGCCAGGTCTTCGTGCAGATCGACGTGGAGACCCGCAACGCTTCGTGGACCTTCCCCGCCGAGCATGTGCTGCTGGGCGACGCCGGCGCCGTGCTCGATCAGCTGGGCGAAGCGCTGGACGGCATGCCCGCGTTTGCCGGGGCCGAGCGGGTGGCGGGCCATCGCGCGCGCCACGGGCATTTCGATGGGCCCGCCTATCGCTCGGATGCGGCGCCGCTGATGCCGCAGCGCATCGTCGCCGAGCTGCACCGGCACCTGCCCGACGATGTCATCGTCACCTGCGACGCGGGCGAAAACCGCATCTTCATGACGCATTGCTACCAGACCCGCTCGGCCGGCGCCTTCCTGCAGGCGGCGGGCGCGGGCCCCATGGGCTACGGCATCCCGGCGGCCCTGGCGGCCAAGCTGGTGCATCCCGGGCGTGCGGTGGTCGCGGTGGTCGGCGACGGCGGCTTCGCGATGACCATGAACGGGCTGATGACGGCCGTCGAGCAGTCGCTGCCGATCGTCGTGGTGATCTTCAACAACCAGGCGCTGGGCTGGTCGCTGCATTCGCGCGGGCCCTTCGCCACGACCCTGGGCGATTTCGACCACGCAGCCATTGCCCGCGGCATGGGTTGCGAGGGCATCCGGGTGCGGGAGCCGGCCGAGCTGGGCCCGGCGCTGCAGGCGGCGCTGGCCTGCGGCCGACCCGCGGTCATCGACGTGATGACTTCGCTGGATATGCGCTTCGACCAGTTGACCTTGCCGCTGCGCGCAGTTTCCGAATCCGACGACCAGCAAGGAGATGAATGATGACTTCCCGACTTCAGGAGATAGCCGGCGGCCTGCGTTTTCCAGAAGGCCCGATTGCCATGCCCGACGGGACGCTGCTGCTGGTGGAGATCGAGGGCCGCACGCTGACACGCGTGGGCACCGATGGCCGCGTCGAGCGCCTGGTGCACCTGCAGGGCGGGCCCAACGGCGCCGCGATCGGGCCCGATGGCAAGGTCTATATCTGCAACAACGGCGGCTTCAAATGGCATGAAAGCGCCGAGCACGGCATCCGCCCCATCGGCCAGGCCGACGACTATGCGGGCGGCTGGATCGAGACCGTGGACCTGGCCACCGGCCGCGTCGAGCGCCTCTACGAGCGCACCGAAGCCGGGCCGCTGCGCGGGCCCAACGACCTGGTGTTCGACCGCCAGGGCGGCTTCTGGTTCACCGACCATGGCAAGACCCGGGCGCGCGACGTGGACCGTGGCAGCGTCTGCTATGCCCGGGCCGACGGCTCCGGCATCCGCGAGATGATCTTCCCGCTGTGGTCGCCCAACGGCATCGGACTGTCGGCCGACGAGCGCACGCTCTACGTGGCCGAGACCTTCACAGGCCGGATCTGGGCCTTCGACCTGAGCGCACCGGGCGAGATCGCGCGCCAGCCCTGGCCGCATTCCCCCCAGGGCGGCCGGCTGGTCGCCGGGCTGCCCGGCTACCAGAACCTCGATTCGCTGGCGCTCGACAGCGCGGGCAACATCTGCGTGGCGACGCTGGCGAACGGCGGCATCACGGTGGTGTCGCCCTGCGGCGCGGACATCGCGCACCTTCCCATGCCCGACGCCATGACCACCAATGTATGTTTCGGCGGGCCCTCGCTGCGCACCGCCTACGTCAGCCTTTCCTCGACCGGACGGATGGTGGCGATGGACTGGCCGCGTCCGGGCCTGCCGCTGAATTTCCTCAACGTTTGAAGGTTGGGGGCGCGCAGCCGGGGGCCTCAGCCCGGGGCGCTCAGCGTCCGCTCCAGCGCGGCGCGCGTTTTTCAATGAAGGCCAGGGGGCCTTCGCGGTAGTCCTCGCTGGCCGCCACCGTTGCCATGGCTTCGGCGCTGCGCTGGCGCAGTTCAGGCTCGATGCGGTCCAGCGCGGCGCGCGCCACCCTGAGGCTCTCGCGCACCGCCAGCGGGGCATTGGCGCCGATCTGCCGCGCCAGCAGCAGCGCCTCCTGCAGCGCCTGCCCCGGCGCCGTGAGGCGGTTGACGAAACCGAAATGGTGGGCCCGCGCGGCGTCGATCGGCAAGGCGGTGGCGATCAGTTCCAGGGCGACATTCGGCGGCAGCGCGCGCGGCAGCCGGTAGAGGCCGCCGGCCGCCGCCACCAGTCCGCGCAGCACCTCGGGCAGGCCAAAGCTGGCGGCCGTGGAGGCCACGACCATGTCGCAGCTCAGCACGAGCTCGCAGCCACCGGCCAGCGCCTTGCCGTCGACGGCGGCGATCCACGGCTTGTCGCGGCGGGCGAAAACCAGGCCGGCGAAGCCGCCGCGTTCCGTGCGCAGGCTGGTGCGGCGGCCGGCGGCGATCTCCTTGAGGTCGGCGCCCGCGGAAAACACCTGCGCATCGGAGCTTGCAAGCACCACCGCGCGGATCTCGGGGTCGGCCTCGGTCCGCTCCAGCAGTGCTTCGAACGCGGCGGCCACGGCGCCGTTGACGGCATTGCGCGCCTGCGGGCGGTTGAGAGTGAGCACGGCGGTGTGGCCGTCGTGCACTTCGTAGCGCACCACCGCGTCGGCGGCGCCCGCATCGCCGGGGTGCGCGCTGCTCATGCGGCCTCCGGCGCCAGGCCAGGCTGCAGCACCACCTTGGACACGCCGCGCGCCTTCGACTGCTCGAAGCCCTCGATGGCACGGTCCAGGCCCAGCACGCGCGAGACAAAGGGCCGCACGGCCTCGGGCGTTTCGTACAGCCGGCGCGCCATCACCTCCCAGCCGCTGCGCTGCGAGGCATGGGCGCCGCGGATCTGCTGGCGGTTGCGCACCAGCGAGGTCAGGTCGATGGCCGCGGGCTGGGCGTGGATGCCGGCCGTCACCAGGATGCCGTCCTTGCGCAGCACGGACAGCCCCTGCGCGATGCTCGCGGGGTGGCCGGTGGCCTCGAACACCACGTCGGCCTGGCGGTTGCCGGTGGCCGCGAGGAAGGCGCTGGCCAGGTCGGGCGTATGCGCCAGATCCAGCGTGTGGGTGGCTCCGATCAGGCGCGCGGTCTCCAGCCTGGCGCTGTCATTGAGCCCCGCCACCACGATGGTGGTTGCGCCGCGCCAGGCGGCGGCCCGGGCAATGGCCTGGCCGATGGTGCCGGGGCCCAGCACCAGCACCGTGTCGCCCGAAGTCACCGCCCCCACCTCGGCGGCGTTGTCGCCCACGCACAGCGGCTCGAGCAGCGCGCCGAGCACCGGGTCGGTGCCCTCGCGCAGCGGCACGCACGCCAGCCAGGGCACGCGCACGAAGCGGGCAAAGGCGCCGTTGGTCGTCAGCCCGATGGTGCGGCGGGATTCGCAGCGCTGGGGAAAGCCTGCTGCGCAGACGGGGCACTGCATGCAGCCGATGGTCGGGATCGCGGACACGAGATCGCCTTGCGCCAGGCCCCGAACATCGGGCCCGACCGCGGCGATGCGGCCGCAGAACTCGTGGCCCAGGATGATCGGCAGGCGGTGGCGCATGAACTCGTAGCTGCCCGTCCATTCGTAGACATGCACGTCCGAGCCGCAGATGCCGGCTGCCGCCACCTCGATCAGCACTTCTCCGGGCCCGGGCCGGCCGGGCTCGGGCACCTCGTCCAGCGACAGGCCCGGGGCGGGGGCGGTTTTGCGCAGTGCGAGCATCTCAGACCACCTCGTACCAGCTGACCGGAGGGAATGCGTCGGGGTCGGTCACCACGTCGATCAGCGTGACGCCGTCGGCCGCGAGCGCGGCATCGAGCGCCGCGCCCAGCTCGCCCGGATGCTCCACCCGCACGCCGCGCGCGCCGGTCGCGCGGGCCAGGGCGGCATGGTCCACCGGTGCGAATTCGCAGGCGTCGGTGAAGCTGCCGAACTTGATGTTCTCCGCATGTTTCTGGTAGCCCAGGATGCCGTTGTTCAGCACCACGAGCACCACCTTGAGTTGCATGCGCACGGCGGTTTCGAGCTCGGCCCAGGCATGGGCGAAGCCGCCGTCGCCGACCACGCAGAAGATATGTCCCTGCGGCTGCGCGACCCGGGCTCCGAGGGCCATCGGGAAACCCCAGCCCAGGCCGGCGAGGCCGCGCGGCGTGAGAAAACGCATGCCCGCGCGGCGCGACTGGAGGTAATTGGCGATCCAGATCGAGGAGTAGCTGGCGTCGGCCACCACCACGCTGTCGCCCTGCAGGCGGCTGTCGATCTCCGCCATGATGCGTTCGGGCCGGATCGGCGCGGCATCGCTCTCGACCAGCCGGGCCACCTCGCGCACATGCTGGTCGCGGCCTTCGCGGATCGTCGCTTCAACGCCGGCGCGGGCCGCGCGGCGCGGGCCCAGGTCCATGGCCTCCAGGCGGTCCGTGAGCGCGGCCAGCGTCAGCCGCGCGTCGCCGATCAGCCGCATCGCTTCGTAGTTGCGGCCGACTTCCTGGGGCTCCACGTCGATGTGGATGAATGTCGCGCCCTCGGGGTAGAGCTTCCAGGAGTCGGTGCCGTTCTGGTTGGTGCGGTTGCCCACGAGCAGCACGACGTCGGCATCGGTGACCAGCTGCTTGAGATAACGGGCGCCTCCGTTGGGCCCGGTGAAGTAACTGACGACGCCGACCGACAGCGGATGTCCCTCGTCCACGCCGCCCTTGCCCATGACGGTGGTGGCCACCGGCAGGCTGGCCGTCTGCTGCAGCCGCGCGAGCTCGGCGCTGGCGCCCGACAGGTGCACGCCGCCGCCGGCAATGACGATGGGCCGCTTGGCGCCGGCCAGCAGCGCCGCCGCCGCGTCCAGAGCCGCGGCGCCCGGCAATGCGCGGTCCAGCGGATAGTGGCCCAGCGAGGCGGTGCGGTGGCTGGCCGCAGGCGCCGGCTCCAGCAACAAATCGGCCGGCAGCATCAGCACGGCAGGGCCGGGGCGGCCGCTGGTGGCGGCGACGAAGGCCATGTCCAGGTAGTCGTCGATGCGCCTGGCATCGGTCACCCGGCGCACCCACTTGCTGCAGGGGCGGAACATGGACTCGTGGTCGATCTCCTGAAAGGCGTTGCGGTCCGTCTGGTCACGGGCCACGTCCTGCACCAGGGCGATCACCGGCACCGACACCTTGAGCGCCTCCATCAAAGGCGCGACCAGCAGGGCCGCGGCGGGCCCGTTCTGCGCGGTGACGACACCCACCTTGCCGGTGAGCCGCGCATAGGCATCGGCCATGTAGCCCCCGGTGTTTTCCTGGCGGTAGGCAATCTGCTGCATGCCCAGCTCTCGGGCCGCGAGGTGCACCATCGACGGCAGGCTCTGGCCGAACAGGCAGGTGACGCCGTGGCGCTGCAGGCCCTGGGCAATGCGGTGCGCGACGGTATCGTGGTAGTCGAGACCGCGCGAGCGCGTGGCGCGGCGGGTCGTGGGATCGAGCGGTTCCAGGGATGCAACGGGGGGCAGGGCAATGTCGTTCAAAGCATGTCTCCTAGTAGAATGCTTTCAATAATTCTATAAACTATAGAATATGTCAAGCTGGAATGACCGGACGGAGAACCGTGGCCTTGTGCCAGATGGCCGTTCGTGTGATTCAATCGGCCAAACCCTTTGCCCACTGTTGAAAATGACCCTCCCCGCCAGCGATACCCCGCACGAAACCTCCGAGCACCTTGCCCATACGAGCCTGTCGACCAAGGTCTATGAGTTCATACGCAGCGCATTGGCCAACGGCGAGCTGCTGCCGGGCCAGAAACTGAGCGCGCGCACGCTGATCGACCGCCTGGGAGTCAGCCAGACACCGGTGCGCGAAGCCATGCTGCAGCTCGTCGCCGAGCGGGCCCTGACGATGCACCGCAACAAGTCGGTGACCGTGCCGGTGCTCAGCGCGGACGACTACATCGAGCTGCGCGACATCCGCGTCGCGCTCGAGGGCCTGGCCTGCCGCTGTGCGGTGGAGCATGTCAAGAGCAGCGACATCGTGGCGCTGGGCAAGCTGCACCGGCAGATGATGGTGGCCAAGCGCGGCGCCGATTACCGCAGCACGATGCGGCTCAACCGCGAATTCCACCTGGGCATCTACGCCCTGAGCCAGCGCGCGGAGCTGGTGGCGATGATCGAGTCGCTGTGGGTGCGCACCGGCCCCTACCTCAACCTGATCTACCGCGACGCCTCGGTCAAGGTGGCCAAGACCCACGAACACGAGGGCCTGCTGGCGGCGTTGAAGCTGCGCGATGCCGAGCTTGCGGTGCAGGCGGTGACCCAGGACATCATCCGGGGGGGCGAGCCGGTCGTGGAGGCCCTGCGCGCGGGCATGGCTGCACAGACCCCGGACGCCTAGGACCTGTTCGCACTGGGAAAAATAGTGTCAACAGGCCCCAGGACAGCGGCGCCCGGGCCGCCTCAACCCTGCGGTGCCGCCACCGTGATGACGACCTTTCCGCGCGCGCCGCGGCTGGCCACCAGCTCCATGGCCTGCGCGGCCTGCGCCAGCGGAAAACGCGCGCAGATGTAGGGCCGCACCCGGCCCTCGCGGAACCACTGGAACAGCTCGCGCATGTTGGTGGCGTTGTCTTCGGGCTGCTTGCGCGCGAACGCCCCCCAGAACACCCCCAGGATGGCGCAGCCCTTGAGCAGCGGCAGGTTCAGCGGTATCGCGGGGATATCGCCCGCCGCGAAACCCACCACCAGGAAGCGGCCGTTCCACGCGACGCTGCGCAGCGCGGGCTCGCTGAGCCTGCCGCCCACCGGGTCGTAGACCACATCCACGCCGCGTTCGCCGACGATCTCCTTGAGCCGCGTGCGCAGGTCATCGCGGCCATAGTGGATCAATTCATCCGCACCGTGCCGGGCGCACAGCGCCAGCTTGTCGTCGGTGGAAGCAGCGGCGATCACGCGCGCCCCCATGGCCTTGCCGATCTCGATCGCGGCAAGCCCCACACCCCCGGCGGCGCCCAGCACCAGCAGGCTCTCGCCAGGCCGCAGCCGGGCGCGGTCTTTGAGCGCATGGTGCGAGGTGCCGTAGGTCAGCGCAAAGGCCGAGGCGGTGTCGAAGTCCATTTCCGCGGGGATCGGCAGCACGCGCCAGGCCTCGGCCAGCGCCTCCTCGGCATAGCCGCCCCAGCCCAGCGGCGCCAGCACGCGGTCGCCCGGCCGCAGCCCGGTCACCTCGCTGCCGATGCGCACGATGGTCCCGGCCACCTCGCCGCCGGGAGAAAAGGGCATGTCGGGCTTGTACTGGTACTTGCCCTGGATGATCAGCGTGTCTGGAAAATTGACACCCGCGGCGGCAACGGCAATCACCACCTGCTGCGGGCCGGGCTGCAGGCTGGGCAGCTCCTCGAGCTGCAGGCTTTCGGGCGGGCCGTACTGACGGCAGAGCATGGCCTTCATGAATGCACCCTCCTGGAGTCTTGCGCTGATTGGCGCGCCAGGTCGGAGCTGCCCACGCCGCCGGCGGCGCGCAGGGCCCCGAGTTCGGCCGCGTCCATGCCCAGCACCTCGCGCAGCACCTCGGCCGTGTGTTCTCCGAGCTGCGGCGGCGCGCGCCGATACGCCACCGGCGAGGCCGAGAACTTGAGCGGATTGGCGACGATCGGCGTGATGCCCTTGACCGGATGCTCGACCTGCTGGCGCAGGCCCCGGTGCTGCACCTGGACGTCCTCGAAAACCTGGCCCATGTCGTTGAGCGGGCCGCAGGGCACACCCGCGTCGGACAGAAGGGCGCGGCACTGCGCCACCGGCAGCCGCGCCATCGCCTCGGCCAGCGGCGGAATCAGGCTGGCGCGGTGGGCCACGCGCAGGGCATTGCTGGCGTAGAGCGGGTCGTGCGCGAGATGCTCCTGGCCCAGCACCCGGCACATGGCGGTGAACTGCTTGGCGTTGTTGACGGCGACCACCAGCTGCCCATCGGCACAGTCGAAGGCCTGGTAGGGGCAGCTCATCTGCGAGGCAATGCCCACGCGCTGGGGCAACTGGCCCGCGATCAGGTAGTTGGTGGGCACCAGCGTCATGGCGGCAATCTGTGCGTCGAGCAGCGCCAGATCGATGTGCTGGCCACTGCCTCCCGGGGTGTCGCGCCAGCGCAGCGCGGCAAGGATGCCGATGGTGGCGTAGAGGCCGGCGGTGGCGTCGGAGATCGGGTAGCCGACCCGCTGCGGCCCGCCGCCCGCGGCCTCCTGCGGCCCGCCCGTGGCGCTCATCAGGCCGCTCATGGCCTGGAAGATCAGGTCGTAGCCCGGCAACTGGCGGTAGGGGCCGGTCTGGCCGAAACCGGTGATGGAGCAGTACACCAGGCGCGGGTTGCTGCGGCTGAGCGTCGCGTAGTCGAGCCCGTAGCGCTGCAGATCGCCGGTCTTGAAGTTCTCCACCAGGATGTCGCATTCGGCGGCCAGGCGCCGCGCCACCTCCTGGCCGGAAGGCAGGGACAGGTCGAGCTCGATCGACCGCTTGCCGCGGTTGACGGCGCTGAAGCCCGAGCTGTCCTCGGCATTGTGGCCGTCGCGCTGCGCCGGCCGGCTGCCCTGGGTGCGCGACTCGTCGCCGACACCCGCGCGCTCGACCTTGATCACGTCGGCGCCGAAGTCGGCCAGCATCTGCGCGACCCAGGGACCGGCCAGCACCCGGCTCAGGTCCAGCACCCGAATGCCGCTCAGCGCCCCCATGGCCGCGCTCATGGCTGCTTGCCGGTCAGTCCGGCTTCCTTGAGGGCCTTGCCCATGGCGATGTATCCCTCGTCGATCATGCGCGCGTATTCGGGCCCGGTCATGGTCACGGCATCCAGGCCCATGCGCTTGAAGCCGTCCAGCACGTCCTTGTCCTTCATGGCTTTCAGCATGGCGTTTTGCAGCCGCTCGACGATGGGCGCAGGGGTGCCCTTGGGAACCGCCAGGCCCATCCAGGATTCGATCTCCACGTCATACCCGCTTTCCTTCACGGTGGGCATGTCGGGCCGGTCGGCCCAGCGCGCCGGGCTGACCGAGGCCAGCAGGCGCAGCTTGCCCGATTGCACGTGCGGCATGATCTCCGAGGGGGTCTGGATGATGACCTCGGTCTGGCCGGCGATCAGCGACAGCACGGTGTCATTGCCGGACTTGTAGAGCACCTGCTCGAAGCGTGCGCCGCTCTTGCGCCCCAGCTCGAACAGCGCGATGTTGTTGGGCGCGCCGGGCGCGCCGAAGAAAATCGGCTTGAGCTTGGCGGCCTCCACCAGGTCCTTGACCGACTTGTAGGGCGAGTCGGCGCGCACCGCCAGGCCGTACTGGAAGCGGCCAAAGGCGCCGGCGAAGATGAAATCCTTGGCGGTATAGGTCACCGGCAGCATGTGGGGGACGATGGCCATCGGCGCGAAGGTCAGCACGCCCACGTTGTAGCCGTCGGGCTCGAGCCGTGCGAGCTGCGCCGGGTTGAGGGTGGCCTGGGCGCCGGCCCGGTTCATGATGACAATGGGCTGCTTCAAATCCTTCTCCATGGATTTGGCGAGCAGACGCGCCGACACGTCGCCCACGCCCCCGGCACCATAGCCGACGCCCAGCTTGATCTCGCGTTCGGGATAGGTGGCGCCCGCCGCCAGCGGCATGCTCGCCGCGCCGACAGCCAGGGCGGCTGCGGCCAACACTTGAAGGATCCTGTTCATGCGCTTGTCTCCGGTGGGTGCGGGCCTTCGAAGGCCTCGTGGGTGGTGGATGCGTGGCGGCTTCGCTTCAAATCATGAAAGCGCCGCCGTTGACGTCGAGCGTGGCGCCGCTGATGAAGCCGGCGTCCTTGCTGGCCAGAAAAGCCGCGGCGGCGGCAATGTCCTGTGGCGTGCCGAGCCGGCCCACGGGAATGCGCTCCAGATAGGCGGCGTTCACGGCAGCGCCGGCTTCAGCGGCCATGGCGCTTTCGATGCGCCCGGGGGCGATGGCATTGGCGGTGATGCCGTCGCGCCCGCACTCGGTGGCCAGCACCCGGGTCAGGCCCATCATTCCGGCTTTGGAAGCCGCGTAGTGGGCGCCGGCGATGTCGGTGCGCGTGCGCCCCGCCTGGGAGGCGATGTTGACGATGCGGCCGAAGCCGCGCTGTTTCATCTGTGTCAGGCACGCCTGGGAGCACAGGAAGGCGCCCGTGAGGTTGATGTCGAGCACCCGGCGCCATTCGGCCTCGTCCATTTCGGCGATCGGTGCCTTGAGACCTGCGTGCTTGGGAGAGATTCCGGCGTTGTTGACCAGCACGCCCACCGGCCCGAAGCGCAGCAGCGCTTGCTCGGCCAGCCGGCGCGCATCGTCCGGGCGCGACACGTCGCACAGCAGGCCGAGCACACGCTCCGGGGCGCCCAGCGTGGCCTGGGCCTGCTCCAGTATCTCGGCCTGGTTGTCCGCGATGACCACCTGGGCGCCCTCATCCAGGAAGCGCTGCGCGATGGCCAGGCCAATGCCGCGCCCCGCGCCCGTCACAATCACCACCTCTTGTGCAAATCGCTGCATGCAGTCTCCGATCTTGTATTCTGTACTTTATAGACTTTAAGCAAATGGGCTGTCAACGGTATCAACGCTCTCCTTGTCGATGCTGGTCCTGTGGCACCTGATTTCCCGGGCGCGCGAAAACTTCCAGGACGGGTGCTTTCTGGTGTGCCCATGGGTGGGATGTGCGGATGCCCGTGGGGTCGCCGTTTTCCGGATAGGGGAGTAATGCGGCGCCTCGGCTTGACAGCGTCCGAGCGGCCAGCGCTGGCCGCTGCCGCGCGGGATCGTCAGACATGCGCTGGCCACGGCGGTGCCCGGTCTCGCGCGCGTGGCTGGCCCACTGCGCTGCCAGGGCGCGCAACGAATGCAGCAGCGAATGCAGCAGCGAAGGCCGCTGTGCGGCCTACTGCGCTCCCAACAGTGCCCGCCGGTACTGCACCGCCTCGGCCACATGCGCCGTTTCCACCCCCGCACTCCCCGCCAGGTCGGCAATCGTGCGCGCCACCTTGAGCACCCGGTGCAGGCTGCGCCCCGACCAGCCCAGGCGCGTGGCCGCGGCCTGCACAAAGCGGCCAGCAGCAGGCGCCAGCTGCAGATGCTGGTCGATGGCGCGGCCCTGCAGCTGCTGGTTGGCGGCGCCCTGGCGCTGCAGCGCCGCCGCATGGGCGCGGACCACGCGTTCGCGGATCTGCGCCGTCGACTCGGCCGGCGCGGCGGCGAGCAGCTGCGCCGCGGGCAGTGCCGGCACTTCGACATGCAGGTCGATGCGGTCGAGCAGCGGGCCGCTGAGCTTGCCCTGGTAGCGCGCGACCTGGTCGGGAGTGCAGCGGCAGCGCCGCAGCGCCGAGCCCCAGAAACCGCAGGGGCAGGGGTTCATGGCCGCGACCAGCTGAAAGCGCGCGGGAAACTCGGCGCGCTGCGCGGCGCGCGCAATGGTGATGCGGCCGGTCTCCAGCGGCTCGCGCAGGGCCTCCAGCGCGGCGCGGCTGAACTCGGGAAACTCGTCGAGAAACAGCACGCCATGGTGCGCCAGTGAAATCTCGCCCGGGCGCGGTGGCGAGCCACCGCCGACCAGCGCCACGGCGCTGGCCGTGTGGTGCGGGCTGGCCGTGGGGCGCTGGGCCCAGCGCTGCGCGCAAAAGCGCCCGCTCAGGCTGGCCAGCGCCGCGGTCTGCAGCGCCTCATCGACCGACATCGGCGGCAGCAGGTCGGCAAAGCGCTGCGCCAGCATCGACTTGCCCGCGCCCGGCGGGCCGACCAGCAATAGGCTGTGCCCGCCCGCGGCCGCGATCTCGAGCGCGCGCTTGGCCTGCGCCTGGCCCTTGACCTCGGCCATCTCGGCGCTGCTGGCGCAAACCGGCAGCGGCGCACTTTCCACGCGCCGCCAGCCCGGGGTGCAGGCGGGTTCACCAGCGCCTTCGGGCAGCGGCACAAAGGCCTTGACCACATCGAGCAGATGGCGCGCGCAGAACACCTGTGCCTCGGGCACCCAGGCGGCCTCCTCGGCGCTGCCCGGCGGCAGCACCTGCTGCACCTGCTCGCGCTGCTGGTGCAGCGCCAGGCTGGTGGCGAGCGCGCCGCGCACCGGCCGCAGCTCGCCCGACAGCGACAGCTCGCCGGCAAACGCCCAGCCCGCCAACCGGCGTGCGTCGATCTGGCCGCTGGCGGCCAATATGCCGATGGCGATGGGGAGATCAAAACGGCCAGAATCCTTGGGCAGATCGGCGGGGGCGAGGTTGACCGTGATGCGCTTGTTGCCCGGGAACTCGAGCCCCGCATTGATCAGCGCGCTGCGCACGCGCTCGCGCGCTTCCTTGACTTCGACATCGGCCAGGCCCACCAGCGAAAAGCTGGGCAATCCATTGGCCAGATGCACTTCCACCGTGACTTCGGGCGCATGCAGCCCGAGCAGGGCGCGGCTTTGAACAAGGGCGAGGCTCATGGGCGTGATGCAGCAGGGGCAGGGCTGTTCCGGGCGCGAAACAGTTTGCCAGCAGCTGCCTGCTGCGCTGCACCCCCATGACCTTGCGGTGGGCAGGGGCCGTACAGCCGGCCGCGCTACCCCGAGGCCAGTTGCCTCAGCGGGTGCTGCTGTTGCTGGTGCCGCTGCCGGCGCCGCTGCCGGTGCCGGGCGCTCCCAACGATGTGCTACCCGGGCCGCCGGGGGTCGAGTCGACCGGGGACGAGCTGCCCATTCCCGTGCCCGTGGTACCCGTGCCTGCCATGCCGGTATCCACACCCGTCGCGCTTGTAGCCGCGCCCGTCGTGCCCGGGACAGGAGGGGTGCCGGTGCCGGTTCCGTTGACGTATTTTCCTCCGTCCGAAGTGTTCGCTCCGGTGGTGCCTGTGCTGGCGTCGGGCGATGGGGACTGGGGCGAGGCCGTGGTTGCCGCGGGCTCCGGCTTGCGGTCGCAAGCGGAAAGCGCCAGCGTGGCGCCAAAGAGCGAGGCAAGGGCCAGCATCCTGCAGCCTGCGAGTGGGATGGTTTTTGCAGCGTTCATTGGATTCTCCTGAGGTGTTGCTGGATGACTTGACGGCGCGCGTTCGGGCATGGCGGTGGGTCTTCTCGGACCAGGCCACGCAGCAGGCGCCATCACGGACGTTCATCCAGCGGTTGACGGGGGCTCGGCAATGCGCCGAGCGCAATACCACTGTGTAGCACTGTGCACCACTGCCAAGGCGCCGGACGTGGGCAGAACCTAGCAGGGCCTGTAGGCAAGCTCCCCTACCCGACCATCACGACAGGCTCAAACCCGGACCGCTTCCTCGGCGCTACCCCGCAGTGCCACGCATGACCGGCGCATGCTGCGCCATCAACGCCGCCACCCAGTCGATGAACACCCGCAGCTTGGCGCTCACATGCCGGTGCGGCGCAAATGCCAGATACAGCGGCATGGGCTCGAGTTGCCAGTCCTCGAACAGCGCCACCAGCTCGCCGCTTTCCCGGTGCGCCTTGGCCATGTATTCGGGCAGCCACAGCACGCCCAGCCCCGCCACGCCCGCGGCGATATAGGCGTTGCCGTCATCGACCGAAAGCGCGTGGCGCCCACGCACTTCGATGCTCTCGCCTGCGCGCGCCATGGCACAGAGCGCGGCCCTGCCATGGCGCGCCCAGTGGAAGCCGACGATGCGGTGGTGCGTGTCCTGCAGCGCGTGCGGGTGCAGCGGCACGCCGGCCAGCGCGAGATAGCTGGGCGCGGCATAGACGCCCAGCTGCAGATCGGCAATGTGGCGGTGCATCAGCGACTGGTCCATGAGCGGGCCGCCACGCACCACGCAGTCGACGTTCTCGGCAATGATGTCCACCATGCGGTCGCTGACGCCCAGGTCGAGCTGGATCTCGGGATAGCGCGCGTGGAAGTCGGGCAGCGCCGGCACCAGGATCAGCCGCGCCAGCGGGCTGGGCACGTCGACGCGCAGCCGACCCCGGGGCGCCTGCGCGGCGCCCGACAGGCTGGTTTCGGCATCGTCGACATCGGCCAGCACGCGCACCACGCGCTCGTAGTAGGCCGCCCCATCGGCGGTGACGTTGACCTTGCGCGTCGTGCGGTGCAGCAGCCGCACGCGCAGCCTGGCTTCCAGCTGCTGCACCAGTTGCGTGACGCTGGTGCGGCTCATGTGCAGCGTCGCGGCGGCCTTGGTGAAGCTGCCGGTTTCCACGACGCGGGCAAATGCCTGCATGGCGTCGAAGCGGTCCATTCGCACTCCAGTTCCTGGGAAGATTGTTTGGATTCTACGAACAGTGCTGGAGGCAAGCGCTGGTTTATCCAAAGCGCTGCGGCGCCTAGAGTGGGCTCCATCTCCACGGAAGAAAGAACCCCATGAACCAACGCGATGTCGTTTTCCCCCCGGGCCGCCAGGCGCTCTATGAACGCAACCGCTATTCGCCGGCGGTGCGCGCCAACGGCCTGCTGTTTGTCTCCGGCCAGGTCGGCAGCCGCGAGGACGGCTCGCCCGAGCCCGAACTCGAAGCCCAGGTGCGGCGCGCCTTCGCCAACCTGAATGCGGTGCTGAATGCAGCCGGCTGCACATTTGACGATGTGGTCGATGTCACCGTGTTCGTGGTCGACCCCGAAGCCCACTTCGAGGCCATCTGGAAGATCGTGCCGGACTTCTGGGGCGAGGCGCCGTATCCGACGCTGACCGGCGTCGGCGTCACCTGGCTTTATGGTTTCAAATTCGAGATCAAGGTGATCGCCAAGCTGCCGAATGTGGAGTGATCTTGCCTCTGGCGCTCAGGCGGCGCGGCCCGCATGCAGCGCCAGCCCCGCCACCCCCAGCGTGGTGCGCAGGATCTGCCCATGGGTCGAGTCCGTGACATACAGCGTGCGCCGGTCCGCGCCGCCAAAGGCCATGTTCGTGGTCGAGCTGCCGGCCACACCACGCAGCACTTCGACCGGTTCTGCGCGTTGGTTGAGCACCCAGACATAGCCCAGGCCGGGGTTGGCCACCAGCAGCCGGCCGTCGGCGTCCACCGCGAGGCCGTCCGGGCCGCTCGGGCCATAGGACGTGAAGAACTGGCTGACCTTGGCCACGCTGCCATCGGGCAGCAGCGGCACGCGCCATACGCAGTTGCCGCGCGTCACGGCCAGATACAGCACGCGGCCGTCGGGCGACAGCGCCACGCCGTTGGGGCTGGGCACATTCGCCAGCAGCAGGTCGAGCTGGCCGTTCGGGCGCAGCCGGTAGAGCCGGCCGCTCGGGTCGTGCAGGCCGCTTTGGCCCTGGTCGGTGAAGTACAGGTTGCCTTCGGCATCGAAGACCAGGTCGTTGACGCCCTTGAAACGCTCGCTGTTGCGGCGCTCGAGCAAGGGTGTCACGGCGCCGCTGCGCACATCGAGGCGCATCAGGCCGTTCTTGTAGTCGGTGATCAGCAGCGTGTCGGCATCGAGGAACTTCATGCCGTTGGGTTCGCCGTCGTACTCGGCCACCAGGCTCCAAACGCCTTGCGGATCAATGCGAAAGATGCGGCCCCAGGGGATGTCGCCCACATAGAGATTGCCGGCCGCGTCGAACACCGGGCCTTCGAGAAAGGAATCGGTGGTCGCGCCGCCGCGGTTGGCATCGGCCCAGGCGCTGCGCTCGCGCCGGCGCATCGATTCGGGCATCGAGGTGAAGGGCGACAGTTCGCGCACTTCGGGGGCTTGCAGCAGGAACATGGTGAGCACTTTCTTTTCAAGGCAGCGCCGCTCAGGCGCCAGAGGGCGCGAAACCATAGAGCCGCGCCGGGTTGTCCACGAGGATAGGGTCCATCATCGCGTCCGAGTCGCACCAGCGCTGCAGCAGGTCGACGAGATCGGCATCGTCGACCGTGCCCGGCGTTTCGGTGGTGTGCGGCCAGTCGCTGCCCCAGACCAGCCGCTCGGGCGCGGCCTGCACCAGCGCGCGGCCCCAGGGCAGGGTGTCGGCGTAGGTCGGGCCATGTACCTGCGAGCGCATGTACGCACCCGAGAGCTTGACCCAGGTATTGCCGGCATCGAGCCATCGAAGGATCAGCGCCTGGGCCGCGGTCTCCGGCTGCGCCGGATCGAGCAGGCCCATGTGGTCGATGACCAGCGGCACCGGCAGCGCCTGCAGCACGGGGGCCAGCGCCACGATCTGCCCGGGGTGCGCAAACAGCTGGATATGCCAGCCGGCGCCCGCGATCTTGCTGGCCAGCGTTTGCAGCATCTGCGCGGTGGTTTCGCCCCAGGATTGCGGCGAGACAAAGTTCACGCGCAGCCCGCACACGCGCTGCGCCGCCAGATCCTGCAGTTGGGCATCGCCCACGTCCTGGCCCACCACGGCCACGCCGCGTGCCTCGGTGCCCAGCTGGCGCAGCGCATCGAGCGTGCAGGCGTTGTCGGTGCCATAGGTGGACGGCGTGACCACCACCGTGCGCGAGGTGCCCAGGCGTTGCTGCAGCTGCCGGTACGCGTCCACGCGCGCATCGGGCGGCGTGCGCTGCCAGTGCGGCGAGGGCGCGAACTCCGGCGCGAAGATGTGCATGTGGGAATCGCAGGCGAGCACGGGCAGCTGGCGCGCCGGGCGGTGGAGGCCGACCGAATGCGGCACGGGTCGGGAAAGCGCGGGCAGCGTCATGTTCAGTCCTGCTTGATGTCGCCCTTGCGCACGACCTCGCCCCACTTGGCGTCTTCCTTGCCGAGGAACGCGGCGAATTCCGCGGGTGTGGAGCCGATGGGCTTGGCGCCCAAGTCGTCCAGGCGCTGCCGCACCACGTCGTCCTTGAGCACCTCGACCAGGGTCTGCTGCAGCTTGCTGGCGATGGCCGCGGGCGTTCCGGCGGGCAGGAACACACCGTTCCATTCGTAGACTTCATAGCCCGGAATCACCGCTTCGGCCACCGTGGGCACATCGGGCAGGCGCCTGGCGCGCTCCGGCGACGATATCGCCAGCGCCCGCAGCTTGCCGCCCGAAACCAGCGGATACGACGCCGCCATGGTGCTGAACATGAAGTCCACCTGGCCGCCGATCACGTCGGCAATCGCCGGGCCGCCGCTCTTGTAGGGCACATGCACCATGTCGAGCTTGAGCTGCTGGCGAAACAGCTCGGCGGCAAGGCGCTGCACCGTGCCGCTGCCGCCAGACGCGAAGTTGATCTTGCCCGGCCGGGCCTTGGCCTTGGCGATCAGGTCGTTGATGTTCCTGAAGGGCGAGTTTGCGGGCACGACGACCATGTTGGGCGCGAGCAGCACCAGAGACAGCGGCTGCAGCGCACTGGCCGCATACGGCATCTTGGGGAACAGGTGGGGGTTGATCGAATAGGGCGTCGCGTCGTAGAGCATGGTGTAGCCGTCGGCGGGCACCCTGGCGACATGGCTTGCGCCAATCGTGCCGCTTGCGCCCGCGCGGTTCTCCACGATCACACTGGTATTGAGCTTGGTGCCGATATGCGTTGCCAGCAGGCGCGCCACCGCGTCGGCGGAGCCGCCGGGTGCATAGGGCACGACCATGGTGATGGGACGGTCGGGAAAGGCCGCGTGCACCGTGGCGGCGGCGAGGGCGCAGGCGGCGATCAGGGTCTTGGCGAAGGAATGCATGGAATTGTCTCCGGATGAGAACGCGGGGCCACGGTGCGGCGCGGGGCCGCCCGCGGTTCTAGTGGGTCTGCAAGGGTCAGTGCGCCTCGGCGCCCGCGCGCGCCAGCACCTGCAGCAGGTTCCTGGCCGCGCCCACGCCCATGTTCACATAGGCATCGCCGGTCACGCCGCCGATGTGCGGGCTCAGCACGAAGTGCGGCTCGTGCTGGAACGGGTGTCCGGCGGTCATCGGCTCCACGGCAAAGCTGTCGAGCCCGGCGGCCATGACCTGGCCCGAGCGCACGGCGGTCAGCAGCGCTGCTTCGTCGATCAGGCCGCCGCGCGCGGTATTGACGATGATCACGCCGCGCTTGCACTGTGCGAGCGTGCCGGCGTTGAGCAGTGCCTGGTTGTCGGCCGTGAGCGGGCAGTGCAGCGACACCACATCGGACTCGCGCCAGATCGTCTCGAGGTCCACGCTCTGGAGGTAATCGGGCAGGTTGCGCGCATAGGGATCGAAGCCGATCACGCGCATGCCCAGCGCATCGGCCATGCGCGCGAAGCGCTGGCCGATCGCGCCCAGGCCGATCAGGCCGATGGTGCGCCCGCCCAGCTCCAGGCTCTTGTGCGTGGCCTTGTCCCAGTGACCGCCGTGCATGCGCGCATCGAGCTCGACCACTGACTTGGCGCAAGCCAGCAGCAGTGCCAGCGCCTGCTCGGCCACCGCCGCGGCGTTCGCGCCCACGGCCGCGACGACTTCGATGCCGCGCGCCTGCGCCGCCTCCTTGTCGATGGTGTCCGTGCCGCTGCCGTGCTTGGAGATCACCTTGAGCGACGGCGCGGCGTCCATGACGGCCGCGCCCACCTTGCCGTAGCGCACGATGATCGCCACCGGGTCATGCGCGCGGCACAGCGCGACCAGGCTTTCCTCGGTCGGGACCTTGCCCGCGTAGATGATTTCATGGTCCGTCAGCAGCGCCAGCGCCTGCGGCGCGAGGTCTGCGGCAGTGACGAGGATGGTGCTCACAGCGACTCTCCTTCCTTGAGCATGCCGGCGGCGCGCAGCGCGGCGGGCAGCCATTTGGAGGCGGTGTCGCCACGCGCGATGGCTTCAAGGCGCGCGGCTTCGTCGGCGACTTTCTTGTCGGCCAGCGCCAGCATTGCGGGGGCCTTGGCGCGCTCGATCACGACCACGCCATCGGCGTCGCCCACGACCAGGTCACCGGGGTTGACGGTGGTGCCGCCCGCGGAGATCGGATGGTTGATGCGGCCGGGCACGTACTTGGTCGGGCCCGCGGGGTTGAAGCCGGCGCTGAACACCGGAAAGTCCAGGTCCAGGATTTCGAGCTTGTCGCGGATGGCCGCGTCGACGATCACGCCGGCCAGGCCCAGCTTCTTGCAGGCGCTGAGCATCAGCGTGCCCATCAGCGCCGCCGTGAGGTCGCCCTTGCCGTCGATCACCAGCACGTCGCCGGGCTGGGCCAGCGCAATCGCGGCGTGGATCATCAGGTTGTCGCCGGGGCGCACTTCGACGGTGAAGGCCGGGCCCGCGACTTTCATGTCCTGCTGCACGGGGGCGACGCGGCCATGCATGGTGCCGCGGCGGCCGGCGACGTCGGCCAGGATCGCGGCCTGGAAGGCGGCGGCTTTTTGCACGACTTCGGGGGCCACACGTTCGATGTCGCGGATGATTTCTGGAAGTTGGGTCATGGTGCTGGTTCTGGTGGAAATGGAGGTGCGCAGGATTTGCGGGCGTGCGCGGCCCGCGGACCTGCCATCTGGCAGGCCCTGTCATCGGTAGGAGGTGCGCAAGGGCTGCCCCGAGGGGCCGCGCGGCGTGTCAGTCGAGGCCGGCGCCCGAATCCTTGACGATCCGTGCCCAGCGCGGGATTTCGGTCTTGAGCAGCTGCTGGAAGCTTTCCGACGTGCCGCCGAGCACCTCGCCGCCTTCGCTGCGCAGGCGCTCGGCCGTGTCGGGCTGCTGCAGTGCCTGGTTGATGGCCTTGTTGAGCTGCTGCACGATGGCCGGCGGCGTTCCAGCCGGGGCCAGGATGCCGAACCAGGTGATGGCCTCGAAGTCCTTGTAGCCGGACTCGGCCAGCGTCGGCGCCTGCGGCAGCTGTGCCGAGCGCTTGGAGGAGGTCACCGCGATCGCGCGCATCTTGCCGGTGCGCACCTGGCCGATCAGCGTGGGGATGGCCGACATGTAGAGATCGATCTGGCCGCTGACCACATCGGTCATGGCCTGGGACGCGCCCTTGTAGGGCACATGGCGCAGCTTGATGCCGGCGGCGTTCTGGGCCAGTTCACCCGCAAGGTGGGCCACGGTGCCGTTGCCCGAGTAGCCCAGCGTGATGCCGTCGGGCTTGGTCTTGGCCGCGGCCACGACATCGGCAATGGTCTTGTAGGGCGAGGTGGCGGCCGTGACCATCACGATCGGCGAAGAGGACACCAGCGCCACCGGCGTCAGGTGCTTGAGCGGGTCGTAGGGCAGCTTGGCGTACAGCGCGGGGTTGATCGCCAGGTTGCTGGTCTGGCCCATCACCAGCGTGTAGCCATCGGGCGCGGCCTTGGCCGCGGCGTCGACCCCCAGGTTGCCGCCCGCGCCGGGGCGGTTGTCGATGACCACCGTCCACTGGTGCATGTCGGTGAGCTTTTGCGCCACGGTGCGCGCGATCATGTCCGTGCCGCCGCCGGGCGGGAAGGGCACGATCAGGCGGATCGGCTTGTTCGGATAGGCGGCTTGCGCCTGTGCGCTGGCCAGGGGCAGGGCGGCCGCAGCCAGCCCCAGGGCGGCGGCGCAAAGGCGCGCGGCGAACGTGTGAAAACGACGTGTCGATGGCATATGTCTTGTCTCCGTTGATGTATTTATGGACTGCCGCAATGCGCGACGGCAGTTGCGCTGCAGTTTAAAAAAACGTTTCAACGCATACAATGGCGTTTCATGGAATGAAACACATTGCGAGATGAAGACGTCCTCGATCAAAGATTCCTCGATAAAGAAAATGCCGCGCGCCGGGTCTTCGCAGAAAGCACCGCAGCCGATGATGGCCGACACGCCCGAGCCGGATGCCGACCCCGCAGCATCCAATGGCTTCGTGACCGCGGTGTCGCGCGCGATGCAGCTGCTCGGCGCCTACGCGCTGGGCGAGTCCCAACTGTCCCTGGCCGAGTTGAGCCGACGCTGCGGGCTGCACAAGACCACCGTGCTGCGGCTGGCGCGCACGCTGGCCCACCATGGCTACATGGTGCAGCGCGAGGACGGCGATTGGCGCCTGGGCCCGGCCGCGGGTTGGCTTGGCGCGCGCTACAAGGCGGGCTTCGACGTGCAGAACGTGCTGGAGCCGGCGCTGCGTGCCCTGAGCCTGGCTTGCGGGGAAAGCGCGGCCTTCTATGTGCGCGAAGGCAATGCGCGCATCTGCATCATGCGTGTCGAAGGCGCGCACGCGCTGCGCCACCATGTGCGCATGGGCGAGGAGCTGCCGCTGGACAAGGGCTCGCCGGGTCGTGTGATCCTGGCTTTCTCGGGCGAACCGGGTGCGCTCTACGAGCAGATCCGCGAACGCGGCTACCACCATTCGATCGGCGAGCGCGAGCAGGGGGTGGCGACGGTTTCGGCGCCGGTGTTCGGCATGCACTGGCGTCTGTACGGCTCGGTCTGCATCTCGGGGCCGGCCTCGCGCCTGCCGCAGGAAAAGCTCGAGACGCTGGTGCAGATGCTGCTGGCTACCGCCAAGCAGCTGTCATATGCCCTGGCCGGCACTACCGGCACCATGGGAACTGATGGCACCTCGGCAGTGCGCACTTCACACTGGCACCCCTGAACCGGGGGCATGAAATGCCTGCACCACGATGACCTTGGTGCGTTACCCACTTCGGCGCACCAACCTGGTCATGCAAACGGCTGGATGTGCACCAACCCGGTGCGCTGCGCACACCATGTCCTTTCTTCGATACCTGCACACCGTGGCGGCTTCGACCTACCCGGCTTGGCACAGTTCATGCTTTTCACCGTTTGTCGAAAATTTTTACAACTGGAGAGCCTCATGTCCCGTACTTGGATGAAGACCGTCGGTGTTGCCATTGTCGCCGCCCTGCCCATGCTGGCCAGCGCTCAGCTGACCGCCAATGTCAGCCTGACCAGCAATTACAAGTTCCGCGGACAGGACCAGGACGCCAGCCGCTCCAAGGCCTTCAAGCCGGCGCTGCAAGGCGGTTTCGACTACACCTTTGCCGATACCGGCTGGTATGTGGGCAACTGGAACTCCAGCGTCGACTGGGTGCCGGGCAACTCGCTGGAAAGCGATTTCTACGGCGGCTACAAGTTCGAAGGCGGCGGCGTGAACTGGGATCTGGGTGCATTGACCTATGTCTACCCAGGTGGCAGCGTGGCCAACACCACCGAAATCTACGGCGCGGCCGGCTTCGGCCCGCTGACGGCCAAGTATTCGCACACCGTGTCGAAGAAGTACTTCGGTTTCGAGGGCGGTCGCAACACCGGCTACTTCAACCTGGCATTTGCCCAGGAAGTCGCGCCCAAGGTCACCCTCAAGGCTTCGGTCGGCTACACGCGCTTCTCGAGCGATGTCGATGCCACGCCGAACTACGCCGACTACAGCGTGGGCGGTGCCTATGACTTCGGCGACGGCCTGTCGCTGGGCGCGGCCCTCGTCGGCGCCAACAAGAAGAACCATTTTGGTTACGTCAACAAGAACCGCTTCGTGGTCTCGCTGACCAAGGCCCTGTAATGCTAGGGGGCGCCCGGCGCCCCCGTCCAACGAGGAATGACTCATGAAAATGGTGACCGCCATCATCAAACCCTTCAAGCTCGATGAAGTGCGCGAAGCACTGTCCGACATCGGCGTGCAGGGCATTACCGTGACCGAAGTCAAGGGCTTCGGTCGGCAAAAGGGCCATACCGAGCTGTACCGCGGCGCCGAGTACGTGGTCGACTTCCTGCCCAAGCTGAAGATCGAGGCCGCCATTGCCGACGAGATGGTCGACCGTGCGCTCGAAGCTATCGAGGCCGCGGCCCGCACCGGCAAGATCGGCGACGGCAAGATCTTCGTTTCCCACCTCGAGCAGGTGGTGCGCATCCGCACCGGCGAGACCGGCCAGGAAGCCCTCTGAGGCCTGCCTTCGTACCGATCAGAAAGATTGTTGCCATGAAAAAATTGCTTGCCTCCCTGTGCCTGGGCATGAGCCTGCTGTCAGGCGGTATCGCCTTGGCGCAGACGCCCGCGACCACCGCGGTGGAACCTGCGGCTGCTGCGGTGGCTCCGGCCCCTGAAGCCGCTGCCGCTGCGCCTGTCGCCGCTGCTCCGGCTCCCGAAGCCGCCGCTGTGGCTGCTCCCGCTCCCGTGGCCGCAGCCCCTGCTGCTGCCGAGGAAGCGCCCGTGCTCAACTCCGGCGACACCGCCTGGATGCTGACGTCGACCGTGCTCGTGATCCTGATGATCATCCCCGGCCTGGCACTGTTCTACGGCGGCCTGGGCCGCTCCAAGAACATGCTGTCGGTGCTGATGCAGGTCTTCGTGATCTTCTCGCTGATCACCGTGCTGTGGGCCATCTACGGCTACACGCTGGCTTTCGGCGGCGAAGGCAAGTTCTTCGGTGGCTTCGACAAGCTGTTCCTCAAGGGCATCACCCCTGACACGCTGTCGAGCGCGCTCAAGACCATTCCCGAGTACGTGTTCGTGTCCTTCCAGGCCACGTTTGCCGCCATCACCGTGGCGCTGATCGTCGGCTCGTTTGCCGAGCGCATCAAGTTCGCTGCCGTGCTGGTGTTTGCCGTGCTGTGGTTCACCTTCAGCTACATCCCGATGGCCCACATGGTCTGGGGCGGTGGCCTGCTGGCCGCGGACGGCGCGCTGGACTTCGCCGGCGGCACCGTGGTGCACATCAACGCCGGTATCGCCGGTCTGGTCGGTGCCTACGTCATCGGCAAGCGCCTGGGCTTCGGCAAGGAATCGATGGCCCCGCACAGCCTGACGCTGAGCATGGTCGGTGCCGCCCTGCTGTGGGTGGGCTGGTTCGGCTTCAACGCCGGCTCGGCCGGTGCCGCCAACGGCGTCGCTGGTCTGGCTTTCGTCAACACCATCCTGGCCACCGGCGCCGCCACCCTGGCGTGGCTGGCTGCCGAAGCGCTGCACAAGGGCAAGGCTTCGATGCTGGGTGCGATCTCGGGTGCCGTTGCCGGTCTGGTGGCGGTCACGCCTGCCGCCGGTTTCGTCGGCCCGATGGGCGCCATTGTGATGGGCCTGATTGCCGGCCCCCTGTGCCTGTGGGGCGTGGGTGGTCTCAAGCGCATGCTGGGTGCCGATGACGCGTTTGACGTGTTTGGCGTGCACGGTGTCGGCGGTATCGTCGGCGCCATCCTGACTGGCGTGTTCTGCGCGGCCAGCCTGGGCGGTATCGAGCCAGCCAACTACTCCATGGGTCACCAGGTCTGGGTGCAGGTCAAGAGCGTGCTCGTGACGCTGGTCTGGTCGGGTGTCGTGGCTTTCGCTTCCTACAAGATCGCGGATCTTCTGGTCGGCCTGCGGGTCAGCGAGGAAGAAGAGCGCCAGGGTCTGGACATCAGCTCCCACGGCGAAACCGCCTACGTGCGGTAAGCGCCTGGCGCGCAGGGCCCTGGCTGGTGGCTGGGTCCTGCGCTGCCGAACCATTGCGAATACCACGTTCTCCTCGGACGC
Organism: Comamonas sp.; assembly: GCA_040514115.1. Lineage (GTDB taxonomy): Bacteria > Pseudomonadota > Gammaproteobacteria > Burkholderiales > Burkholderiaceae_C > Comamonas. The sequence goes on along the minus strand of JBEVDH010000138.1, from coordinate 24,407 downwards.
TGGAACTTGGCCCACCTTTGGTGGGCTTTTTTTCGTTTCCACCGTTCGCCCTGAGCCCGTCGAAGGGTGGACGTCTTCCAAACGCCAAGCTTCACGCCCCGCGTGCAAAAAATTCACGCCCCCGCCCCGGTTGCGAAGCAGGCCCTGGCGCTACGATCACGGCATGGATTCAACCCTCAGCCAGATCACCGAGCGCGTGCGCGGCGCCGTTGCCGACCGGACCCCGTTGCGCCTGCGCGGCGGCGGCAGCAAGGATTTTCATGCGCGCGCGCTGGAGGGCGAAGTTCTCGACACGCGCCAGCTCCAGGGCGTGCTGAGCTACGAGCCCAGCGAGCTGGTCGTCACGGCGCGTGCCGGCACGTCGCTCGCCGAGCTGCAGGCGCTGCTCGCCGCGCAGGGCCAGTGCCTGCCTTTTGATCCTCCGCATTTCGCCGCGGGCGCGACGGTTGGCGGCATGGTGGCCGCGGGCCTGAGCGGGCCGGCACGCGCGAGCGTGGGCGCGGTGCGCGACTACATGCTGGGGGTCGAAATCCTCAACGGCCGCGCCGAGCTGCTGCGCTTTGGCGGCCAGGTGATGAAGAACGTCGCGGGCTATGACGTCTCGCGCCTCATGGCGGGCTCCTGGGGCACGCTGGGGTTGCTCACCGAAGTCAGCCTCAAGGTGCTGCCACAGGCCCCGGGCGAGGCCACGCTGCGCTTCGAATGCACGCAGGCCCAGGCGCTGCAGTGGCTCAATACCTGGGGCGGCCAGCCGCTGCCGCTGAACGCCAGCTGCTGGCTCGAGGATGCCGGCCAGGGCACCTTGTTTTTGCGCCTGCGCGGCGCCAAGGCCGCGGTGCAGTCGGCCTGCGGCGTGCTGGGCGGCGAGCGCCAGGACAACGCGCGGGTGGCCGCCGACTGGGATGCCTGCCGCGACCACCAGCTGCCCTGGTTCCGCGAGCGCCTGGCGCAGCCCGATCTGGCGCTGTGGCGCCTGTCGGTGCCGGCCCAGGCGCCGGTGCTGGCGCTGCCCGAAGGCGCGCGCGGGCCGCTGGTCGAGTGGCATGGCGCGCTGCGCTGGGTGCAGGCGCCGCGCGCACTGGGCCCGGCGCTGCAGGCGCTGGCGGCGCAGGTCGGCGGCGCGGCGCAGATGTTCCATGCGCAGCACCATTCCACACCGGCACAGCCGCCTGCCGCGCCGCTTCAACCCGCGCTGGCGGCGCTGCAGGCGCGTTTGCAGCAGGCCTTCGATCCGGCCGGCATCTTCAACCCCGGGCGCCTGCAGCCCCTGGCCTGAGCCGGCATTTTTTTACCCACGCCATGCAAACCCAACTTGCCCCCGCCTTGCGCGGCACGCCCGAGGGCGCCGAGGCCGAAGCCATCCTGCGCAAATGCGTGCATTGCGGTTTCTGCACCGCCACATGCCCGACCTACCAGCTGCTGGGCGACGAGCTCGACGGCCCGCGCGGGCGCATCTACCTGATCAAGCAGGTGCTCGAAGGCCAGACGCCGACGCGCGCCACGCAGCTGCATCTCGACCGCTGCCTGACCTGTCGCAACTGCGAAACCACCTGCCCCAGCGGCGTGCAGTACGGCCACCTCGTCGATATCGGCCGCAAGCTGGTCGACGAGCAGGTCGAGCGGCCGCTGGGCGAGCGCCTCACGCGCTGGGCGCTCAAGGAAGGCATCAGCTCGCCGCTGTTCGCGCCGGCCATGAAGCTGGGCCAGGCGGTGCGCCCGCTGCTGCCCGCGGCGCTCAAGGCCAAGGTGCCGGCACCGCGCGAGACCGGCCCATGGCCCAAGCGCGAGCATGCGCGCAAGGTGCTGCTGCTGGCCGGCTGCGTGCAGCCCGCGATGCTGCCGCGCATCAATTACGCGACCGCGCGCGTGCTCGATGCCGCCGGCATCCAGACGGTGATTGCGCCCAAGGCCGGCTGCTGCGGCGCCGTGAAGTTCCACCTGAACGACCAGGATGGCGCGATGGTGCAGATGCGCGCCAATATCGACGCCTGGTGGCCTGATGTCGAAAGCGGCGCGGTCGAAGCCATCGTGATGAACGCCTCGGGCTGCGGCGTCACCGTCAAGGACTATGGCCATGTGCTGCGCGGCGACCCGGCCTATGCCGCCAAGGCCGCGCGCATCAGCGCGCTCACGCGCGACCTGAGCGAGCTGCTGCCGCAACTGCTGCCCGAGCTGGCGCAGCGCCTGCAGGGCCGCATCGCGCCGCCCGCCGGCCCCATGGCCTACCACCCGCCCTGCACGCTGCAGCACGGCCAGAAGCTGCGCGGCGGCGTCGAGACGCATCTGGGCCAGCTCGGCTTCGACCTGCGCGTGGCGCGCACCGAGTCGCACCTGTGCTGCGGCTCGGCGGGCACCTACTCGGTGCTGCAGCCGGCAATTGCCGGTCAACTGCGCGAGCGCAAGCTCGGCGCGCTGGGCGAGGCCTGCGGCGAAGCGCCGCCGGTGGCGATCCTGTCGGCGAATATCGGGTGCATCACGCATTTGCAAGGGGGCACCGGGGTGCCGGTGCGGCATTGGATTGAAGTGCTTGATGAGGCGCTGCCGACAGATCGTTCCAGTTGAGGAATTCACGAGAGGCGCAGACGTACTTCGACAGGCTCAGCACGAACGGCATCCATCCTTTCGCCCTGATCCTGAGCTTGTCGAAGGAGCGAAGGATGGCCGGTCCCCAACCCCGCCAAGAAACAACGCCACTGTCCAGCGATTGCCAATGCTGGCATGATGCGAGGTTGTCTTTTATTGCATTGAGCTGCGCTACGCCATGACCGATCCCGTGTCTGAACCACAAGAACAGAATGCTGCGGCCCCGGCCAACGGGGATGTCCCCGCTGTGCCCGCCTCGCAGGCTGACACCGGCGCTGAAGTTTCAGCAGCGGCTGATTCCTCCTCCCAACCGCGCAGCCGTGGTGGCCGAAGCCGTGGCGGCCAGGGCCGTGGCGGCCAGGGTCGCGGGCGCCGTGCCGATGGCGCCGCCCCTGTCGCCGAGCGCGGCCAGGCCGAACGCGGCCCGGCCGGTCGCGGCCCGGCTGAGCGCAATAGCGGTACCGCCCAGGTGCCGCGCAGCCAGCACCCGCTGCTGCTGAAGCTGGCCGAGCTCTATCCGCAGCTGTTTGGCGAAACGCCGCTGCCGATGAAGCGCGGCATCTTCCAGGACCTGCTCGAAGCCCAGCCCGAAGCCTTTGACCGCGATGGCCTGAAGGTGGCGCTGTCCATCCATACGCGCTCGTCGCGCTACCTCACGGCCGTGGCCGCGGGCCAGCCGCGCCACGACCTGCAGGGCCAGCCCGTCGAAGCCATGGCGCCCGAGCATGTGCATCACGCGCTGCTTGAAGTGTTCCGCCGCCGCCAGCAGCGCTCCAATGAGGACCTGCGCCCCAAGCTGGGCAACCGCATCATCCAGGCATTCGAAGCCTCGGGCCTGAGCCGCGAAGCCTATGCCGAGCGCGTGCAGACCCGCGATGACGCAACCAACGCGCTGGTCGACGAGGCGCTGGCCGAAGCCGCGATGCGAGCCGCCAAGGACGAAGCCCTGCTGCGCGCCTTCGAGGCCAGCGGCCAGGACCTGGAGGCCTTTGCCGACATGTATGGCATGGTGGCGCGCACCGCGGCCCAGACCATCGAGCGTGCACGCCGGCGCAAGGCGCTGGCACAGGAGCAGGCAGCCTCCGCCGAGGCAGCCTCAGCAGAGGCAGCCTCCGCTGAGGCAGCCTCGGCTGCTGCGGCTCCTGCCGAGCCGGCCGACGACCAGGCCTGACGCCCTGGCAGCGGCTCAGCCGCTGGTGTCGAGCAAGCCCCGTGCGCGCAAGCGTCCGGGGCTTTTTGTTTTGCTGCCGGGCCGCCCCAAGGCAAAACGCGCCCCCTCGGGGGGCAGCGCGCTACGCGCAGCGAGCAAGCGTGGGGGCCTGATTTTTGCTGCCGGGCCGTTCCGACACAAACAGCGGCGGGCCTAATTTTCAGCCAGCGCCGCCTCGATATCCTGGGCCAGCTTGGCCGGTGCATCCTGCGGCGCATAGCGCCGGATCACCTGGCCGTCGCGGCCGATCAGGAACTTGGTGAAATTCCACTTGATGGCCCGGCTGCCCAGCAGCCCCGGCGCCTGCGCCGTGAGCCAGCGGTACAACGGATGGGCACCCTCGCCATTGACCTCGATCTTGTTCATCAGTGGAAACTGCACGCCGAAATTGCGCTCGCAAAATTGCGCGATCTCCTCGGCGCTGCCTTTTTCCTGATGACCGAACTGGTTGCAGGGGAAGCCCAGCACCGTCAGCCCGCTGTCGAAATATTGCGTATGCAGCGCCTGCAGGCCGGCGTACTGCGGCGTGAAGCCGCAGGCGCTGGCGGTGTTGACGATCAACAGCACCCGGCCCTGGTAGCGCGACAGCGGCACTTCCTGGCCGTCGATATCGGTGGCGCTGAAGTCGTGGAGGGAGCTCGGGGTGTCGTCAGCCATGGTCATCCTTTGTGCGTCGAACCAGCTGCTAGCTTATGCCTGGAAAAGCAGGGCGCCTGTGCGAATGCATCCTGGGCCACCGAAAGCAATTGTTGGAACTGACTCAACATGGCGTTTGCAATGCTCATAGCCAGTTGCAACTGGCGTGTCCCAGCTCAGGGGCAGCGAGGAAGGGCCGCCCCTAGGCGGGCCCCCCGCACCGAGGCTGCCGTCCCTCGCCGGGCGCCCCCCTCCACCGAAGGATGAGAGGGGGAAGCGACGTAAGTCGCTCAGGGGGTGCATTTAGTGACTATCGTCCTGGCGGGCAATCTTGCGCAGCCGCACCACTTCGCGCGGGTAGTGCTTGCAGTTGTGGGCATGCCAGCGGCCGATGACCCACATGATGCTGGCAACCGCGATGCCAAACAGCGTGATCGCGCCAAACGCCGACAGCCCGAGCTTGGTCGACAGGCTGTAGAACGCGCCCAGCAGCAGGATGCAGGCCTGCTCGTTGAAGTTCTGCACCGCGATCGAGCGGCCCGCGCCCATCAGGTTGTGGCCGCGGTGCTGCAGCAGCGCGTTCATCGGCACGACCAGGAAGCCGCCGAGGCCTCCGAGCACGATCAGGAAGGGCACGGCAATCCAGATGCTGTCGATGAAGTTCATGCAGATCACCAGCACGCCCATGGCAATGCCCATGGGAATCACGCGCGTGGCGGTCTCGAGCTTCATGTAGCTCGATGCGGCCACCGCGCCCACGGCCGTGCCGATGGCCACGACCCCGACCAGCGAAGACGCCTGCGTGGTGCTGTAGCCCAGCGCCGCGGCGCTCCAGGCCAGCACGATGTAGCGCAGGTTGCCCGACACGCCCCAGAACAGCGTCGTGGTCGACAGCGAGATCTGGCCGAGCTTGTCCGTCCACAGGCGCTGGCTGCAGACCCAGAAGTCGGGCAGCAGCGCCAGCGTGTTGCTCATCAGGCTCTTGTCCGGGTCCTGGCGCAGCGGACGCATGGTCACGCCGGTGTGGGGGATGCGGGTGTTGATCCAGGCCGCAAGCACGTAGATCAGCACCAGCGCGGCAATCGAGGCCTCGGCGGCGCTCTCGACCCCGGGCAGGTTCAATCCGAGCAGATAGGACGACAGCACCGGCCCGACCAGCTGGCCGCCCAGCAGCACGCCCAGGATGATCGAGGTGATGGTCAGGCCTTCGATCCAGCCATTGGCCTTGACCAGCTGGGACGCGGGCAGCAGCTCGGTCAGGATGCCGTACTTGGCCGGCGAGTAGGCGGCCGCGCCCAGGCCGACCACGGCATAGGCCACCAGCGGATGGTGGCCGAACAGCATCATCAGGCAGCCGATGACCTTGATGGCATTGCTGAAGAACATGACCCGCCCCTTGGGCTGGGCGTCCGCGAATGCACCGACAAAAGGCGCGAGGATCACATAGAACAATGCAAACATCGGCACCAGGGCGGCGCGTTGCCACTCTGGCGCACCGCCCGTGCGCAGCAGCTCCACCGCGGCCACGAACAAGGCGTTGTCGGCCAGCGAGCTGAAAAACTGCGCCGACATGATGGTGTAGAAACCGCGCTTCATGGAATGGCTGGAATGGACATCAGCAAAGCCTTTGCCAGGGTAGTGGAGGACTCAAACGCAGTGAGCGCTGGTTATAACACGCAGCTTCGGCCCGGCAGTGCCAGAATTCCCTGTCTCCGTTTGCTTCAGAACCATGCCGCGTCCCATCCTTGCCACCATCCATTCCGGCGCCTTGCGCCATAACCTCGAACGCGTGCGCCAGGCGGTGCCGGATGCCAAACTATGGGCGGTCGTCAAAGCCAATGCCTATGGGCATGGCATTGAACACGCCTTCGAGGCCCTGCGCGGTGCCGACGGCTTCGCGCTGCTCGACCTGGCCGAGGCCGAACGCGTGCGCCAGCTCGGCTGGCGCGGGCCGATCCTGCTGATCGAAGGCGCGTTCGAGCCACGCGACCTCGAGCTGTGCTCGCGCCTGGGCCTGTGGCATGTCGTGCATTGCGACGAGCAGATCGACTGGCTGGCCGCGCACAAGACGCAGGTCGGTCACCGCGTGTTCCTGAAGATGAACTCGGGCATGAACCGGCTGGGCTTTCCCGCCGCGCGCTACCGCTCGGCCTGGGCGCGGCTCAACGCGCTGCCCCAGGTCGACGAGATCTCCTTCATCAGCCATTTCAGCGACGCCGACGGCGAGCGCGGCGTGGGCCACCAGCTGGGCGTGTTCCACGAGGCCACGCGCGACCTGCCCGGCGAGCGCAGCCTGTGCAACAGCGCCGCGACGCTGGCGCTGGCCGAGGACGCGCAGGTGCGCTGCGACTGGGTGCGCCCTGGCATCGTGCTCTATGGCAGCTCGCCCGACCATCCGCGGCACACGGACCACGACTGGGCGCTGCAGCCGGCGATGACGCTGTCGACGCGCGTGATCGGCGTGCAGCAGATGCAGGCCGGCGACACGCTGGGCTATGGCTCGATCTTCAGGGCCGACGGCCCGATGACGGTGGGCATCGTGGCCTGTGGCTATGCCGACGGCTACCCGCGCTCGTGCAGCACGGGCACACCGGTGCTGGTCAACGGCCAGCGCACGCGCGTGCTGGGCCGGGTCAGCATGGACATGATCAACGTCGACCTGACGCCGATCGAGGGCGCGGGCATGGGCAGCGAGGTCACGTTGTGGGGGCAGGCATCGACGGGGGCGCGGCTGTCGATCGATGAAGTCGCGGCGGCGGGGGGGACGCTGGGGTATGAATTGATGTGTGCGGTGGCGGCGAGGGTGCCGTTTGCGGTGGATTGAGGGTGGGACGTCCACCCTTCGACAGGCTCAGGGCGTACGGTTTTTCCTCCGTTCGCCCTGAGCCTGTCGAAGGGTAACGGGCCTGCACTCAATAAACGCACTTCGTCTCACTACCCTCACTCCCTCTCCAGATTCCCCAACATCCTCCCCAGCAACCCCCCCAGCACCCGCTGCTCCTCGGCAGAAAAATCCTGCAGCATCCGCGCCGTGATGCTTCTGCGCCGCTCGCGCATGCGCTCGAACACGGCTTCTCCTGCGGGGCTCAGCCGCAGGCAACGGCTGCGGGCGTCCTGGGCGTGGGGCACGCGCTCGAGCCAGCCTTTTTCCTCGAGCGTGCCGAGCATGCGCGCGATCTGCGCCTTGTCGTTGCCGCTGTGCTCGACCAGGTCCTTTTGCGTGCGCATCGGATGGCGGCCGACAAACAGCAGCGCGCGCGCCTCGTTGGGCGTGAGCTCGGCCTGCATCGCGGCGCGCATGCGGTGGCGGTAGGCATGCATCAGGTCGTGCATGGCGTCAAACACGTCGGAGGGGTGATTGGGAGTCATCGCGGTGTGGATTTTATAGTTGACAAAATCAACGAGATCGCAGATATTTCGTTGACTAAATCAACATTTTACGCCACAGGCCCGAATGACCACCACTTCAACCGAGACAAATTCCCCCCAGCCCCTGCGTGTCGAGCGCCAGCGCCATCCCTTTGCTGCGCGCCACCTGCAGCTGCTCAAGCGCGAAAGCGTGACCCCCGGCTTCGTGCGCGTCACGCTCGGGGGCCCCGAGCTGGCCGGCTTTGTCAGCACCGGCTTTGACGACCATCTGAAATTCATCCTGCCGCAGGACGGCCTGGAGCGTCCGAACCTGCCGGCCATCGTCGACGGCCGTCCGAGCTTCAGCGGCGAACGTCCAGTCACGCGCGACTACACGCCGCTGCGCTACGACCTCGAGCGCGGCGAGCTGGAGATCGAATTCGCGCTGCACAACACCGGCCCGGCCGCTGCCTGGGCGCTCAACGCGCCGCTGGGCCAGTGGATCGGCGTGGCCGGTCCACGCGGCAGCATGCGGGTGCCCAGGGAATTCGAATGGCACTGGCTGATCGGCGATGAAAGCGCGCTGCCGGCCATCGAGCGGCGCCTGGCCGAATTGCCAGCCACGGCAAAAGCCACGGTGCGTATCTTTGTGGCCGATGCGTGCGACCAGCGGCCATTGACCAGCGCCGCCGAGCTGGACCTGCAATGGGTCGATTCGTTGACCACGGCAGTCGAGCAGCTGGCGCTGCCCGCGGGCGACGGCTTCATCTGGGCCGCGGGCGAGCACAACGAGATGGCGGCATTGCGCCGCATCGTGCTGGCCAAGCCCGGCGTCGATGCCAAGCGCATGCGTATCGCCGCGTACTGGAAGCGCGGAGAAATCGCGCACCACGCGGAATTGGATGGCACCCCCTAGGCGCGGCCCTTCCTCGCTGCCCCTTTGCTGGAGCATGCCGGTTTAAAAGGCTGTAAGCATAGCCAGTGCTACGGGTAAATGAGAGCATGACTGGGCGGGCGGGCCCAGAGCGATATGCTCGCTCCATGGCCAAAGAGAAAACCCAATATGTCTGCAATGCTTGCGGCGCGAGCAGCCCGCGCTGGCTGGGCAAGTGCCCGTCCTGTGGCGCCTGGAATTCGCTGATCGAGACGGTGTCCGAGTCCGCCAGCGGCGGCAAGAACCGGCTGAGCGCCCCCCAGGGCTATGCCGGGCTGGCCAATGCGCAGCCCGTGACCCCGCTGTCGGCCATCGAGGCCACCGATGTGGCGCGCACGCCCAGTGGCATCGACGAACTCGACCGTGTGCTCGGCGGCGGCATTGTCGAGGGCGGCGTGGTGCTGATCGGCGGCGACCCGGGCATCGGCAAGTCGACGCTGCTGCTGCAGGCACTCGATGCGCTGCACCGCAAGGGCCTGCCCACGCTCTATGTCACGGGCGAGGAAAGCGGCGCGCAGATCGCGCTGCGCTCGCGTCGGCTGGGCCTGGACAACAGCCAGGTGCAGGTGCTCGCCGAGATCCAGCTCGAGAAGATTCTCGCCACGCTGGAAGCCACCCAGCCCACGGTGGTGGTGATCGACTCGATCCAGACCGTCTACTCCGACCAGCTGTCGTCCGCGCCGGGCTCGGTGGCCCAGGTGCGCGAATGCGCGGCCCACCTCACGCGCGCGGCCAAGACCACGGGCATCTGCGTGGTGCTGATCGGCCATGTGACCAAGGAAGGCGCGCTGGCCGGCCCGCGCGTGCTCGAGCACATGGTCGACACGGTGCTGTACTTCGAGGGCGACACGCACAGCAACTTCCGTCTGGTGCGCGCGATCAAGAACCGCTTTGGCGCGGTGAACGAGATCGGCGTGTTCGCGATGACCGAGAAGGGCCTCAAGGGCGTGACCAACCCCAGCGCGATCTTCCTGAGCCAGCATTCCGAGCCCGTGCCCGGCAGCTGCGTGCTGGTCACGCTCGAAGGCACGCGGCCGATGCTGGTGGAAATCCAGGCGCTGGTCGACCAGGGCGGCCCGAGCCCGCGCCGGTTGTCGGTGGGCCTGGACAAGGACCGTCTGGCGATGCTGCTGGCGGTGCTCAACCGCCACGCGGGCGTGGCCTGCGCCGACCAGGATGTGTTTGTCAACGCGGTGGGCGGCGTGCGCATCAACGAGCCGGCAGCGGATCTGGCAGTGATGTTGGCGATCACTTCGAGCCTGCGCGGCAAGGCGCTGCCGCGCGGCTTCTTTGCGTTTGGCGAAGTGGGCCTGGCGGGCGAGGTGCGGCCCGCGCCGCGCGGTCAGGAGCGGCTCAAGGAAGCAGCCAAGCTGGGCTTCACGATGGCCGTCGTGCCCAAGGCCAATGCGCCTAAGAAACCGATTGCCGGGCTCACGATTCACGCGGTGGAGCGGGTCGATGAAGCCATGAATATCGTGCGCGGCATCAGCTGACGCGCGGTTCTCGCGCCGGGCCAAAGGGTATACGCACTCACCACAACCCCGAAGTCCGGCGTCCATAAGACAATCTACGCCATGAATTTGCGAAAAATCTGGGTCCCGGTGGGACTGGCGGTGCTGTTGTACGCGGCTTATCAAACCTATGGCTGGCTGGGCGTAGCCGCCGTCGGCGGCGGTATCGTCATGTGGCTGCTGCTGCACTTCAACCGGCTGATGGCGGTGGTGCGCAAGGCGTCGAACATGCCGATCGGCTATGTCGCCAGCGCCGTCATGCTCAACGCCAAGCTGCGCACCGGCGTCAACATGATGCATGTCGTGGCCATGACGCGCGCGCTGGGCAAGCAGCTGTCGCCGCAGGGCGAGCAGCCGGAAATCTTCCGCTGGACCGACGGCTCCGACTCCCATGTCGACTGTACCTTCAACCATGGCCGCCTGGTGTCCTGGGAGCTGTACCGCCCCAAGCAGGACGAAGCACCCGCTGCCGCGATCGAACACACGCCCGCGCCGTAGAATCTCCTTTTTGCGTTTCAGCGAAGGATTTCCATGAGCTCCGCAGTTCCCTCGATGGCCGACCGTGACGGCAAGATCTGGATGGATGGCCAATTGGTCGAATGGCGCGATGCCAAAATCCATGTGCTGACCCACACGCTGCATTACGGCTGCGGCGCCTTCGAGGGCGTGCGCGCCTATGAGACCGCGCAGGGCACGGCCATTTTCCGTCTCGAGGACCACACGAAACGGCTGTTCAACAGCGCCAAGATCCTGCGCATGAGCATTCCGTTCACGCCCGAGCAGGTGAACCAGGCGCAGGTCGAGGTGGTGCGCGCCAACCAGTTGGCCTCGTGCTACCTGCGCCCGCTGACCTGGATCGGCGACCGCAAGCTTGGCGTCTCGCCCAAGGGCAACGACATCCACCTGATGGTCGCGGCCTGGGCCTGGGGCGCGTACCTGGGCGAAGAGGGCATGGCGCGCGGCATCCGCGTCAAGACCAGCAGCTATACGCGCCACCATGTGAACATCACCATGAGCCAGGCCAAGGCGGTGAGCAACTACACCAACTCGATCCTGGCCAACACCGAGGCCCTCGACGACGGCTACGACGAAGCGCTGCTGCTCGACGCGGCAGGGTTCGTGTCCGAGGGTTCGGGCGAGAACATCTTCATCGTCAGGGATGGCGTGGTCGTCACGCCCGACCTGTCGGCCGGCGCGCTCAACGGCATCACGCGCAACACCGTGTTTGCCATCTGCAAGGACCTGGGCCTTGAAGTGCAGCAGCGGCGCATCACGCGCGACGAGGTCTACATCAGCGACGAGGCCTTCTTCACCGGCACCGCCGCCGAAGTCACGCCGATCCGCGAGCTCGACCGCATCGCCATTGGTGCCGGCAGCCGCGGCCCGATCACGCAGCAGATCCAGGCAGCCTTCTTTGACATCGTCAACGGCCGCAATCCCAAGTACGCGCACTGGCTGACGCTGGTGTAAGCGGTTTTTTCCAGCCCCCCGAGACACAGAGAACAAGACAATGACCCAAGCCGTCGTAGAACTGGCCGCCAAGGACCTCAACAGCTTTGGCGGCGTGTATTGCCCCAGCCCGCTTGCCGACATGAAGCTGTGGAACACCCATCCCAAGGTCTACATGGACCTGGCCCATGCCGGCGAAGCCAAGTGCCCGTATTGCGGCACGGTGTACCGCCTCAAGGCCGGCGAGGTGGTGGGCCACGGCCACTAGGCCAGTCCGTCGCCGCAGGCCCGGTGCCAGAGGCTGCCCGGGCGCGCGCCGCCATGCTGCGCCAGCATCTCGCCCAGGTGCCGGCGCTCGCCCCCGCGCAGCTTCACCAGCGGCGGCGGCACGGGCGGCGCGGGTGCGAGACACAGCTGCGGATACAGCAGATACCACTTCCAGCGCAGCGCCGCGTGGTAGTGGAACGCGGTGTCCTCGGCCTTGTAGAGCGCCAGCGGCCCATGGGCCTGGCGGCGCAGCACCTGCTGGGCCGTCACATGGATCAGCAGATAGGTCGGGTCGGCGATGCCCTGTAGAATGGCCGCGCCTGCGGGCTGTGCCTGCAGCCGTTCCAGGTAGGCCGGCGTGCCCTCGACAATCAGCGCCTGGTGGAATTCCCTGTGCCAGTCATGCATGAAGCGGGCATTCGCGGGCGCGCCAAAGGCCCAGCTCTCGATGACTGGATAACGCCGGTCGCGGGTGAACCCCTCCAGATAGAAACCGACCATCTCGCAATGCTGCTGCGCGGCGCACTGCGCCATCCAATCGAGCGGACCGGTCAGCAGGGTGCTGGCGTCAAGCCAGTAGCCGCCATGGTGCGCCACGAGGTACAGCCGCAGCCAGTCCGATTGCTTGGTCGGGTGCAGCGCGGCAAACGCGGGTGGCAGATCCTGCGCGGCCACGTGCTCCAGGATGTTGTCGGGGTGAACCAGTACGATCTCGTACCCGGGGCAATGCCGGTGCCAGCTCTGCATGCACTGCGCCGTGAGGGCATCGGTCTGCGCCTGGCTCCAGTAGGTCCACAGGATCTTGGGAATCGGCGCGGCTGCAGGCGCGGCTGCGGGTGCATTGCCGGGCAGCAGCACCGGGGGTGGAAGCTGGAACGCCGCGGGGGCGCCAAGCTTCCACAGCGCGCAGCGCCGCACGAATTCAAACAGGAATGCCGGGATTTTTTGCATACGTGCTGGAAATGAAGGGCACAGGGTGCAGCATTGTGAATCAGGGGTCGGAAGCGGGATGAAATATTTAGCAAAACAATGGCCTTTGGGGCTGATGACGCTGGCGGCATTTCTGTTGCCGGCGGCGGCGCTGTCGCTGAAATCGGGCTATTCCTATGGCATTGCGGTCATGGTGATTGCCGCGCTGTGCCATGTGCATCGCTGGGCCGGGCGCCGGCCCGACGGCGGCACGGCGGCGCTGCTGCTGCTGTTTCTGGCGATGGCCTGCATGTGGTTCGAGCTGTCGGCGCTGGAGGACCCGGTCGCGCGCTGGGACCGGCCCGTCAAGTTCGTGCTGGGCGCGATCTGCCTGCTGTTTGCGGTGGCCTGCCCACCTCGGCCCGCGGCCTTTTTCTGGGGGCTGGCGGTCGGCGCGGCCGGCGCGGGCCTGACCGGGTTGTGGCAGGTCCATGTGCAGGAGCTGGCGCGCGCCACCGGCTACACCAATGCAATCCAGTGGGGCAACATTGCGCTGCTGATGGCCACGCTGCTGGCCGTGCAGGCCGGCGTGCACTGGCAGCAGCTGCGCCGCTGGCAAAAGCCGGCCATCGTGCTGGCCGTGGCGCTGGGGCTGCAGGCCTCGCTGCTGTCGGCCTCGCGCGGCGGCTGGGTGGCGCTGGCGCTGGCGCTGCCCGCGGTGCTGATCGTGGTGCTGCGCTACCGGCGCGATCTGCTGTGGAAGCTGGGCGCGGGCTTCGTGCTGGCGCTGGTCGTCGCGGGGGCGGCAAACATCGAGATGCTGTCGACGCGCATGCAGCTGGCCGAGGACGAGGTCAGCCAGTATTTCGCGCAGTCGCAGACCCACTCCTCGCTGGGCATCCGGCTCGAGCAATACCGGCTTGCGAGCCAGCTGATCAGCGAAAAGCCGCTGCTGGGCTGGGGCATGCTGGGCTATGTCGATGAAATGCACCGGCGCGTGGACGCGGGGCAGTACAGCCCGGCCATCCGCGAATACAACTTCATCCACAACGAATTCATCGACCTCTGGGTGAAGCTGGGCCTGCCCGGCGTGCTGCTGCAGGCCGGGCTGTATCTCGGCGTGCTGGCGCTGTTCTGGCCCGGCGTGCGGCGCATGCGGCGCTTCGAGGCCGAGCCCGAGCGCTGGCGCCAGGTGTTGGCGCTGCGCCTGGCCGGCAGCCTGGTGCCGCTGATGTATTTTTCCTTCGGCCTCACGCAGCACTTCTTCGTGCACAACAGCGGCATCGTGTTCTTCGTGTTCTGCGTGGTGATCCTCTGGTCGGCGCTGCGCGGCCAGGAGGGCACGGCCGGGACCGCGCCATGATCCGGCCGGGCACGGGCGAGGCGCCGCGCCTGCCGCGCGTGCTGCATTTCGTGACCGGCGGCTTTTCCGGCGCCACGCAGGTGGCGGTGGATCTGGTGGCGGCGCACCGGCAGTCGGGGCGCTTCGAGGCCCGGCTGGTGCTGCGGCGCAAGCGCAATACGGACGCCGCGCGCGTCGAGGCGCTGCGCGCGCGCGGCCTCGATGTGCAGGTCGTGGCCGGCTGGTCGCATGCGGCCAGCATCTGGGCGCTGTGGCAAGCCTGCCGCGAGTTCCGCCCCGATGTGCTGGTCGCGCATGGCTTCAGCGAGCACCTCTGGGGGCGCTATGCGGGCCTGCTGGCGCAGGTGCCGCGGCTGGTGCATGTGGAGCACAACTCGCGCGAGCGCTACACCCGCTGGCGGCTGGCGCAGGCGCTGTGGCTGAGCCGGCGCACCCAGGCCACGGTGGGCTGCTCCGAAGGCGTGCGCCAGAGCCTGCTGCAGCGCGGTTTTCCGCCCGAAACCACGCGCGCGATCAGCAATGGCATCCGGCTCGCGCCCTTTTTACAGGCGCCGCCCGCGCTGGCCGCACGCGCGCCGGTCATCGTGATGGCCGCGCGCTTCGCGCGGCAAAAGGACCATGCGACGCTGCTGCGCGCGCTGGCCATCCTGCGCGATCGTGGGCTCACGCCGCGGCTGCTGCTCGCTGGTGGCGGCAAGGCCAGCGCGCTCAAGGCCGCGCGCCAGCTCAGCGCGCAGCTCGGTCTGGAGCAGCAGGTCGATTTTCTCGGGCGGTGCGACAACGTGCCGCAGCTGCTCCAGCAAAGCCGCATCTGCGTGCTGGCCACGCACTACGAGGGCATGCCCCTGTCGCTGATCGAGGGCATGGCCGCGGGCTGCGCCGTGGTGGCCAGCCGCGTCGTTGGCGTGCAGGAGGTCATCGACCATGGGGTCAACGGGCTTCTTGCCGAGCATGCCGACCCGGCGTCGATGGCCGATGCCTTCGAGCAGCTGCTGCGCGATGATGCGCTGGCGCAGCGCCTGGCCGCGGCGGCGCGCGAGGACGCGCTGCTCAAATACAGCCTGGAGCGCATGACGCGCGACTATGAAGACCTGTTCGCGCAACTGCTTGCTGCGGTGCCGACCGTGAAGGCCGGCGCATGAACTGGCTGAGCCTCTTGATCCCGGTCTACAACGTCGAACCCTATCTCGCGCAGTGCGTCGAGTCCGTCATGGAACAAGCCGATGAAGGCGTGCAGGTGATCCTGCTGGACGACTGCTCCACCGATGGCTCCTGGGCGCTGATGCAGACGCTGGCCGCGCGCTGGCCCGGGCGGCTGCAGCTGCTGCGGCACGCGAAAAATGGCGGCCTGAGCGCGGCGCGCAACACCATGATCGAGGCGGCGGACGGCGAGTACCTGTGGTTTCTCGACTCCGACGACAAGCTGCTGCCCGGCAGCATTGCCGCGCTGCAGCGCATCGTGCGCGGCCCGGCGCCTGATCTGGTGCTGTGCGATTTTTGCGTCTGGCGCGAGCGCCCGCGCCTCAAGCATGTGCTGCGCGGCGAGCGCCACCGGCGCAGCTTCGCGGGGCCCTCCGGCACGCTGCTGCACGACCCGGCGCAGCTGCTGGCCGGCATGCTGGCGACGGGCCAGCTGCACGCCTGGTCGAAGATCTCGCGCCGCGCGCTGTGGGCCGGACTGCGCTTTCCCGAGGGGCGCTATTTCGAGGACCTGATGACCATGCCGCAGCTCGCCACGCGCGCGGCCAGCTTCTATCACTGCGCCGAGCCCTGGGTGGCCTACCGCCAGCGCGGCGACAGTATCCTGGCGACGATGAACGAGGCCAAGGCGCGCGACCAGGCCGGCGCGCTCGCGCCCCTGGCTGCCTGCCAGCCGCTGGCGCTGCTGCAGGACGCGCGCGTGCAGTTTGCCTGGGCGCAGCAGTGCGCGCGCGGGTTCATCGGCGCGATGCGCTATGCGCAGCGCCTGGGCCGCTCGGCGCCGCGCGCCCAGGTCCAGGCGCTGGCCGACGCGCTGCGCGCCGAGTTCGAACGCAGCTCGCCGCTGTCGCCCGAAACGCTGGCGCGTGCCTATCTGCGCCGCGGCTGGCTGCTGCGCTGGATGAAGCTGCGCCGCTGGCTGAAATGGAGACCCGAATGACGACCGATGCACTGGGTTGGAAGACCCGCGGCGAGCTCTGGCTGGCGCGCTGGCTCAAGCGCTTCTATGTGCTGCGCCGCAAGCAGCTCGAGCCCGGCCCGCCGCAGCTGTTCCACCTGTTTGGCAAGGGTGCCGCCACGCGCGCGCAGGGGATGACGGCGCGCACCATTCCGCGCGTCATCTGGGCCTACTGGAATGGCGGCGCGCCGCCACTGCTGATCGAGCGCTGCTTCGAGAACTGGCGGCGCTTCAACCCGGATTTCGCGATCCACATCCTCGACGACCGCACGGTGGCACAGCACATCCCGCAGATACCGCCCGAAGTGGCGTCGCTGGCCGTGGCCAAGCGCTCGGACTGGATCCGCCTGGAGCTGCTGCGCCTGCATGGCGGCATCTGGCTCGATGCGAGCACCATCCTGACCGAGTCGCTCGAATGGGTGCTGCGCCAGCAGGAACTCAGCGATGCGGATTTCATCGGCTACTACCTCGAGCGCTACACCACCGAGCCCGACTGCCCCGTGGTCGAGAGCTGGTTCATGGCGGCGCCGCCGCTGAGCCCCTTCATCGCCGACCTGCAGCATGAATTCACCACCGAGGTGATCGCGCGCACCGGCCGCGAATATGTGGAGCACCTGCAGCGCCGCGGTGTGTACGAGACCGTGCGCCAGAAGATCGACATTCCCGAGTACCTGAGCATCCACCTGGCGATGCAGGTGACGCTGCACGGCGAGGGCGCCTATGCGGTCTGCCTGGCGCGCGCCGAGGACGGCCCGTTCTTCCTGCATGTGCTCGGCGGCTGGCGGCGCACGGCGCTGAAGATCCGGCTGATGTTCGTGCGCGTGCGCGCGCCGCTGGTGCCGCTGATCAAGCTGCGCAACCCCGATCGCAAGCGCCTGGACCTGTACCTCGAGCGCGGGCTGTATGTGCGCGGCAGCGTGGCGCAGCGCTACCTGCTGCCCGAGGCCACGCCTGGGCGGCGCAACTCATGAGGCCAATGGCAGGCTGAGCACGAAGCAGGCGCCGGGCGCGCCATCGGCGCGTCCTTCGCAGTGCACGCTGCCGCCATGGCGCTCGGCAATCGAGCGCACCAGCGCCAGGCCCAGGCCCACACCGCCCGAGCGCTCGCTCGCGCCAGGCAGCCGGTAGAACTTCTCGAAGATGCGCTCGCGCTGCTCGGTCGGCACGCCCGGGCCGTGGTCGCTGACGCGGATCTCGGCGCGGCGCGCGTCGATGCAGGCCAGCTCCAGCGTGATCTCGCCATGGCTGTAGCGGCGCGCGTTCTCCAGCAGGTTGCGCACCGCGCGGCGCAGCAGCTTGGCCACGCCCGGCACTTCGAGCGCCGCCAGAGCGTGCAGCTGCAGCTCGGCATCGACGCGCGCGCACTCCTCGGCGCACAGGCCGATCAGGTCGCAGGATTCCTCGGTGCCGACATCGACCTCGCGCGAATCGAGGCGGCTGGCCAGCAGGATTTCATCGACCAGCTGGTCGAGCTCGTCGACGTTGCGCAGGATCTCGGCGCGCGATGCCGTCGAGGGCTGGTTGCCGCCCATCAATTCCATACCCATGCGGATGCGCGTGAGCGGCGAGCGCAGCTCGTGCGAGGCGTTGGCCAGCAGCGATTTCTGCGAGGCCATCAGCGCCTCGATGCGCCCGGCCGAGGCGTTGAACTGGCGCGAGAGGTCGGCAAGCTCGTCGTTGCCCTGCACCGGCACGCGCGTCGCGAGGTCGCCCTCGCCAAAGCGCTGCACGCTGCGCTGCAGGTTTTCCAGCCGCTTGAGCAGCCGGCGAATGATCGGGAACACGCCCAGCGCCACCGCCAGGCCGACCAGCGCCAGCATCCACAGGAAGCCAAAGGGCCGCAGCCAGAATGCGGCCGGGCCGTGCGGCGGCGGACGCTCGCCGCGCTGGGTGCGCGGCGCCATCTGCAGGCTGTAGTTCTGGCCGTCGGCGCCCGCGATATCGAAGCGCAGGCCTTCGGACGGGTCGCCGGGCCGGCGGATGCCCAGACCCTGCGCCAGCACCTGGCCGCGCTCGTCGCGCAGCACGATTTCGCGCGCCGGCGCGGCGCTGGCGCTGTTTTGCTGCGCGTTGAATTCCACCGCGGTCTGCCAGGCCCAGGCCACGAGCAGCGTCAGCACCGCCATGCCGCCCACCACGGCCAGCCAGATGCGCAGGTACAGGCGGCGGGAGAACAGGCGCAGCAGCGACATGGCTTCAGTCCTGCTGCTTGGCAAACACATAGCCTACGCCGCGCACCGTCAGGATGCGCTTGGGGGCCTTGGGGTCGGCTTCGATGGCCGCGCGGATGCGGCCCATGTGGACGTCGATCGAGCGGTCGAAGGCCTCGAGTTCGCGCCCGCGCACGGCTTCCATGATCTGCTCGCGCGAGAGCACGCGGCCCGCGCGCTCGGCCAGCGCCACCAGCAGGTCGAACTGGTAGGAGGTCAGCTCGCAGGCCTGGCCCCCCACGACCACGGTGCGCGCGTCGCGGTCGATCTCGAGCGTGCCGAAGCGCAGCACCTGGCTGGGCGCCTCCACCGCGCCATGGCCCTGGCGCCGCAGGATGGCGCGGATGCGCGCCAGCAGCTCGCGCGGCTCGAAGGGCTTGGGCAGGTAGTCGTCGGCGCCGATCTCCAGGCCGATCACCCGGTCCATCGGGTCGCCCTTGGCCGTGAGCATCAGCACCGGAATCTGCGCCGCGGCGCCGGGCAGCGCGCGGATGCGGCGGCAGACTTCAAGGCCGTCGATATCGGGCAGCATCAGGTCCAGGATCACCAGATCGGGCAACGCCTGCGGGTCGCTCACCTGCAACGCCGCCAGACCGCTGAGCCCATCGCCGCAATGGTCGAGCTTCAGGCTGTTCTGGCCCAGGTACTCGCCGACCATCTGGGCTAGGCGGGTGTCGTCTTCAATCATCAGCAGGTGGTGCACGCTCATGGAGTCAGTCGGGGGAAGTGAAGAAGAAAACAGGGCCATGGGGCAATGGTGGCGCCGGGCGGTCGCGCTGGCTTGTCGCCTGCGTAAAGATGGGGTAAATCTCGCAACCGTTGGCTATTCATCATTGCGCCGCAGCGGCACGCGCGACGCGGCCCAGACCAGCAGCAATACCGGCAGGCCCAGCAGCGAGGTGGCGATAAAGAAGCTGGCATAGCCATGCGCGTCGACAAACACACCGGAGAAGCCAGCGATCCACTTGGGCGCCAGCAGCATCATCGAGCTGAACAGCGCGTACTGGGTGGCCGAATACTGCACATTGGTCAGCGCCGAGAGGTAGGCAATGAAGGCCGCCGAGGCAATGCCGCCGGCGAGGTTGTCGGCCGAGATCACGAGCACCAGGCCGGTGAGGTCGTGGCCGCGCGTGGCCAGCAGCGCGAACAGCAGGTTGCTCGCCGCCGACAGCACCGCGCCGAGCATCAGCACCCGCATCACGCCCCAGCGCATGGCCATCGCGCCGCCGAGAAACGCGCCGGCCAGCGTCATGATCACGCCAAACACCTTGGTCACGGCCGCGACCTCGTCCTTGGTGAAGCCCATGTCGACATAGAAGGGGTTGGCCATGATGCCCATCACCACATCGCTGATGCGGTAGACGGCGATCAGCGCCAGGATCAACACCGCCTGCCCGCGGTAGCGGCGCAGGAAGTCGGCAAAGGGCTCGACCACGGCGCCGCGCAGCCACTCGGCCGCGTTGCGCGCCGGCGGCAGCGTGCGCGGCACGGGCTCGCGCGATATCAGCACGGTGAGCACGCCCACCAGCATGCTGGCGGCCATGACGCAGTAGGCGACCTGCCAGGCGTTGTGCAGATAACCCGCGGCCTCGCCCTGGGCGCGCGCGGCAACCCACAGCACGCCCGCGCCGGCCCAGATCATCGCCAGCCGGTAGCCGGTCTGGTAGGTGGCAGCCAGCGCCGCCTGGCGGTCGGCATCGGCCGACTCGATGCGAAAGGCGTCAAGCGCGATGTCCTGCGTCGCCGAGCCGAAGGCCACCGCCAGCGCGCACCAGACCACGGGCTGCAGGCTGCTCAGCGGATCGTTGAACGCCATGCCGACCAGGCCCGCCATCACCAGCACCTGCGAGACCAGCAGCCAGCTGCGCCGGCGCCCCAGCCGGCGCGTGAGCAGCGGCAGCGGCAGGTGGTCGACCAGCGGGGCCCAGAGCCACTTGAAGGCATAGACCAGCCCGACCCAGCTCAGATAGCCAATGGTCGCGCGGTCGATGCCCGCTTCGCGCAGCCAGAACGACAGCGTGCCCAGCACCAGCAGCAGCGGCAGGCCCGCCGAGAAGCCCAGCGCCAGCATGCGCCAGCTTGCGGGCTCGCGGTAGACGCGCCAGGTGGCCCGCCAGCTGCGGGAGGGGACGGAAGCGGGCGCGGTGGTGGAAGAGGTGGATTGGTTCATGTCGGTGGGCAGGCTGCCGGGCCATTATCCGCATGTGGCGCATGCGCGCAGCGCTGGCGGTGTTGTCTGACGGCCAAGGCTGGTGGAAGCGCTAGACTTTTGCGCATGCAGCATCTCGATCTCTCCCCCCTTGCTTCCGAAAGCTCCAGCACCTGCTGGCACTGCGCCTGCGCGCCCGCGGGCCCGTGGCAGGCACGCCGCGCCTTCCTGCGCCTGGGCAGCGCCGCGGCGCTGGCCACCGCCGGTGGCGCGGCGCTGGCCCAGGTCAATGTCGGCAGCGGCTCGCGCCTGCGCCAGCTGGTACCCGCCCAGACCCTGGAAGAAGCTGCCACCGGGCAGTACCAGGAATTGCTGGCCAAGGCCCGCGCCCAGGGGGCGCTGGCGCCGTCGTCCAACCCGCAGCTCAAGCGCCTGCACACGATTGCCGGGCGGCTGGTGCCGCACGCGCTGCAGTGGAACGAGCGCGCGCGCGCCTGGCGCTGGGAGGTGAACCTGATCGGCAGCCAGGAAATCAACGCCTTCTGCATGCCTGGCGGCAAGATCGCCTTCTATACCGGAATTCTCGACAAGCTGGCGCTGACCGATGACGAGACCGCGATGATCATGGGCCACGAGATGGCCCACGCGCTGCGCGAGCATTCACGCGAGCAGCTGGCCAAGAACCAGGCAACGGGCATCGGTCTCTCGCTGGGTGCGCAACTGCTGGGTTTGGGCGATCTGGGCAACATGGCGGCCCGCCTGGGCTCGGAGCTGCTGAGCCTGCGCTTCAGCCGCTCCGACGAAAGCGACGCCGACCTCGTGGGCCTGGAGATGGCCGCGCGCGCGGGCTACAACCCGCAGGCGGCGGTGACGCTGTGGGAAAAAATGGGCCGGTCCACGGGCAGCGGCGGCGGCGGCGGTCTGGCGTTTCTCTCCACCCACCCCAGCGGGCCGGAGCGTATTCGCGAGCTGCAGCGGAATGTGCCGAAAGTGCAGGGGTTGTATAGGGAAGCCAGAAAATAGACTTCTGCGTTCGCCCTGAACCTGAGCCTGCCTGGGCGACCCCGTCGAAGGATCGAAGGATGAAGGGCCTGCTTTCGAGAACACACCGCGCCCTGGTTTGGAGTGCGGGCCGTCCATGGTTCGACAGGCTCACCACGAACGGTGACGAAGCGCGCGAGCTTTTTCAAACCGTTCGTCCTGAGCCTGCCTGGGCGGCCCCGTCGAAGGATGAAGGGCCTGCTCTCTGGAGCACGCGGCGCCGTGGTTTCGAATGCGAGCCGTCCATGGTTCGATCCTTCGGCAAGCTCAGGATCACCACGAACGGTTAGTTAGTGGATGCCAGTTCTGTTCCCGTTCGTCCTGAGCCTGCCCGAGCGCCCCTCAGGTCCCACCCACATACGGATTGCTCAAGCGCTCTCTCCCCAGGGAACTCTCCGGCCCATGCCCCGGAATGAAGACCGTGTTGCCGCCCATCGGCCAGAGCTTTTCAACGATGCTGGCAATCAGCTGCTCGTGATTGCCCTGCGGGAAGTCGGTGCGCCCGATGCTGCCCGCGAACAGCACGTCGCCGACGAACACCCGCTCGATCTGCGGCGCGTGGAACACGACATGGCCCGGCGTGTGGCCCGGGCAGTGGCGCACGTGCAGCGTTTCCTGGCCGATCTGCACGCTGTCGCCGTCGTGCAGCCAGCGCGTGGGGGTGAAGCTCTGCGCGGGCGGAAAACCGAACATCGCGCTTTGCTGCGGCAGCCCGTCGATCCAGAACTGGTCGGCCGTGTGCGGGCCGATGATCGGCAGCGTGTGCGACTGCGCCAGCTCGCCCGCGCCGCCCGCGTGGTCGATGTGCGCATGCGTGAGCCAGATCGCGCGCAGCGTCAGACCTAAGCGCTGGACCTCGGCCAGGATGCGTGGCAGGTCGCCCCCGGGGTCGATGACGGCCGCATCGCGGCTTTCGCTGCACCAGACCAGCGAGCAGTTCTGCTGGAAGGCGGTGACGGGGATGGTGAGGTATTCAAGCATGGGGTCTGGGTGCTGTTACTGACAAGGAGTGGCTTTTGCCAACAGAGAGTGGCCGTGCACATGGCGCGCGCCGCCGCTGGCAGCATCAATGATGTGGTCGAGAAGCGCAAGGGCGGCAAGTACCGGGGGCGAGGGTTTTCATCTGGGGCTGCGTGCGCTGCCGTTGTGGGGATGTGTGGACTGATCGGCACACTTCAATGGGAACAGCCATGCAGGTTGATCAAGAGCAGAATGCATGCCATGCAACATGCCAGGAACCCGCGATGAGCATCGGACGCATCGACCTCAACCTGATCAAGGTGTTTGATGCGGTCTACGAAGACCGCAACCTGCTGCGTGCGGGCAAACGCCTCAATGTCAGCCAATCGGCGGTGAGCCACGCGCTCACGCGGCTGCGCGAGGTGGTGGGCGACGAGCTGTTTGTGCGCACAGCCAAGGGCATGGCGCCCACTGCGCGCGCCATGGCCATGGCCGACGACCTGCGAAGTTCGCTGCGCAGGATCGAGGCGACGCTGGGTGTCGAGCCGTTCGAGCCGCTGCAGTCGACACGTCGTTTCACCATCGCCGCCAACGACCACCTCACGCTGGTGCTGGTGGCAGAGCTCAGCCGCATTCTGGCGCAGGAGGCGCCCGGCATCGATCTCGTGGTTCGGCCCTCCACGCGGATCGACCTGGCCGAGCAGATCGATGTGGGCCGCATCGATCTGGCCCTGGGCATCTTCGACCAGGTGCCAGCGCGCCTGAGCGCGCGCACGTTGATGACGCAGGGCGAGTTGATCGTCATGCGCAAGGGCCATCCGGCCTCGCGCCGCAAACTGGGGCTGCAAGACCTGGCGCTTTATCCGCTGGTGACGGCGTCGGTGGGCGGACAGGAAGAAGGCGCGGTGGGTGGTTTCATCCTGGAGCGCGGCCTGGCGCGCCAGTCCGAGATGTTCGACCGCCACGCGCTGGAGGAAGCCTTGGCCGGCATCGGCGCCACTCCCCGCTTTCGCACGACGGTGCCGCACTCGTTGGCCATTCCCGCTTTGCTGCGCGGCTCCGACATGCTGTCCATCATGCCGTCGTCGCTGGCCCACAGTCTGGACGTGGGTGGTGATCTGCTCATGCGTGAGCTGCCCTACCCCTGCCGGCTGTCCACGTTTCGCGGGGTCTGGCACGGCCGCAACGAACACGACCCGGCGCACATGTGGCTGCGTGACTGCGTGGCGCGCGCCGCGCAGCAGGTGGCTTAGAGCCTGCGCCAGTGACGGCGATCCTCATGGCTATTTGGCCGATGCAGCGCCCATGATGACGTTGGCCACAGCCTGTGGCTGGGACAGGAAGACGGCGTGGCTTCCATCCATCTCCGTCACACGGGCCTTGGCACGGGCATACATGAACCGCTGCAGCTCGGGGTTGATCATCCGATCCTGCTTCGTGACGATGCCGTGGCTGGGCTTGACTTTCCAGGCGGGTGCGGCGAATGCCGTTCCCCAGGCCTTGCCGTTGATCGGCCTCTGGGAGATCGCCATGAAGCTGGCCAGCGGCAGCGGCAAGTCGGCGGCGAAATCGGCGGGGAACATCGCCGCATTGACGAACAGGTAGCCGTCTGACGTCGGTGCGATGCTGTGGGCGGCCGGCGGCTTCGTGCTCGAGAGTTTGCCCAGCACCTCGCCATC
>JBEVDH010000111.1:0-84146 GCA_040514115.1 Comamonas sp. | reverse complement strand
TGGCGACGCTGTCCGCTTGTACCCCGGTCATCGGCATCGAGGACCTGTCCAGCGCCGGTGCATCCAGTGCGTCGGTACGCACCTGGGCCAGTTGCGTGCTGGCCGACGATGTCGCGTGGTTGGTGCTGCTGCTCATGCTGCGCTCCCGGCAAGAGGGGTGACAGGCAGGGGGGAGCCCGGCGGCAGCGGCGGCGTGTCGCGGTCGAGGAACTTGAGCAGCATGGTCTTGCTGATCACGCCCGCGAAGCGGCCGTCTGGCTGCACGACGGGCAGCGCGCAGGGCGCGGCCGCGACCTGGCCAAAGAGGTTGGCCACCGGCGCATCGGCGGCAATCGACGATACGTTGTCGAGGTACGCATGCTGCAGCCCCAGCGTGCCGACATGGCCGTGCAGCGCCTTGCGCAGCGACTCGGCCGACACCGTGCCCAGGTAGCGCTGGCGCGGGCTCAGCACATAGGCGAAGTCGCGGTCCGACTCCTCGATCATGCGCAGCGCCGGGCGGCAGCCGCGGTCGCTGTGCTCGCTGACCACCGTGAGCGCGCGGCGCGCGATGTCGCCGGCCTTGAACACCGCCGCGGCATCGACGCCGCGGATGAAGTGGCGCACATAGTCGTCGGCCGGGTTGCGCAGGATATCGTCCGGCGTGCCGACCTGGATCACCAGGCCGTCCTTCATGATCGCGATGCGGTCGCCGATGCGCATCGCTTCATCGAGATCATGCGAGATGAAGATGATGGTGCGGCGCTTGACCTGCTGCAGCCGCAGCAGCTCGGACTGCATCTCGGTGCGGATGATCGGGTCGAGCGCGGAAAAGGCTTCGTCCATCAGCAGGATGGACGGGTCGGAAGCCAGCGCACGCGCCAGGCCCACGCGCTGCTGCATGCCGCCCGACAGCTCGTCGGGGTAACTCGCGCCCCAACCGTCCAGCCCCACCTGTTCGAGCGCGGCTTGGGCCAACTTCTGGCGTTCGGCGCGGTCCACGCCGGCAAGCTCCAGCCCGAAGGCGGTGTTGTCGAGCACGCTGACATGGGGCAGCAGGGCAAACGACTGGAACACCATGGAGATGTCCTTGCGGCGCAGCGCGCGCAGGTCCCCGGGACTCAGCGTGCCGATGTCGGTGCCGTCGACCAGGATGCGGCCGGCAGTGGGCTCGATGAGCCGGTTGAGCATGCGCACCAGCGTGGACTTGCCCGAACCCGACAGGCCCATGATGACGAAGATCTCGCCGGCTTCGATCTGGAAATCGGCGTCGAACACGCCGATCGACTGACCGGTGCGCGCCAGGATCTCCGATTTGCTCAAGCCCTGCTTGACCAGCGCGAGCGCCTCTTGCGGCGCATCGCCGAATACCTTGAACACATGATCGATGGTGATCTGTTTGGCCACTGTTTCTCTCTCCCAAATTGGATTGAAGACAGTCCAGCGCTTTGCAGGCAAAGGCTGGCGTGCATAGCCGAAGGCAGCACCTGATGCAGTGCCCGCTATAGACGCGGGTGAAGGCCGAAAATGCAAGTGTGCGACACATGCGGGGGCTCGGATGGTACTCCTTGAAGTACGCAAGAGCCAGGCAATACGCCTGAGCGCGACAGGGCTGGAAGCCTGTCTGCCTTACGGCGATCCAGCGGGTGGCGCAGGCCACCCGACCGGGCATCAGGACCACAATCGGCCGGATGACGGGGCTGCCTGGGCAACGCCGCCTGAAGTGGATCGAAACGTTGAAAACGCTGCGATTACCTGCATGGCAGGTTGTAAAGAAGCGTGCAAGTGTATTAATTAAGTGTGTTTGTGTCAATGAATGGGTATTTTGGGGTGTGCTATCACGCGTGCGTGTTTCGCGCGCAAGTGCTGCGCTGGGCATGCAACAGGCGCAAAAAAACCCGCGCCGCAGGGTTGCGGGGCGGGTTGCAAGCGTGGCGTGCCAAGGCACGCCAAAGGCTCAATGCGTGCGGCTAGGCATGCGCAGCAGGCGGTCGGTGTAAGCAATGGCCAGCGCACTCAGCAGGAAGGCGATGTGGATCGCCGTCTGCGCTATCAGCACCTTGGGATCGTAGTTGGCGGCATTGATGAAGGTCTTGAGCAGGTGGATCGAGCTGATGCCGATGATCGACAGGCCGAGCTTGACCTTGAGCACCGTCGCATCGACGTGGCTCAGCCATTCGGGCTGGTCGGGGTGGCCTTCGATGTTCAGCCGGCTGACGAAGGTTTCGTAGCCACCGATGATCACCATGATCAGCAGGTTGGAGATCATCACAACGTCGATCAGTGCCAGCACCACCAGCATGATCACGGTTTCGTTGAGGCTGGTGAGCGGCGCGTCGGGCTTGTAGCCGATGCTCGTGACCAGCGCCTGCAGCGCCGTCTGGCTGCCGAACGCGGCTTCGACCAAGTGCCACAGCTCGAGCAGGAAGTGCCAGACATAGACGCCCTGCGCCAGGATCAGGCCCAGGTACAGCGGCACCTGCAGCCAGCGGCTTGCAAAGATGAAGGAGGGCAGCACGCCCATCTTGTGCTTGGATTTTTCGGGAGAAATGAGGGGATCCATGGCGTGTGAGGGAGGGCAAAGAAAAGGGGTGGGCGATTGTATCGGTGCAGGTCCGCGCCGCGCGCTGGCGCATCCGGAGCTCCTGCGCCGCCGAGGGCCAATGCGCACGCCGCTGGCCGCGCGCCGCTGGCCGCGTGCCCCGCCAGTCAGTGACCTGTAAGACCGGCAGGCGACAGTCGCGGCACAATGGTCAGATAGCCTAGGAGACAGAAACACATGAGCGCATCGTCATCCGCGATTGAATCCGTGCTGGTAGAAAACCGCGTCTTTCCCCCGCCGCCCGCCTTTGCGCAGGCGGCCTGCATTTCCGACATGCCCGCCTACCAGGCGCTGTGCGCCGAGGCCGAGGCCGACTATGAAGGCTTCTGGGCGCGGCTGGCGCGCGAGCATCTTCATTGGAACAAGCCTTTCAGCCAGACGCTGGACAGCTCCAACGCCCCCTTCTTCCAGTGGTTTGCCGATGGCGAACTCAACGCCAGCGCCAATTGCCTGGACCGCCACATGGGCACGCCCGTCGAGCACAAGACGGCAATCATCTTCGAGGCCGACGACGGCGCCGTGACGCGCATCAGCTACCGCGAACTGCTCGAGCGCGTGGGCCGTTTCGCCAATGCGCTCAAGGCGCAGGGCGTGCAAAAGGGCGACCGCGTGCTGATCTACATGCCGATGACCGTCGAGGGCGTGGTCGCGATGCAGGCCTGCGCGCGCATCGGCGCCACGCACAGCGTGGTGTTTGGCGGCTTCTCGGCCAAGGCGGTGCAGGAGCGCATCATCGATGCCGGCGCCGTGGTGGTCATCACCTCCAACTACCAGCTGCGCGGCGGCAAGGAGTTGCCGCTCAAGGCCATCGTCGACGACGCGCTGGCTTCGGGCGAATGCACCAGCGTGCGCCGGGTGCTGGTCTACGAGCGCACGGCCACCGCCTGCGCCATGCAGCAAGGCCGCGACCTCACGTTTGCCCAGGCGCTTGACGGCCAGCCGGCCGAATGCGCGCCGCAGGCCGTGGGCGCCGAGCATCCGCTGTTCATCCTCTACACCAGCGGCTCGACCGGCAAGCCCAAGGGCGTGCAGCACAGCACCGGCGGCTATCTGCTGTGGGCCAAGCTGACGATGGACTGGACCTTCGATCTGCGCCCCGACGACGTGTTCTGGTGCACCGCCGACATCGGCTGGATCACGGGCCACACCTATGTCGCCTACGGGCCGCTGGCCGCGGGCGCCACGCAGATCGTGTTCGAGGGCGTGCCCACCTTCCCCGACGCAGGACGCTTTTGGCAGATGATCGAGCGCCACCGCTGCTCGATCTTCTACACCGCGCCCACCGCGATCCGTTCGCTGATCAAGGCCGCCGAAGCCGATGCCGCGGTGCATCCCGACCGCAGCGATCTGTCGAGCCTGCGCCTGCTGGGCAGCGTCGGCGAGCCCATCAATCCCGAGGCCTGGATGTGGTACCACCGCCATGTGGGCGGCGAGCGCTGCCCGATTGTCGACACCTTCTGGCAGACCGAGACCGGCGGCCATGTGATCACGCCGCTGCCGGGCGCAACGCCGCTGGTGCCGGGCTCGTGCACCTTGCCGCTGCCGGGCATCACCGCGGCGATCGTCGACGAACTGGGCAACGACATTGCCGACGGCACGGGCGGCATCCTGGTCATCAAGCGCCCCTGGCCCAGCATGATCCGCAACATCTGGAACGATCCGGCGCGCTTCAGGAAAAGCTACTTCCCCGAGGAACTCAAGGGCTACTACCTCGCCGGCGACGGCGCGGTGCGCAGCATCGACCGCGGCTATTTCCGCATCACCGGGCGCATCGACGACGTGCTCAATGTCTCGGGCCACCGCATGGGCACGATGGAGATCGAGTCGGCGCTGGTCGCCAAGACCGATCTGGTGGCCGAGGCGGCCGTGGTCGGTCGTCCCGACGATGTGACGGGCGAGGCGATCTGCGCGTTCGTGGTGCTCAAGCGCGGCCGGCCCACGGGCGAGGAGGCCAGGCAGATCGCCAAGGAACTGCGCGACTGGGTGGCCAAGGAAATCGGCCCGATCGCCAAGCCCAAGGAAATCCGCTTTGGCGACAACCTGCCCAAGACGCGCAGCGGCAAGATCATGCGCCGCCTGCTGCGCGCGCTGGCCAAGGGGGAGGCCATCACGCAAGACACCAGTACGCTGGAGAATCCGGCGATTCTGGAGCAGCTCACGGAAAAGAACTGATGCTTGTGGCGCCGCTGCTGTGTAGGACGGCGCCACTCTTGCGGTGCAAGGCCGCGCACCAGGGCTTTCCATAGGTTACAACTGCAGGGCTAGCAGCCCAGCCCGGGCCGCACGTAGACCGAGGAAAAAAACAACCATGCATTTCCGAACCATCATCCTGGCCCTGATCGTGCTGGCCATTGCCGCGCTGACGGCATTGAACTGGCCGGCGCTCGCCGCTTACTCTGCCGTCAATCTCGGCGTGGCCACGGTGCAGGCGCCGCTGGGCGTGATCATGCTGGGCCTCACGGTGCTGCTGGCGATCTTCTTCATTGGCTATGTGCTGTCGCTGCAGACTTCGGTGCTGCTCGAGACGCGCCGCCACAACAAGGAACTGCAGGCCCAGCGCGATCTGGCCGACAAGGCCGAGGCTTCGCGCTTCACCGAGCTGCGCGCCGTGCTCGAAGCCCAGCACCTGCAGGGTCAGAACGCCTTGCTCGAGCGCCTTGACACGCTGGACGCCCGCGCCCAGGCGCGCTCCAAGGAGCTCGAGAACAGCAATGCCGCGTATATCGGTCAGCTCGAGCAGCAGTTGCGCGAGCGCCGCCCCGACGACCGCCTGTTCGTGCCCCCATCGCGCGAATTCCCCTGATCGCACGCCGCCCGTGAAAAAGCCGCCTGGAAAGGCGGCTTTTTTCATGCGCGCAGCGCGTGCTTACTTTTGCTCCATGACCCAGGCAGCGAGCTTCCTGGAATCGGCGTCGTTCACGCTTGCATTGGCTGGCATGGGCACCGGACCCCATACGCCGCCGCCGCCCTTGACGATCTTGGCAGCCAGCTTGTCGGTCGCATCCTTCTGACTGGAATACTTGGCCGCCACCTCCTTGAAGGACGGGCCGACGAGCTTCTTGTCGACCGCGTGGCAGGCCATGCAGTTCTTGGACTTGGCCAACGCCAGGTCGGCCATGGCCGGAGCTGCGGCGCCCAGGGCCAGGGCAAGGGTGATCAGGATGCGCTTCATCGTAAACTTTCCATCGGTGTCTTGTTCTGCAGGAAATTGTAGTGGTGTGCGCGCTGGCACGCAGACCACGGTCTTTATTCCGGCAAGGAGTGTGTATGTGGATGTTGCTGATTGCGTTGTTGCTGACCCTGTTGAAATTCCTTGAAGTCGGCCCGCTGGGCGCCGTGTCGTGGTGGTGGCTGCTGGTGCCCTACGCCGTGACGGCCGCCTGGTGGGGCTTTGCGGATGTGTCCGGCAGGACCACGCGCCGCGCGGCACAGCGCGACGAGGCGCGCCGTCTGAGCCGCATCGAGCGGCGAAAACAGGCGCTGAACCCGCGCAAGCCGCGCTGAGCGCGGCGGCGGCGGCGCGGCGGGCTGCGCGACCCGGTGCAACCCGCTGGCGGCGGCGGCGGGGCAGGTGCGACATAATTGGCCCCATCCCACGTGCTTTTCCGCAACCCATCTCAAGATCACCATGCCCGCATACCGCTCCAAGACTTCCACTGCCGGCCGCAACATGGCTGGTGCGCGCTCCCTGTGGCGTGCCACCGGCATGAAGGACGAAGATTTCAGCAAGCCGATCATCGCCATCGCCAACTCCTTCACCCAGTTCGTGCCCGGCCACGTGCATTTGAAGGACCTGGGCCAGCTGGTGGCTCGAGAGATCGAGGCGTCGGGCGGTGTGGCCAAGGAATTCAACACCATTGCCGTGGATGACGGCATTGCGATGGGACATGACGGCATGCTGTACTCGCTGCCCAGCCGCGACATCATTGCCGATTCGGTCGAGTACATGGTGAATGCCCACTGCGCCGATGCGCTGGTGTGCATCTCCAACTGCGACAAGATCACGCCCGGCATGCTGATGGCCGCGATGCGCCTGAACATTCCGGTGATCTTCGTCTCGGGCGGCCCTATGGAGGCGGGCAAGGTCAAGCTGGCCAATCCCACGACCCACAAGATCGAATTCAGGAAGCTGGATCTGGTCGACGCGATGGTGATGGCCGCCGACGACCGGTACACCGATGAAGAAGTGGCCGAAGTCGAACGCTCGGCCTGCCCGACCTGCGGTTCGTGCTCGGGCATGTTCACCGCCAACTCGATGAACTGCCTGACCGAGGCACTGGGCCTGTCGCTGCCGGGCAACGGCACGGTGCTGGCCACGCACTCCGACCGCGAGCAGCTGTTCCTGCGCGCGGGCCGCACCATCGTCGCGCTGGCCAAGCGCTACTACGAAGGCGATGACGAGCGCGCGCTGCCGCGCTCGGTGGGCAAGAAGGCCTTCGAGAACGCCATCACGCTCGATATCGCGATGGGCGGCTCCACAAACACCATCCTGCACCTGCTGGCGATTGCCCGCGAAGCCGAGATCGACTTCGGCATGGCCGACATCGACCGCATGTCGCGCACCGTTCCGCAGCTGTGCAAGGTCGCGCCGAACACCAACAAGTACCACATCGAAGACGTGCATCGCGCGGGCGGCATCATGGCCATCCTGGGCGAGCTCGACCGCGCCGGCCGCCTGCACACCGACGTGCCCACGGTCTACGGCGCCTCGCTCAAGGAGGCGCTCGACGAATGGGACATCGCGCGCGCGCCCAGCGAAGCCGTGCAGACCTTCTACAAGGCGGGTCCTGCCGGCATTCCCACGCAGCAGGCCTTCAGCCAGAGCACGCGCTGGCCGAGCCTGGACATCGATCGCGCCGAGGGTTGCATCCGTTCGGTCGAACACGCGTTCTCGCTCGAAGGCGGCCTGGCCGTGCTCACCGGCAACATCGCACTTGACGGCTGCGTGGTCAAGACCGCGGGCGTGGACGACGTGCTGATGGTGTTCGAAGGCCGCGCCCATGTGACGGAGTCGCAGGACGAAGCCGTCGAGAACATCCTGGCCGACAAGGTCGTGGCCGGCGACATCGTGATCGTGCGCTACGAGGGCCCCAAGGGCGGCCCGGGCATGCAGGAAATGCTCTACCCGACCAGCTACATCAAGTCCAAGGGCCTGGGCAAGGCCTGCGCGCTGCTGACCGATGGGCGCTTCTCCGGCGGCACCTCGGGCCTGTCCATCGGCCATTGCTCGCCCGAGGCCGCGGCCGGCGGCGCCATTGGCCTGGTGCAAGACGGCGACCGCATCCTGATCGACATCCCTAACCGCACGATCAACGTGCTGGTCAGCGACGAAGAACTGGCGCTGCGCCGCGAAGCCCAGAACGCCAAGGGCTGGAAGCCCGCCAAGCCCCGCCCGCGCAAGGTGTCGGCCGCGCTCAAGGCTTATGCGCTGCTGGTGATGTCGGCGGACAAGGGGGCGGTAAGGGATTTGTCGTTGCTCGAAGACTGAGGAAGTTTTCTTCGCGCCCCAACGGCGCTGTGAAGTGGGCGTGTCTCCTACTTGGGGCACCGAGCAAGGGCCGCCCCGCAGCGATGGTGCCGCCCCCCTCCACCGAAGGATGAGAGGGGGAAGCGGCGTAAGCCGCTCAGGGGGTGATTCCCATACTGCACAATCAGTGCCATGCTGACCTACCCCCAAATCGATCCCGTCGCGCTGCAGCTCGGCCCCATTGCCGTGCACTGGTACGGCCTTACCTATCTCGCCGCCTTCGGGCTGTTTCTGTGGCTGGGCATCCGGCGCCTGCGCCACCCGCCGTTTTCGCGGCTCACGGGCGATCAGGCCTGGACGCGCAAGGATGTCGAGGACATCTTGTTCCTTGGCGTGGTCGGCGTCGTGATTGGCGGGCGGCTGGGCTACTGCCTGTTCTACAAGCCCGGCTACTACCTGTCGCATCCGCTGGAGATCTTTGCGGTCTGGCAGGGCGGCATGGCTTTCCATGGCGGGCTGCTCGGCGTGATCGGCGCGATGCTGTGGTTTGCGCATTCGCGCCGCCGCCACTGGCTGCAGGTCGCCGACTTCGTCGCGCCCTGCGTGCCCACGGGTCTGGCAGCCGGGCGCATCGGCAATTTCATCAATGGCGAACTCTGGGGGCGTTTTGCCAGTCCGGACCTGCCCTGGGGCATGGTGTTCGCGCACAGCGGCTCGATGCAGCCGCGCCACCCTTCGCAGATCTACCAGTTCCTGCTCGAAGGCCTGCTGCTGTTCGTGCTGCTGTGGCTGTACGCGCGCAAGGAGCACCGCCAGGGCCAGGTCGCGGCGGCCTTCCTGTTTGGCTACGGCCTGCTGCGCTTCATCGCCGAATACTTCCGCGAGCCCGATGACTATCTGGGCATCCTGTCGCTGGGCCTGAGCATGGGCCAGTGGCTGTGCGTGCCGATGATGGCGGCCGGCGTACTGCTCTGGCTCTGGGCGCAGCGCCAGCCGCAGCGCCTGGCTTGAGCGTCGCGCCGGTGACACACCGGCGCCTGGCAACGCTGCGGCAGCGGGGGCAGGGCAACCCATAATGGCGTGAGGGCCAGGAGGATGCGATCCTCGGCTCATCTGTCAAAAGAGGACCTGCTGCATGAATCTCGCATCTGAATGGATTGCGCGCGGCGTGTCCAGGCTGCGCACCCCGGAATCGGCCCCCGCGCTGGCGCCGGTGGGTGCCAAGCCGGCTGCGCCGCGCTCGACGCACGAACGCCTCAAGGCCTCGCTGCGCCGCGGTGGCGAAGCGCTGGCGCCGCGCGTGCTGCGCCGGCTGATGGAAGACCTGCAGGCGGCTTCAGCCGAGCAGGTCAGCGAAGTCGAAGGCGGGCGCCGCGCCAGGGATGTGATCGACTGGTATGCGACGGCCCCGGCCGAGGCGCGCCAGGACCTGTGGCTGCTGATCTGCGAGCAGTTCGGCCCCGATGCCGAGCGCCTGCAACTCGCGCGCCACGACTATGACCAGGCCGATTCCGCGCTGGAACGCAGCCAGGCCGAGATCGCGCTGCGCCGGGCGCTGGCCTCGGCGCGCACGCGGCTGCTGCAGCGTTTCGCGGTGCCCGCGGGCGGCATGCGCTTCCTGCTCGATCTGCGCGCCGAACTGCTGCAATTGCCGCGCGGCGACCAGCGTTTCACGGCGCTCGATGCCGAGCTCGAACATCTGTTTTCGACCTGGTTCGACGTGGCCTTTCTGGAGCTCAAACGGCTGAGCTGGGACTCGCCGGCCTCGTTGCTGGAAAAGCTGATCCAGTACGAGGCGGTACACGACATCCGCAGCTGGGCCGACCTGAAGAACCGCCTGGACAGCGACCGGCGCTGCTATGGCTTCTTTCACCCGCGCCTGCCGGGCGAGCCGCTGATCTTTGTCGAGGTGGCGCTGGTCGACGATCTCTCCAACAGCATCACGCCGCTGCTCGATGAAAGCGCGGCCACGGCCGACATCAGCCGCGCCAGCACCGCCATCTTCTATTCGATCAGCAACACCCAGCCCGGGCTGCGCGGCGTGAGCTTTGGCGACTCGCTGATCAAGCATGTGGCGCAGACGCTCAGCGCCGAGTTCCCGCGGCTGCGCACCTTTGCCACGCTGTCGCCGATCCCCGGCTTTCGCAGCTGGCTCACGAAGAACGGCACGCCGCTGCTCGCGCGCATGGGCGACAAGCCGCGCGCCGAGCTCGCGCGCGCGCTCGGCCTGGCGCCCCAGACGGCGCTCGATGCCACCCTCTTGCTCGAAGCCGCCGAGAAAGCCGCGCAGCTGCCCGAGCAGTCGCCGGTGCGCCGCGCGCTGCTGTGGTGCGCTGCGCACTACCTGGGCAAGGAAAGTCACAACGGCCGTCCGCTCGATCCCGTGGCGCGCTTTCACCTGGGCAACGGCGCGCGCGTCGAGCGGCTGAACTGGGGTGGCGACCCGTCGGCCAAGGGCGAGAAGCAGTCCTTCGGGCTGATGGTCAATTACCTCTACGACCTCAAGAAGATCGACAAGCACCGCGGCCAGCTGGCGCAGGGGCGGCTTCCGGTCTCACGCGACATCGAAAGCCTGATGAAAAGTTGAAGCACCCCCTGAGCGACTACGTCGCGTCCCCCTCTCATCCTTCGGTGGAGGGGGACGGCACCCTCGCTGCGGGGCGGCCCTTGCTAGGTGCCCCCGGCCTGGGGCACGCCAGTTTCATAGGCCGCGAGCAGTGCGAGTGGCAGTGATTATTGCAACCAGGTAACCGTGTTCGGACCGGTACCTGAAAAACCAAAGGAGACAAGCGATGCCGAATAACTCTATGCAACGCCGCGATGCGCTGCGCGCGGCAGCTGCGGCCATGGTCGCGCTGACGGGCAACAGCTGGGCGCAGAACCCGGCCTGGCCGACCAAGCCGGTCAACCTGGTCGTGCCCTTTCCCGCGGGCGGCGGCACCGATGCCTTTGCGCGCCCGCTGGCCGCGCAGTTCGCCAAGAGCACCGGCAAGGCGCTGATCATCGACAACCGCGGCGGCGCGGGCGGCACCGTGGGCGCGAGCTTTGCGGCCAAGGCGCCGGCCGATGGCTACAACTATTTCATGGGCGGCACGCACCATGTGATCGCGCCCTCGGTCTATTCGCGGCTGGACTATGACCTCGAGCGCGATTTCATTCCATTGGCGCTGCTGGCGAGCGTGCCGCAGGTGATCGTCGTCAACCCGCGCACCGTCACCGCCAAGACCATCCAGGAGCTGATTGCCGAGCTGCGCCGCAAGCCCGGCAGCTTCAACTACGCATCGGCCGGCGCGGGCACCTCGCACCATCTCGCGGGCGAGCTGTTCAAGCTGCAGAGCAATACCTTCGTCACCCACATTCCCTACCGCGGCGCGGGCCCGGCGCTGCAGGACCTGATCGCGGGCAATGTCGACATGATGTTCGATGGCCTCGGCTCGTCGGCCGCGCATATCAAGGGCGGGCGCATCAAGGCGCTGATGGTGTCCGGAGCCAAGCGCAACCCCTCCTTGCCGGACGTGCCCTGCGCCGCCGAAGTCGGCCTGCCCGATTACAACGTCACGACCTGGTACGGCATGTGGGCGCCCAAGGGCACGCCGCCCGAGCAGCAAGGCCAGATGCTCGAGGAGCTGCGCCGCCTGGGCCAGAACAGCGAAATGAAGGCCATCTGGGCGCAAAATGGCGCCGAGTACGGCACCCTGACCAAGGAGCAGTTCGCGGCCATGGTCGCGGGCGAGATCAAGCGCTGGGCGCAGGTCGTGAAGGCTTCGGGGGCGAAGGTGGAGTAGGGGCCGGTGTTGATCAAACAAACCGTTGGTGCTGACTCCGGGCTCGTCGAAAAATGGACGGTCTGCCCGACAGCAACGAAAAATGTGCATGCGAGGACCTCCCCCCATGGCCGGTGAAATAAGAATCCTGCCCCCGGATACGCGCGGCATTGTCCGCGTCCAGCTGTGCCACCGCGGCAAACGCAATGCGATGTCCGTAAGGATGTGGCATGCCCTGCGCACCGCCTTTGTCGCTTTCCAAGCCGACGATACCCTGCGCTGCGTGCTGATCGAGGGCAGTTCCGTATTCGGTGAAGCGGCCTTCTGTGCTGGTGGCGACATTTCCGAATACCCCGGCTTTCGCTTCGACCCCGCGGCGCTGCGCGATTTCCACGAGCGCGCGGTGTGGGGCGGCCTGTCGGCCATGCTGGACTGCGACGTGCCGATCGTTGCCGCGATCTCCGGCACCTGCATGGGCGCGGGCGTCGAGATCGCGGCCTGCGCCGATCTGCGCCTGGCCGGCGCCGGGGCCCGCTTTGGCGCGCCGATCGCGCGCCTGGGGTTTCCGATGGCGCCGCGCGAAGCCGCGCTGGTGGCCACGGCCGTGGGCGCGCTCACGGCGCGGCAGATGCTGCTCGAAGCCGCGACTTTCAGCGCCGCCGAGATGGCGGCGCGCGGATTCATTGGCACCGTGGTCGGTGATGACGAACTGCACGGCGCGGCGCTTGGCAGCGCCCGGCGCATTGCCGCGCTCGCGCCGCAGGCCGCGCGCCACCACAAGCGCCTGCTGCGCGCGCTCCTGGCCGCGCCGCTGGCGGCGGCGCAGGCCCTTGCGGGGCAGGGCGTGCAGGGCCTGCCCGGCGACGATATCTATGCCTATGCCAATGGGGCCGAGCACCGCGAGGGCATTGCCGCCTTCCTGGCCAAGCGCACCCCTGTGTTTTGATCCTTCACGAACCCTTGATTTCCATGCCTTCTGAAGACAACTTGTATGCCGCGCTGCGTGCGGCCTTTCCCTCGGACCTCGACGCTACGGCCGTCGAAGCCATCGGCGCCGATGGCCACAGCCGCTACTACAGCTGGCGCGATCTCGACCAGGCCAGCGCGCGCATCGCCAACCTGCTCGATGCGCTGCAATTGCCGCCGCGCAGCCGCATTGCGGTGCAGGTGGAAAAATCGGTCGAGGCAATGCTGCTGTATCTCGCGACGCTGCGCGCCGGCCATGTGTTCCTGCCGCTCAACACCGCCTACCAGAGCGCCGAGATCGAGTATTTCATCGGCAATGCCGAGCCCGCGGTGGTGGTCTGCGCGCCGGCCAATTTCGGCTGGGTCTCCAAGATCGCGTTCCAGGCCGGCACGCACGCGGTGTTCACGCTGGGCGACGACACCAGCGGCAGCCTGCTCGAGCGCGCCGCGCACCACAGCGATGCGCACACGCCGGTGGCCAGCGCCGCCGACGACCTCGCCGCCATTCTCTACACCAGCGGCACCACGGGCCGCAGCAAGGGCGCGATGCTCTCGCATGGCAATCTGCTGTCGAACGCGCAGGTGCTCAAGGACTACTGGGGCTGGCGCCCGGGCGATGTGCTGATTCACGCGCTGCCGATCTTCCATGTGCATGGGCTGTTTGTCGCGATCCATGGCGCGCTGCTCAACGGCAGCAAGATGCTCTGGTTCGCGAAGTTCGATCCCGCGGCGGTGATCGCGCGCATGCGCGATGCCACCGTGTTCATGGGCGTGCCCACGCTCTATGTGCGCATGCTGGCCGATGCGCGCCTGACGCGTGCCGCCGCCGCGCACATGCGGCTGTTCATCTCGGGCTCGGCGCCCATGCTGCCCGAGACCCACCAGGCCTGGCAGCAGCGCACGGGCCACGCGATTCTCGAGCGCTACGGCATGAGCGAGACCATCATGCTGACCTCGAACCCCCTGGCGGCCGTTGCCGGCGAACGCCGCCCGGGCACGGTGGGCTTTGCGCTGCCGGGCGTGCAGGTGCGGGTGCTCACCGACGCCGGCGCAGCCGCGGCGGTGGACGAGATCGGCAATATCCAGGTGCGTGGGCCGAACGTGTTTTCGGGCTACTGGCGCATGCCCGAGAAAACCGCCGAGGAGTTCACCGCCGATGGCTGGTTCAAGACCGGCGACGTGGGCCGCTTCGATATCCTGGGCTACCTGAGCATTGTCGGGCGCAGCAAGGACCTGATCATTTCCGGCGGCTACAACGTCTATCCGGCGGAAGTCGAAAGCTTCATCAACGAGCTGCCCGGCGTCGCCGAAAGCGCGCTGGTCGGCGTGCCGCACCCGGACTTCGGCGAGGTCGGTGTGGCGGTGGTGGTGGCCAAGCCCGGCGCCGACCTGCAGCCCCAGCCGCTGCTCGACGCGCTCAAGGGGCAACTGGCGAACTTCAAGATTCCCAAGCGCTGCTTCGTGCTGCCGGAACTGCCGCGCAACGCGATGGGCAAGGTGCAAAAGAACCTGCTGCGCGCGCAGTACCAGGCGCTGTTTGCTTGACCACTACTTCAATGGCGGGGGCTGCAGCATCGTCTGCCTTGGTTCACGGTGCTTGAAACTGGCGTAGCCCAGCTCCGAGGCAGCGAGCAAGGGCCGCACCTGGGCGGCCCCCCGCACCGAGGCTGCCGTCCCTCGCCGGGCGCCCCCTGCACCGAAGGATGAGAGGGGGAAGCGAGGGCAGCCCATGCCGCGTAGTCGCTCAGGGCGGCCCGCGCAGGGGGTGCTTATTTATCTAAGCACCAGCACCGGCACCGTCGAATGCGTCAGCACATGCTGGGTCTCGCTGCCCAGCAGCAGGCGCTTGAGGCCCTTGCGGCCGTGCGAGGCCATGACGATCAGGTCGCAGCCATGCGCCTTGGCGACATCGATCAGCGTTTCGGCAATCAGGTCCGACTTCATGACGCTGGTCGTGACCACGACCCCGCGGGCCTCGCCCATGGCCTGGATTTCATTGAGCGACTGCTGCGCGCTGTGCACCCACTGGTCCTCGATGCGCTTGACGTCCTCGAGGCTGGTGTAGTCGCCGCCCTCGAGAAAGCTGCGCGCGTACAGCGGTACGACCTTGACGACCACGACGCTGGCCTTGCAAAGCGCCGCAAGCGAGAGCCCGCTTTCGATGGCCTGGTCGGACAGCGGCGAGCCATCGGTGGCAATGAGAATGCGTTGGTACATACGGCCTCCTTGGGTAAAAAATTGGGCTGGATTGAAGATACAGCTTAGCTGCGTTTGCGCAATTGATGAAGATCAATACGCGCGTGCGGCGCTGTGGCTACGCTTCGCCCCATGTCCTACAAGAACCCCGAACCGTCCCTTGCGGCGCGGACGGCGGCGCTCGATTTCGGGCCCCCGTCTTCCGAGACCGGCGCCGCGCTGCTGGACGATCCCCAGGAGTGGAGTTCCTTTGGACGCTCGCTCGGGCCGCCCGCCGCGCAAGACCCGCAATCCGGCGCCGTCCACTCCTGGGAGTCCCATGTGGCCTTGCAGGGCATGCATTGCGCCACCTGTGCATTGACCATCGAGGAGGCGCTGCGCCGCGTGCCCGGGGTCGAGCGCGCGCAGGTCAGCGCCGCGGGTGCGCGTGCGTGCGTGGTCTGGAACCCGGCCCGGGTGCGGCCCTCGCGGTGGATGGCAGCCGTGGAGCGCGCGGGCTATCAGGTATTTCCGGCGCGCGACGCGCTTGCCCGCGAGATACGCAGGCGCGAAAGCCGGCGCGCGCTGTGGCGCTGGCTGGTGGCGGGCCTGTGCATGATGCAGGTGATGATGTACGCCTGGCCCGCGTATTCCTCCAAGCCCGGCGACCTGACGCAGGAGATGGAAAACCTGCTGCGCTGGGCGTCGTGGGTGCTGACGCTACCGGTGGTGCTGTTTGCCTGCGGGCCGTTTTTCGCCAACGCGCTGCACGATGTGCGGGCGCGCCGCGTCAGCATGGACCTGCCGGTGGCCCTGGGCATGCTGATCACCTTTGGCGTGAGCTCGCTGGGCACCTTCGATCCCTCGGGCGCGTTTGGTGCCGAGGTGTTCTTCGACTCACTGACGATGTTCGTCTTCTTCCTGCTCTCGGGCCGGCTGCTCGAGATGCGGCTGCGCGAGCGCACCGCGGGCGCGCTCGAAGCCGTCATGAACCGCCTGCCCGACAGCGTCGAGCGGCGCACCGCTGCCGGCCAGTGGGAGCATGTGGCGACGCGCCGTCTGCTCGCTGGCGATACCGTGCGCGTGCGCGCGGGCGAGGCCTTTCCTGCGGATGGCGAGATCACCCAAGGCAGCACCCATGCCGATGAAGCCCTGCTGACGGGCGAGTCCACGCCGGTGCCGCGCCACGCGGGCGATGCGGTGGCGGCCGGCAGCTACAACCTCGATGCGGCGGTGCAGGTGCGGCTGACGGCGGTGGGTGCGGACACGCGGTTCGCGCAGATTGTCGCGCTGATGGAAAGCGCCGCGCTGCAAAAGCCGCGCCTGGCGCAGCTCGCCGACCGCGTCGCGCGCCCGTTCCTGTTGGCCGTGCTGGCGGCGGCGGCGCTGGCCGCGGCCTGGTGGTGGCCCGGCAGCCCGAGCCAGGCGCTGATGGTCGCGGCGGCGGTGTTGATCGTGACCTGTCCCTGCGCGCTGTCGCTGGCCACGCCCGTCGCCATGCTCACCGCCGCGGGCACGCTGGCGCGCAGCGGCGTGCTGGTGCGCAATCTCCAAGGGCTTGAAGCGCTGGCCGCGGTGGACACGCTGGTGTTCGACAAGACCGGCACGCTCACGCGCGACGGCCTGGCCGTGCGCAGCGTGCAGCCCGGCGCGGGTGTCGATGCTGCCCAGGCGCTGGCGCTGGCCGGCTTGCTGGCGCGCCAGTCGGTGCATCCGGCTTCGCGCGCCGTGGCCCGCATGGCCGAGGCCGATGGCGCAGCGCAGGCGCTGGCCGCGCGCTGGCAGATCGTGCAGGTGCGCGAACGTGCCGGCTTCGGCATGGAGGCCACCGTGAGCGACAGCCTGCAGCCGCAGACACTGCTGCAGCTGCGCCTGGGCTCGCTGCGCCATACCGGCGTGCAGGAGCAGGTGCCATCCACACTGCAGCAGGTCGTGCTGACCGAGCAAACCCATGGCGGGGCGCCGCGCGAGCTGCTGCGCCTGGGCCTGAGCGAAGCGCTGCGCAGCGAGGCGCCGGCAGTGGTGGCGCAGCTGCGCGCCGCGGGCATCGAGGTGCTGCTGCTGTCGGGCGACCGCGATGCGGCCGTGCAGCGCGTTGCGGCGCAGACCGGCATCGCGCAGGCCGTGGGCGACTGCACGCCGCAGGACAAGCTGGCGCGCCTGCAGGCCGCGCAGGCCGCGGGCCGGCAGGTGGCCATGGTGGGCGACGGCCTCAACG
The DNA here is from genome assembly GCA_040514115.1 of Comamonas sp. Classification (GTDB taxonomy): domain Bacteria; phylum Pseudomonadota; class Gammaproteobacteria; order Burkholderiales; family Burkholderiaceae_C; genus Comamonas. The sequence continues at coordinate 66,975 of JBEVDH010000111.1, read as the reverse complement.
ACGGTCCGGTGCTGGCCGGCGCCCATGTCTCCTTTGCGTTTGGCCGGGCGGTGCCGCTGGCGCAGTCGCGCGCCGATTTCGTCGTGCTGGGCGAGCAGCTCGAGCTGGTGGCGCAGACGCTTTTGCTGGCGCGGCGCACGCTGCGCATCGTGCGCCAGAACCTGTGCTGGGCCGCGGCCTACAACGCGGTGTCGGTGCCACTGGCGCTGGCCGGCTGGATGCCCGCCTGGCTCGCTGGCCTGGGCATGGCGCTGAGCTCGCTGCTGGTCGTGCTCAATGCTGCGCGGCTGGCGCGCGCCCTGCCGCTGGCGGCCGCCGCGCCCGTGGCGCCGGCAATCGGCGCACTTCCAGCGCAAGCTGTGGCAGGAGCCGCCTGATGGAAATCCTGTACCTGCTGATTCCCCTGTCCGTGGTCCTCGTGCTGGCCATCGTGGCCGCCCTGGGGTGGGCGGTTCACCGCGGGCAGTTCGAGAGCGTGGAGCAGGAGGGGCAGCGGATTCTGCAGGACGATTGACCTGCATCAATACCCCGCAAGTGCGCTGGAGGAACACTCAGCCAGCAATACAAGAGGTGCGCGATGGATGCTCTAAAAAACCGTGCTGTGCATTACGACGACCAGGTCGTGAGACAGTTTTCAATCATGGCCGTGGTCTGGGGCGTGGTCGGCATGGCCGTCGGCGTGCTCGTGGCCGCGCAGCTGGCCTGGCCCGAACTCAACTTCGGCGTGCCCTGGCTGAGCTTCGGCCGGCTGCGGCCGCTGCATACCAATGCCGTGATCTTTGCGTTTGGCGGCAGCGCGCTGTTTGCCACCAGCTACTACGTGGTGCAGCGCACCTGCCAGACGGGGCTGTTCATGCCCAAGCTCGCGAGCCTCACTTTCTGGTGCTGGCAACTGGTGATCGTCGGCGCCGTGATCAGCCTGCCCATGGGTTACACCCAGGGCAAGGAATACGCCGAACTCGAGTGGCCCATCGACCTGCTGATCCTCGTGACCTGGGTCAGCTACGCGATCGTGTTCTTCGGCACCCTCGGCATCCGCCGGGTAAAACACATCTACGTGGCCAACTGGTTCTTTGCCGCCTACATCATCGCGATCGCGCTGCTGCACATCTTCAACAACATCTCCAGCCCCGCCGGCTGGATGAAAAGCTACTCGGCCTATGCCGGCGTGCAGGACGCGATGATCCAGTGGTGGTACGGCCACAATGCCGTGGGCTTCCTGCTCACCGCGGGTTTCCTGGGCATGATGTATTACTTCGTGCCGAAGCAGGCCGGCCGCCCGGTCTACAGCTATCGCCTGTCGATCGTGCACTTCTGGGCGCTGATCTTCACCTACATGTGGGCCGGCCCGCACCACCTGCACTACACGGCGCTGCCCGACTGGACGCAATCGGTGGGCATGGTGTTCTCCATCATCCTGCTGGCGCCCAGCTGGGGCGGCATGATCAACGGCGTGATGACGCTGTCGGGCGCCTGGCACAAGCTGCGCGACGACCCCATCCTGCGCTTCCTGATCGTCGCGCTGTCGTTCTACGGCATGTCGACCTTCGAGGGCCCGATGATGGCGATCAAGACCGTCAACGCGCTGTCGCACTACACCGACTGGACCATTGGCCACGTGCATTCCGGCGCGCTCGGCTGGGTCGGCCTGATCACCATGGGCTCGCTCTACGACCTGATCCCGCGCCTGTTCGGCAAGCTCGAGATGCACTCGGTGCCAGCCATCGAGATGCACTTCTGGATGGCCACCATCGGCATCGTGCTGTACATCGCCGCGATGTGGATTGCCGGCGTGATGCAGGGCCTGATGTGGCGCGCGGTCAACCCCGACGGCACGCTGACCTATACCTTCGTTGAAAGCGTGAAGGCCACCTACCCGTTCTACGTGGTGCGCGTGGTCGGCGGCCTGCTGTACCTGGGCGGCATGCTGGTCATGGCCTGGAACACCTGGATGACGGTCAGCCGTGGCCGCTCCGTCAAGGTGGCCATTCCCGCGTTGCAGCCGGCGCATGCCTGAGTTCGAGGAGCCTCACATGTCTGATCAAAATAACAAGCCGAGCGCTTTCACCCACGAAAAGGTGGAAACCAGCAATTTCTGGTTGATCGTGCTGACGCTGGCGGTGATTGCCATCGGTGGCCTGGCCGAGATCGTGCCGCTGTTCTACCAGAAGTCGACCACCGAAGCGGTGCAGGGCGTCAAACCCTACAGCCCGGTGCAGCTCGTGGGCCGCGACATCTACCTGCGCGAGGGCTGCTACAACTGCCACTCGCAGATGATCCGCCCGTTCCACGCCGAAACCCTGCGCTATGGCCACTACTCGGTGGCCGGCGAGTTCGTCTACGACCACCCGTTCCAGTGGGGCTCCAAGCGCACCGGCCCCGACCTGCACCGGGTGGGCGGCAAGTACAGCGATGAATGGCATCGCATCCACCTGAACAACCCGCGCGACGTGGTGCCCGAGTCGAACATGCCGGCCTATTCCTGGCTCGAAAAGACCCCCGCGGACCACGCGACGATTGCCGCGCACATGACGGCGCTGCGCCGGGTCGGCGTGCCCTATACGGACGATGAGATCCAGGCCTCGGCCGGGGAAGTCAAGGGCAAGACCGAGATGGAAGCCGTGATTGCCTACCTGCAGGTGCTGGGCACGGCGCTCAAGTGAAAAGGAACCACCATGGACATCATCACCACCCTGCGCATCGTGGTCACGTTGGCGTCGTTGGTCATTTTCGTGGGCATCTGGTGGTGGGCATATGCCCGCCGCAACCGGGCCCGCTTTGACGAGGCCGCGCAGCTGCCTTTCCAACAAGACTGAACCTACTACCCATGAGCGATTTCACCAACAATTTCTGGTCGGTCTATGTGATTGCCCTGACCCTGGGCGGCATCGTCTTTTGCGCCGTGCTGCTGTTCTTCACGGCGCGCAAGAAGGTCGCGTACACGCAGGACAACACCACCGGCCATGTCTGGGACGGCGACCTGCGCGAGCTGAACAACCCGCTGCCGCGCTGGTGGGTATGGCTGTTCGTCATCACGGTGGTCTTCGGCGTTGCCTACCTCGCGGCCTATCCGGGCCTGGGCGCGCTGTCGGGCCAGCTTGGCTGGTCGCAGGTCAGCGCCTATGAAGCCGAGACGGCCAAGGCCCGCGCGCAGATCGAGCCGCTGTATGCGCGCTTTGCAAGCCTGACGCCCGAGCAGCGCGCCGCGGACCCGCAGGCCATGGCCATCGGCGAGCGCCTGTTCATGAACAACTGCGCCCAGTGCCACGGTTCGGACGCCCGCGGCGGCAAGCGCTTTCCCGACCTGACGGACGGCGACTGGCTCCATGGCGGCAACCCCGAAACCATCGAGGCGACGATCACCGAAGGCCGGATCGGCATCATGCCGCCGATGGCCGCCGCGGTCGGCACGCCCGAGGACATTCGCAACCTCGCACACTATGTGCTGAGCCTGTCGGGCAGCCCCAGTGATTCGCTGCGCGCGTCGCTGGGCAAGTCCAGATTCACGGCGTGCGCCGCCTGCCACGGCATGGACGGCAAGGGCAACCACGCGTTGGGCGCCCCCAACCTGACCGACGATGTCTGGCTGCATGGCTGGGGCGAAGCCGCCATCGTCGACATCATCAACCATGGCAGGCAAAACCAGATGCCGGCGCAAAGGCAAAAGCTCACCGAGGGCCAGATTGGCGTGCTGGCTTCCTATGTCTGGAGCCTGTCGAACAAGGCCGGCGCTGCGCATTGAACCATGACGAAAAATACATCTCTCTCCCATGATCCCCGCCCCTGGTGGAAATTCGGCTTTGTCTGGATGGTAGTGGGCGGCCCGGCGGTGGTCGTGGTCGCAGGCGTGGCCACCTTCTGGATCGCGGCGACCCACCCGGATCCGGTGATCGACCCCGATTACTACCGCCACGGCATCGAGATCAACCAGACGCTGTCCGGCGAACCTGACCTGCGCCTGGCCCCGGCGCTGACCGGGCGCAACCACGCGGCCACGCCTGCGCAACTCACGCCCATCGACCGCTGACATCCGTTTGCCGTGAACCCGCCAAAGGATGAATGGCAACTTCTCTGGAAGGGGGCCGTCCATGGTTCGACCGGGCCGCGCAGGCAGGCTCACGACGAACGGTGATGCAGTGCTCGCCAGGCCATTCGACGCAGGCAAGGGGGGGCCGGCAATCCATGCCCCCGGGCTGCGCGCTTCGGGTTTTCCGCAGCCTCATCGACCTACCTGGCAGGCAAGAATGGGGATCAGGCTGCAAAAGGAGCGCGCAATGTGGGCAAGACGTTTGATGTGGATTCTCTGGCCGGCGTTTCTCGGCGCCTGTGCCATGGAAATGCTGGTGTTCGCGTTGGTCGACCCCAGTGAAATCCAGTGGCAGGGCACCGCGCCCGGCTGGAGCCGGCAGGCGTTCTACACGCTGTCGTTCTTTGTCTTCTGGCTGGTGATCAGTGCCGCGGGGGCCGTGACCTGCCTGCTGGGGCTGCGCCCGGCCGAGGTCAACGGCTGGGGCCCCGAGGGACCGGCGCAGCGCCGCCCACGCGACCCGTTGCGTTCCTCCTGAGCCGGCGCCGCAGCGCCGGTGCCTAATCGCAGCGCTGGCTGTTGACGATGCGTTTGAGCGCATCCGTATCGAGAATGCGGATATGGCGCTGCTTGACCTCGATGATCCCGTCCTCGACGAATTTCGAGAAGGTACGGCTCACGGTTTCCAGCTTGAGGCCCAGGTAGCTGCCGATCTCCTCGCGCGTCATGCGCAGCACCAGCTCCGACTGCGAAAATCCACGCGCGTGCAGCCGCTGCACCAGGTTCAGCACGAAGGCCGCAAGGCGCTCCTCGGCGCGCATGCTGCCCAGCAGCAGCATCACGCCATGCTCGCGCACGATTTCCCGGCTCATGACCTTGTGCACATGGTTTTGCAGCACCGTGACTTCGCGCGACAGCTCTTCGAGCCGGTCAAAAGGCATCACGCAGACTTCGGCATCCTCGAGCGCGACCGCGTCGCAGGTATGGTGGTCATTGACGATGCCGTCCAGACCGATGATTTCTCCGGCCATCTGGAAGCCCGTGACCTGGTCGCGCCCGTCCTCGGTGGCCACGCTGGTCTTGAAGAAACCGGTGCGGATCGCGTACAGCGAGGAAAACCCCTCGCCGTTGCGAAACAGCAGGCTGCCGCGCTTGACCCTGCGACGCACCGCGACGATGGAGTCGATGCGCTGCATCTGCTCTTCGTTCAGGCCGATGGGCAGGCACAGCTCGCGCAGATTGCAGCTGGAGCAGGAGGCTTTGATCGCTTGTAGATTCATTGGGGACCTCGGGTGGCGGGAAGCCAACCTTGTTTATCGCATGGATCGCCGCAGCCCGCAGCGCACCGGGCGCCAGGGCCGCAGCTGACATGCATCAAATTGTCGTCGGCATGGCGTGCGCAAGTCTTGATCGAGATCAAGCTCCGGCGCGAAGCATTGCGGCACAGTGGCGCAAAGCCCAAGGAACTACCCCATGACCGCCATCACCCCCGAGCTGTTGCAGCGTTATGACGTGCCGGGCCCGCGCTACACCTCGTTTCCGACTGCCGACCGCTTTGTCGAAGCTTTCGGCCCGCAGGACTACGCCCTGGCGCTGGCTCAGCGCCACCCCGGCGCGCCCGGCCTGACGCGGCCCGGCCTGGCACGTCCGCTGTCGCTGTACGTGCACATCCCGTTTTGCGAATCGCTGTGCTACTACTGCGCCTGCAACAAGGTCGTCACGCGCCACCCCGAGCGCGCGCAGACCTACCTGCAGTACCTGGCGCGCGAGGTGGCGCTGCACACGCAGCTCTGCGGCATGGGCCAGCCCGTGAGCCAGCTGCATCTGGGCGGTGGTACGCCGACCTTTCTGAGCGACGCGGGTCTGGCGCAGCTCATGGCGCTGCTGCGCGGCCATTTCACGCTCCAGCCCGGCGGCGAATATTCGATTGAAGTCGATCCGCGCACCGTGACGCCCGAGCGGCTCGCTTATCTCGCGCAGCTGGGTTTCAATCGCCTTAGCTTTGGCGTGCAGGATTTCGATCCCCAGGTGCAAAAGGCCGTGCACCGCGAGCAGCCCGCCGAGCAGGTGTTCGCGCTGGTGCAGGCGGCGCGCGCGCTGGGCTTCGAGTCCATCAACGTCGATCTGATCTACGGCCTGCCATGCCAGACGCCGCAGTCGTTCGAGCGCACGCTGTCGCAGGTCGGCGAACTGCGGCCCGACCGCATTGCGCTGTATGCCTATGCCCATCTGCCCGAGCGCTTCAAGCCGCAGCGGCGCATCGACACCGCGGCGCTGCCCGGCGCCGCAGCCAAGCTGGGCATGCTGGCGCGCGCGCTGGAAAGCTTCGAGCAGGCCGGCTATGTCTATGTGGGCATGGACCATTTCGCGCTGCCCACCGACGCGCTGGCCGTGGCCAAGCGCCAGGGGCGGCTGCACCGCAACTTCCAGGGTTACAGCACCCAGCCCGACTGCGACCTGATTGCGCTGGGCGTCTCGGCGATCGGCCGCGTGGGCGCGACCTACAGCCAGAATGCCAAGTCCCTGGACGAGTACTACGACCTGCTCGACCAGGGCCGGCTGCCCGTGGTGCGCGGGCTGGCGCTGGGCCGCGACGACCTGATCCGGCGCGCGGTGATCATGGCACTGATGTGCCAGGGCGAGGTGCTGTTCGAGTCGCTCGACCAGGCCTGGCTGATCGATTCGCGGCGCTACTTCGCGCCAGAGCTCGATCAGCTGGCCGAACTGCGGGACCAGGGTTTGTTGGAAATCGATGAGGAAGGCCTGCGCGTGACCGCCATGGGCTGGTACTTCGTGCGCGCGGTGGCCATGACGTTCGACCGCTATCTGCAGGCCGACAGAAACCGCGCGCGGTTTTCCCGGATCATCTAGTGCTGCTCCTGCGGGCGGTGCAGCGCCTTATTCCTGCTTCACTGCCTGCGTGAACCGGCGCCGAACCATGTGGTTTTCGCTGGTTTGTACGGCTGCCCTGATGGGTCTCGTGGGCGGCCCGCATTGCCTGGCCATGTGCGCCGCGCCCTGCGCCGTCCTGACATCGGCCGGGGAGGCCTCCAGCGGCGTCATCCAACTGCATGGCCGGCGCAGCCGCCTGTGGCGCCGCGCCGGGCTGTTCCATGCGGGGCGCATTGCGGGCTACGCGGCCCTGGGCGCGCTGGCGGCCGTGGCGGTCGAAGGGCTGGCCTGGCTCAACCTGCGCACCACTGCCGTGCAGCCGGTCTGGACCTTCATGCATCTGGGCATCATGGTCTGGGGCCTCCTGATGCTGGTGCAGGCGCGCCAGCCGGTCTGGATCGAGTCCGCGGGCCGCGCGCTGTGGCGGCGCGTGCAGCCCGTGGTGGCCGCGCCGGGCGGCAGCTTTGCCACCGGCTTTGTGTGGTGCCTGATGCCGTGCGGGCTGCTGTATTCGGCGCTGCTGGTGGCTGCGCTCAGCGGCGCGGCGCTGTCGGGCGCACTGTCGATGGCCGCGTTTGCCGCCGGCAGCGGGCTCTGGCTGCTGGCTGCGCCCTGGCTCTGGGGCCGGCTGCGCGGGCGGCTCGATGCACTGCGCGGCAACTGGGGCAGCCGCGCCGCGGGGCTGATGCTGGCATGTGTCGCGGCCTGGGCGCTGTGGATGGACCTGGTCTACAAGCCATCCCTCTGGTGTCGATAGGCGCCGGGCGCCGGCCCGCTGCGCGGTGTTCGCTGGCGCATGCCCGGGAAGGCTTGCGTTTTCGCCTGCACCCGTCCGGGCGCACAAAAAAACGGCACCCCAATTGCCATGTGAATGAACCCTCAAGAACTGGCGATAATGGTCGAAACAATTGGACAGTTGTGCAACCTTTTGTACGGTATCAACTTCACGTGTGAACTCTTCTGTCCTGATCAATCCGCAAGCCCTGCGAGTAGGCATGTACATCCAGCTGGAAGTCGGCTGGATGCGCCATCCCTTTCCCGTCAACAGCTTTCGCATTGCTTCCGATAGCCAACTCCGGACCCTTCAGGCGCTGGGGCTGGAGGCTATCCGTTATTTCCCTGACCGCAGCGAAATCCTGTCGTCCGCAGCTGCCGATTCCGGCGTCCAACTGCCTGTCATCGAAGCCCGCACCGCCGAGCCTGCGCATCCGGCGCCGGCTCCCTCCGACCCCGGGCCCGCAGCGCGCGTGCAGCCCGAGCTCTGGCAGCGCTGCAATGAGCGCTTTCGCGCCGCGGCGCGTGATTATCTGCAGCTCTTTGCCTGCGCCCCCACGCAGCCCGCGCAGGCGCTGGCGCAAAGCCAGAGCATGGTCGAGAACTATCTCCAGGACGTGCTGCCCGCAGGGGACCTCGTGATCCGACTGCTGTCCGAAGGCTCGGGCCATCGGCAGGCCGAGCATCCGGTCAATGTCACGGTGCTGTGCCTGCTGCTGGGCAAGGCGCTGGGCATGGAGGCCGCGCAGCTGCAGGAGCTGGGCATGGCCGCCTTGCTGCATGACATCGGCAAGGACTCCGCGCCCGGTGCCGCGCCGTTGACGCGCGTGGAATATGAACGCCATGTCGGCGATTCGGTGGCGCTGGCGCTTGGCATGGGCGTGTCTAGCGATGTGCTGACCGCCATTGCCCAGCACCACGAATTCGCCGACGGCAGCGGCTTTCCGCTGCATTTGATTGACGAGGACCTGAGCACGCACGGCAAGGTGCTGTGCCTGGTCAATGGCTATGACCGGCTGTGCAACCCGGAGTTCGCCCAGGGCGGGCTGACGCCCCATGAAGCCCTGTCGCAGCTGTATGCGCAGTTCCGCGAACGCTTTGATCCCGTGGTGCTGCGGGCTTTCATCCGCATGATGGGCGTGTACCCGCCGGGCTCGGTGGTGCAGCTCGCGGATGGGCGCTTCGCCATGGTGGTCTCGGTCAACAGCTCGCGTCCGCTCAAGCCGGAGGTGCTGATATACGACGTCAGCGTGCCCCTGGCACAGGCCCGGCCGCTGGATCTGGAGAAGTGCCCGGAGATCCGCATCCGGCGCAGCCTGCGCCAGGACCAGTTGCCGCGCGAGGCGCTGAGCTATCTCTCGCCGCGCCAGCGCATCTGCTACTTCTTTGAACGTGCCGTGGAGCCTGACCAGCCATGACCCAGCCGTTTGAAGCCCTGTGGCACCAGACGCTCGATGCGCTGCTGGAAGCGGTGTGGCTGATCGATGAGCAGACCCTGTGCATCCGCTTTGCCAACCGCGCGGCGCAAAGGCTCACCGCCTACGACCTCAAGGACATGCAGGGCATGCCGGTGCAGGCCCTCGCGGCGACGCCCCAGGACCTGTGCCTGTGGGACGACGCGAGCCAGTGGCGCGATGGTTCGCAGACGCTGACGCAGGTGCAGTGCCGCGACGGCACGCTGCGGCCGGTCGAGCAGCGCGTCGAGCGCATTGCCTGCCCACTGGGCAGCGAGCATGGCTGGGTGATGCTGAGCATGCTGGACCGCAGCGAGCAGGCGCACACCGAGCAGGAGCTCGAGGCCCTGCTGTCCGATCTGCGCGCCACGCTGGACTCCGCGGCCGACGGCATGCTGGTGTGCAGCCGCGACGGCGGCATCCGCGCCTTCAACCACCGCCTGGCCGCGATCTGGGGCCTGCCCCAGCACATGCTGCTCGAGCGCAATGACGCCGGGATCCTTGAATACATGGCCGCCCAGCTGCGCGATCGCCAGGCCTATGCGCAGCGGCTGGCGCAGTTGCACCGCCAGCCGCTGCTCGACAGCACCGATGTCCTGGAGCTCGAGAGCGGGCAGATCATCGAGCGGCGCTCCGTGCCTCAGCTCAAGCGCGGCGCGCCCGTGGGCCGCATCCACAGCTTTCGCGACATCACGCGGGAAGTCGAGGTGCAGGCCGGCCTGGAGCTCGCGGCGCGGGTCTTCGACTGCAGCCTGGACGCGATTTTCATTGCCGATGCCAGCCATCGCCTGGTGCGCGCCAACCCCGCCTGCCTGCGGCTGATGGGCGAGGGCGACTGCGCGGGGCGCCAGGTGCATGACCTGTTTGGCGCCAGCGCTCCCGCCCACTGGTATGCGGCTGCGGCGCAGGAGTGGCACACCGGGAGCTTCTGGCAGGGCAACCTCTGGCTGGAGCAGGGTCCGCAGCAGCGCTGCGCGGTGCGGTTGTCCTGGGTCGCGTTGCGCGATGCCCAGGACATGGTTTTCCAGACCATCGGCTTCATGCGCGATCTGACGCAGCAGCACCAGGCCCAGCAGCGCATCGAAGAGCTGGCCTTCAGCGATGCCCTGACCGGTTTGCCCAATCGCCTGTGTCTGTCGGCCCATGTCGAGCAGGCGCTGCAGCGCGCTGCGCAGACCCGGGAAGTGTTTGCGATCCTGTTCATCGACCTCGACCGTTTCAAGATCATCAATGACTCGCTGGGTCACCAGTTTGGCGACCGCGTGCTCAAGCTGGTGGCCGACCGGCTGCAGGCCTGCCTGCGCGCGGCCGACATGCTCTGCCGGCTGGGCGGCGACGAGTTCGTGCTTTATCTCGAGGGTTGCGACGAGGCCCTGGCGGCCAGTGTCGCGCAGCGCATCCTCAGCGAGATGCTGCGCCCGTTCCTGCTCGACGGCCTCGGGTTCTCGGTGCAGTGCAGCATCGGCGTGGCCCAGTACCCGAGCCACGGTCATACCCTGAACGAGCTCATCATGCAGGCCGACACCGCGATGTACCGCGTCAAGGAGCGTGGCCGCGGGCATTACAGCTTCTACCAGCCGCAGATGAATTCCGGCCTGCTCTCGCGCATGAAGCTCGAGCATGCAATGCGCCAGGCGCTCGAACATGGCCGCATGGCGGTCTATTTCCAGCCGCAGGTGCACATCGGCAGCAACCGCATCGTCGGTGCCGAAGCACTGCTGCGCTGGACCGATCCCGATTTCGGCATGGTTTCGCCCGGCGTGTTCATTCCCATGGCCGAGGAGTCGGGCTATATCGTGACGCTGGGCGCCTGGGTGCTCGAGCAGTCGATCTGCGAAGCCGTGCGCTGGAGCATCCAGGGGCTGCCGCTGAAGGTGTCGGTCAATGTGTCGGCGCTGGAGTTCCGCCAGCCCGACTTTGTCGAGCGCCTGCAGGTGCTGCTGCAGCGCCATGGCCTGCCCTCGCACCTGCTGGAGCTGGAGTTGACCGAAAGCATCCTGCTGCAGGACGCCCAGGAGATGGCGGCGCGCGTGCGCTCGATTGCCGACCTGGGCGTGGGCCTGGTGATCGATGATTTCGGCACGGGCTATTCCAGCCTGGGCTATCTCAAGAAACTGCCGATCGCCAAGATCAAGATCGATCAGTCCTTTGTGCGTGGCCTGCCGCAGGACACGGGCGACCAGGCGATCGTCAGCGCCATCATCAGCCTGGGCAAGGCGCTGGGCACCGAGGTGGTTGCCGAAGGGGTGGAAACCAGCGAGCAGCGCGATTGCCTGCAGGCGCTGCACTGCCATTTCTTCCAGGGCTTCCTGTGCTCGCCCGGGTTGCCCGCCGAGGCTTTTGGCGCGCGCATGCGCGCGCAGGGCGTGCTGCGTGAGGACGACTGGCGCACCGACCTGCTGACGGGCTCCGGCCTGGGCTTGCAAGACGGCAGCTCCGGTCGGCAGTAGTAGACCCTGGCGCGCCTGGCGCCGAAACGGCAGCGCTGATTTCCTGACTCCATGGCGCAGGGCGCGGCCGCAGTCCTCCTTCCATGGCGATGCACGCATTGGCCTGAACCGGCACTGACCGCTGGGGGCGGACCCCGCGACCGTTTCGTGCCATCAGGGTGCATGTCACAGGACATGGTCGAACCAATACCATCCCTTTTCAACGCACCGTGCCTGCAAGAGTGTCATTCGCAGGGATTTTGATTGTCATTGGCTATTGATATTTTATTTTCGATTAAATTATCTACAGATTCACCGATTTTGTAGGCAAATGCCGACTGGCATAAAACTCCATATCCCACAGCCCGCAGTTGCAACGCGACATATATTCAATACACATTTTGCTTTCGGGTGAATGCGTTTTCACAACAGCGGGTTGGAATCAAGACCTGCTTTGCTAAAAAGGATTTTGTATGAACGAAGATCGAGTTGCAGGAAACTGGAAACAATTCACGGGCAAGATCCGAGAGCAGTGGGGCAAACTGACCGATGACGATCTGGATGTCGTTGCCGGCAAGCGCGATCAGTTCATCGGCAGAATCCAGGAGCGCCAGGGCGTTGCCAAGGAAGAAGCCGAGACGCAACTGCAAGACTGGCAAAAGCGCAACCCCGATTTCCGTTTCGACGCGTAACCGTCTTTTCAACATATTCTTTGTCGGGCATTAATGGATGCGAATTCAAACCGTGAATTACGTATTTCTCGCCTGTCATAACTAAAAGGAAATAATCATGAACTTCAAACAAAAACTCACCGCCGTTTTCGCCGTCGCCTGCATGTCTTCCGTGTTTGCTGCAACGCCTGCAGAACACAAGGCTGCCAAGAACCAGATCAGCGCTGATTACAAGGCTGCCAAGGCCCAATGTAATAACCTGATGGGCAACGCCAAGGATGTTTGCGAGAAGGAAGCCAAGGGCCGTCAAAAGGTTGCCGAAGCCGAACTCGATTACCGTGCCGATGCCAGCGAGCGTCACCGTCACAACGTGGCCAAGGCCAAGGCTGACGCCGACTACGATGTGGCCAAGGAAAAGTGCGACGATCTGAAGGGCAATCCCAAGGATGTTTGCGTGAAGGATGCCAAGGCTGCCCATGTCAAGGCCCTGGAAGCTGCCAAGGTTGCGGAAACCCGCAATGAGAGCAACGTGTCCCCTGCCAAGCGCGCTGCCGATGTCTCCGAAGCCCGCAAGGATGCCAGCCAGAACGTGCGTGAAGCCGACTACAAGGCTGCCCGCGAGCGTTGCGATGCCCTGAGCGGTGACGTCAAGGACAAGTGTGTTGCCGATGCCAAGCGCATTCACGGTCAATAAACCCTGACCTGAAGCCAGCGGAGTCAAGCTCCGCTGTCCCAAGCCGCAGTTGCCGTCATTGACGCCACTGCGGCTTTTTTGTGGGTGGGGTGGTGCGCCGACGCTGCACCCCGCGTCAACGGGTGCAAGCCGCACAGGCGCGTGAAGCTCGGGAATAAAAAAGTCCGCCTGAAGCGGACTCTGGGGTCAAGGCCGGCCGTGGGCTGCACGGCAGGGCACTGGAATGAGGTGTCTGCAAAACCACCAGACCGGCATCCTGAACCGGGGTTCAGGTGGGCAAGGGCAGCTTGACGTTGGGTTCGTCTGACGCGAGACGATCACGCTCACCAAGCAATGTACCAAGCCCGGGCTCTATGAGCATTGGTTCAAGGAAATATAAAGCCCAGCAGATTTGCAGACGGTTCCATTGTAATGGGGATGGGCCGAGCTTGCCGCAGGCAGCGCAAATTTTTACAGGAGTTGCGCGTCGGCTTCAAGCACCTGGTCGAGGCGCTCGAGCAGCGCAACGATGCGCTGGGCATCGGCCTGCTGCTGGATCATTGCCGCCTGCGCCCAGGCTTCATCGGCTGCATGGGTCTCGACCGGCTCGGCCGGTTCGGCCACCACAGGGGCCGGGATGCGCTCGGCCGTGACGATATCGAAAGCCATGTTCAACGCGGTCAACACCGCCACGCGTTCACGCGAACGCACCTTGCCGGCGTCGCGGATGCGGGCCATCGTGTCGTTGACACGTGCCACCGCTTCGAGCAGCCGCTCCTCGTGCCCTTCGGGGCAGGTCAGCAGGTAGTTCTGGTGCAGGATCTGTACGTCAAGCTGCTTCATGCGCCCGCCTTTTCATTGCTGGGCAGGCGCTCTATCAGAGCATCGACGCGGGCCCGGGCAGCACTCAGGCGCGAGCGCAGCGAATCGCGCTCCTGCGTCAAAGTGGCGACCTGCTCGGCCAGAAGGGCGTTGGTGCGCTGAAGCTCCTCGTGGCGCAACAGAAGCCGCTCTACGCGGTCGGAAATGAGATCGAGGGGGGACGGAGCAGACATAGACGGTCCAATTGTAGAACTTGCCAGCTGGGATGTGCGTAAAAAAGCGTTCTGGCGGCCTGCAGGGCGCCGTGAATGTGCTTTGTCCTACATATGCACCCACCTCAAGGCGCGCGCCCCCGGCGCCTTGAACGGCCGGCACTGCGCCGAGCAGGGGCCCGGCAGCGCCCGGATACAATGGCCGACGTTGGTGCTCATGCGTCTGGCTCTCGGGCGCGTAGTTCAACGGGAAGCAGGGAGGACGCGCCGCGGATGCGGCGCTCCGTGCCTGCGCTGCCCCCGCAACGGTCAGCGGATGAGCATTTCCATGCTCGGCTCTTCTTTTCTGGCCACTGGCGTCATGCTGGGAAGGTCTGCAAGAGCCTGCTCCGCCCAGCCCGGATACCGGCCAACGAAGTGTGGTCCGCTGTTGCCTGCAACGCGGATTGCTTTGACCCAATGCCGACGGGGAGGTCGGCGCCGGGTGGCTTGACGTTGATTTCGATGTTTCACCCTTCCACTGGCGAGGCACGCTGCGTGCAGCAGACCTTTGCGCCCCTGAGCCTGCAATGGACACCCACGCCATGACAACCGCACGCTGCCCCGCGCTGCTGATCACCGCACCCGCTTCGGGGCAGGGCAAGACCACGCTGACGGCGGCGCTCGCCCGGCTGCACGCGCGCCAGGGCCGGCGCGTGCAGGTCTTCAAATGCGGGCCCGATTATCTCGACCCGCACTGGCATCAGCTTGCCAGCGGCGCGCCAGTACATTCGCTGGACCTGTGGATGACCGGCGAGACCGACGCGCGTGCGCGGCTGCACGCGGCGGCGCAAACGGCCGATCTGATTTTGATCGAAGGCGTGATGGGGCTGTTTGACGGCAGCCCCAGCGCGGCCGATCTCGCGCGCCTGCTCGACATTCCGGTGCTGGCGGTGATCGACGCCGGCGGCATGGCCGCGACGCTCGGCGCGGTGGCCTTCGGGCTGCAGCACTACCAGCCGGGGCTGCGCTGGGCCGGCGTGCTGGCCAACCGCGTGGCCAGCGCGCGGCACGCGCAGCTGCTGCAGGCCGGCGTGCGCGCGGACAGCCTGTGGCAGGGCGCGGTGCCGCGCATTGCCGCGGATGCCAGCGGCGCGGCATTGCTGCCGCAGCGCCACCTGGGCCTGGTGGCGGCGCAGGAACTGGCGGACGGCATGCAGCGGCTCGATGCCGCCGCCGATGCGCTCGCGGCCACGGCGCTGGGCCAGCGCAGCTGGCAGGACTGGCAGCAGTGGACAGTGGAATTCACGCCGCCCGCGCCCGCCGCCCATGCCGGCGCGCCTGAGGCCCTGGGGCCGTGGCTCGACGCCCGCGTGGTGGCCGTGGCGCGCGATGCGGCGTTCAGCTTTGTCTATCCCGCGAATCTCGAATGCCTGCAGGCCATGGGCGCGCAGCTGCGCTTTTTTTCGCCATTGGCCGGTGACCGGCTGCCGGCTTGCGATGCGCTGTGGCTGCCCGGCGGCTACCCCGAACTGCATGCCGCGCAACTGGCGGCGCAGGCCGGGCTGCGGGCCGACATTCATGCCCACTGGCAGGCGGGCAAGGCGATCTGGGCCGAGTGCGGCGGCATGCTGGCGCTGTGTGAAGGTATCACCAGCAGCGACGGGCAGTGGACGCCGCTGTGGGGGCTGATGCCGGGCCGGGCGCAGATGCAAAAACGCCTGGCGGGCCTGGGCATGCAGCAGCTGGCCACGCCCTGGGGCGCGCTGCGCGGGCACAGCTTCCACTATGCGCGGCTGGAAAGCTCCGCCCAGGTGCTGGGCCGCAGCAGGCGCCCCGATGCCCAAGCGAGCGAGGACACGGGCGAATGGCTGTACCGGCACGGCAGCCTGCATGCGAGCTTTTTCCACGCCTGGTTTGCCTCGCACCCGCGCGCGATGGCGGCGCTGCTGGGCGCGTGCGACACACTCGAACAGCCGAAGGAAAATACATGACGCCAGCGCGCAGCGAATTGATCCTGGGCGGGCAAAAAAGCGGCAAGTCGCGCCGCGCCGAGGCCCTGGCCCAGGCGTGGCTTGTGGAATCGCCCGCCCGCAGCGCCTGGCTGCTGGCCACGGGCCAGGCCTGGGATGGCGAGATGCAGGCGCGGATCGCGCGCCATCGCAGCGACCGCGCCGAGCGCGTGCCGGGCATGCGCACGTTGGAAGTGCCGCTGGATCTCGCGTGCGCAGTGCGCGCGCACAGCCGGCCCGACTGCCTGCTGGTCATTGACTGCCTCACGATGTGGCTCACCAACTGGATGATGCCGATGCCCGGCCTGCCGCCGCAGCCCCAGGACTGGCCGGCGCAGCGCAGCGCCTTTCTGGCCGCGCTGGCCCAGGCGCCGGGGCCGGTGGTGATCGTGGGCAACGAGATCGGCCTGGGGGTGATTCCGCTGGGCCGCGAAGTGCGCGCGTTTGTCGATGCGCTGGGCACGCTCAACCAGCAGGTGGCCGCGGCCTGTACCCACGCCACGTTGATGTGCGCGGGGCTGCCGCTGGTGCTCAAGGCAAACCAATGAGCTCTGAAGCCAGCTTACATGCGATGAGAGAGCAAGGCTTGCAGCCGGCTTTGCTGGCGCTGGCGCTGCTGTTGGGCAGCGCGGTGCTGGTGCTTTTGGGGACCGGCATCGGCAGCACTGGCTGGGATGGGCTCGGGGACCTGCAGGAGGACCCGCTGGCCTGGCAGATCGTGCGCGATATCCGTTTGCCGCGCACGCTGGGTGCCTGGCTGGCCGGCGCGCTGCTGGGGCTGGCGGGAGCCGTGGCGCAGGGCGTGTTCCGCAATCCATTGGCCGATCCTTACTTGCTCGGCAGCGCCTCGGGTGCCTCGCTGGGCGTGGCGCTGGCCATGGCGGCGCTGGGGGCGTCGCCATTTGCGCTGCAGGGCCTGCTACGCGTGGGCATCACCGGTGCGGCGTTTGCGGGCGCCGCCGGCGCGGTGCTGCTGACGCTGGTACTGGCGCGGGGCGCGCACGACTCGCTGCGGCTGCTGCTGGCCGGAGTGGTGGTCGGCGTGGTGCTGGGCGCGGCGTCGTCGATGGTGCTGCTGCTGTCGCCGCAGATCATGCAGGCGATGCAGTCCTTCATGCTGGGCAGCACTGCGTTTGTCGGCTGGAGCGCCTGCGCGCTGATGGCCGCGGTGCTGGCCATCGTGCTGATGGCGGCCTGGTCCCTGGGCCGTGTGCTGGACGGCCTGGCGCTGGGCGAAGCGACGGCGCAAAGCCTGGGGTTGCCGCTGGCGCCGCTGCGCCTGCTGCTGATCGTGCTGCTGGCGCTGGCCACGGGCACGGCGGTCGCCCAGTGCGGGCTGATTGCGTTTGTCGGGCTGGCCGCGCCGCATCTGGTGCGCTCGCTGGTGCGCGCCATGCACCGCTGGCTGTTGCTGCTTAGCGCGGGCATGGGCGCCGTGCTGCTGCTGGGCGCCGATCTGCTGGCGCGCTGGCTGGTTGCGCCGCAGGAGCTGCCCGTGGGTGTGCTCACGGCGGTGCTGGGCGGCAGCTACCTGCTGTGGTTGATGCACCGGCGCAGTCCCCAGGAGGGCGCATGAGCGCGGCGCAGGCTGGCACCCAATGGGCGCTGCAGGCCACGCAGCTGTCTGTGTCGCTGGGCGGGCGGGCGGTGCTGCAGGATCTGACGCTGCGCATCGCCGCGGGCCGCTGGACCAGCATTGTGGGGCCCAACGGCGCGGGCAAATCCACGCTGCTGCGCGCGCTGGCCGGCATGGGTCAGGCCCAGGGGCAGGTGCTGCTGCAGGGCCGCGCGCTGGCCCAGTGGAGTGGGCGCGAGCGCGCACGAACGCTGGCCTGGCTGGGGCAGAACCAGGCGGCGCCGGCCGAGATGTCGGTCTATGACGTCGCCATGCTGGGACGGCTGCCGCACCAGGGCTGGCTGGGCGCGCCGAGTGCGCAGGACCACGCCGCGGTGGAGCAGGCGCTGCGCCAGACGCAAAGCTGGGACTGGCGCGCGCGCGGCCTGGGCCAACTGTCGGGCGGCGAGCGCCAGCGCGTGCTGCTGGCGCGCGCGCTGGCGGTGCAGGCGCCGGTGCTGCTGATGGACGAACCGTTGGCCCATCTCGATCCGCCGCACCAGACCGATTGGCTGTGCTGCGTGCGCCAGCTCGTGGCGCAGGGCACGACGGTGGTCAGCGTGCTGCACGAGCTCTCGATGGCACTGCTGTCGCAGGAGCTGGTGGTGCTGGCGCAGGGTCGGGTGATGCACCAGGGGCCGAGCGCCGACGCGGCCTCGCATGCCGCCCTGGAGCAGGTTTTCGAGCATCGCATCCAGGTGCGCGCCATGGATGACCAATGGGTTGCCTTGCCGCGCCTGGCGCCGCGCAGCGCCTGAGCTGCCGGCCTTTTTTTCGGATGTTGCGCCCGCGCAGCGTCTACCTCTTTACGCAATGGAAGTGCAAACCATGGAAATCGAACAGGCCCCGACCGAGAAGCCCTACACCAAACCCGAGGGCCAGCGCCGCGGGCTGGTGCTGGTCAATACCGGCAATGGCAAAGGCAAGAGCACGGCCGCGTTTGGCCTGGCGCTGCGCGCGCATGGCCGCGGCAAGTCGGTCAAGATCTTCCAGTTCATGAAGGTGCCCACGGCGCGCTTTGGCGAGCACCGGATGTTCGAGCAGCTGGGCATGCCGATCGAAGGGCTCGGCGACGGCTTCAGCTGGAAAAGCCAGGACCACGAGCAATCGGCGCAACTCGCGCGAGAAGGTTGGGAGCGCGCGCGCACGGCCATCATGTCGGGGGCGCATTTCATGGTGGTGCTCGACGAGATCACCTACCCGCTGATCTACGGCTGGCTGCCCCTCGAGCCGGTGCTGCAGACGCTGCGCGAGCGCCCGCGCGAAGTGCATGTGGTGCTTACGGGCCGGCGCTGCCCGCCCGAGATCATCGAGCTGGCCGACACGGTGACCGAGATGACGCTGGTGAAGCACGCGTTCCAGGCCGGAGTGCCTGCGCAACGTGGCATAGAGGATTGAGACTGAGACAATGGCCTGACCCACTGGCTTGCATCAAAGGCCGACCCATGACTTCCATTCCACGCCCTGCTCAAGACCTCCCCGGCGCCACGCTGCCCGCGCTGCCCTTCGACGCGTCGGCGCGCGCCGCCGTGTATCGCGCGATTCACGAGCGGCGCGACATGCGCCATTTCAGTGGCGGGCAGGTAGAGGAAGAAGTCCTGCTGCGGCTGCTGCGCGCCGCGCACCATGCGCCCAGCGTCGGCTTCATGCAGCCCTGGCGCTTTGTGCGCGTGCGCGACCGGGCGATGCGCGGGCGCATCCATGCGCTGGTCGATGCCGAGCGGCTGTGCACCGCCCAGGCGCTGGGCGAGCGCGAGGGCGAGTTCATGCGGCTGAAGGTGCAGGGCGTTCTTGACGCCGCCGAAGTGCTGGTGCTGGCCATGCCGCCGGGGCGCGAGCAGCATGTGTTTGGCCGGCGCACGCTGCCCGAGATGGATGTGGCCTCGGCTGCCTGCGCGATCCAGAACCTGTGGCTGGCCGCGCGTGCCGAGGGCCTGGGTATGGGATGGGTGTCGCTGTTCGATCCGCAGGCGCTGGCGGCGCTGCTGGGCATGCCCGAAGGCAGCCGACCGCTGGCCGTGCTGTGCCTGGGGCCGGTGCCGGCGTTCTATGCCGAACCCATGCTGCAGCAGGAAAAATGGGCGCGGCGCGCGGCGCTGGCCGACATGCTGTTCGACGAGACCTGGGGCCAGCCGGCCCGGCCGGGCGATCGCGGCGATGTGGGCTGAAGGCGTGGGAGGAGGGGGCGCCGCGGCCGCGGCGCTGCTGCTGGCGCTGTTCATCGATCATCTGTGGGGCGAGCCGCCCGCGCGGCTGCACCCGGTGGTGGGCATGGGCCAACTGCTGGGCGCCAGCGGCCACTGGGTCGGTGCGCCGCAGGCGCGTGATCCCGATCTCAAGCGCTGGGCCGGGGGTGCATTGGTCTGGTGCCTTCTGGGCGCCGCCATCGCCAGCGCCTATGCGGCGCTGCAATGGCTGCTGGGCCAGGGGCCGTCCTGGCTGGCCGTGCCGCTGCTGGCGCTGCTGCTCAAGCCGCTGTTTGCCTGGCGCATGCTGCAAACCGAGGTGCAGGCGGTCGAGGCGGCGCTGCAGCAGTCGCTGCAAGCCGGGCGCGAGCGCCTGTCCTGGCTCGTCAGCCGTGACGTCACGCAGTTGAGCGAATCCGAGGTGCGCGAAAGCGCGCTCGAGACGCTGGCCGAAAACCTCAATGATTCGGTGGTCGCGCCACTGTTCTGGTTTGCGCTGCTGGGCCTGCCCGGCGCGGCGCTCTACCGCTTTGCCAACACCGCCGATGCCATGTGGGGCTACCCTGGCTGGCGCGGCGGGCGCTACTGGCAGTGGGGCGGAAAATGGGCCGCGCGCGCCGACGATGTGCTGTCGTGGCTGCCGGCGCGCATCACGGCGCTGCTGCTGGCGCTCGGTGCCGGCGGCCTGTCGCCCGCCACGCTGCGGCGCGAAAGCCGGCGCACGCCTTCGCCCAATGGCGGCTGGCCGATGGCGGCGCTGGCGCTGGCGCTCGACGTGCGCCT
This sequence comes from Comamonas sp., assembly GCA_040514115.1. Lineage (GTDB taxonomy): Bacteria > Pseudomonadota > Gammaproteobacteria > Burkholderiales > Burkholderiaceae_C > Comamonas. Next base: position 46,446 of record JBEVDH010000111.1, on the reverse strand, counting down.
GGGCAAGCCCGCCTCCTATGTGCTCAACGCCGGGGCACCGCCGCCCCAGGCGCTGCATACGGCGCGCGCGCTGCGGCTCACGCGCCGCGCGGTGCATCTGCTGGCGGCGCTGGCGGCGCTGGCCGGGCTATGGAGCCTCTATGTCTGAGAATTTCCACGGCGGCGCCGATGCCCTGGGCGTGCCCGCGCATGACTTTTCCACCAATGCCAACAGCTGCGGCCCTTGCCCGCAGGCGCTGCTGGCGCTGCAGGTCGCGCATGCGCAGCAGTATCCTGATCCGTCCTATGCGGCGCTGCGCGCGCGCCTGGGCGACTTCCATGGCGTCGATGCCGCGCGCATCGTGCTGGCCGGCAGCGCCAGCGAGTTCATCCACCGCATCAGCGCCCATGCGGCGCGCAGCGGCCTGCGCCGTGCCGTGCTGCCGTTGCACAGCTATGGTGACTATGCGCAGGCGGCCCATGTCTGGGGGCTGGAGTGTGTTCGTCCGGGACTACAGGAGAAAGAGCCGTTCGCCCTGAGCCTGTCGAAGGGTGTCCTCCGCCGCAAGGAACCCGCCCTGCACTGGGCCTGCGAGCCTTCGAGCCCGCTGGGGCAGGCCGACCCGGCGCTTGCGCGCTGGCAGGCCGAGAAGGGCCGCGGCCTGCGCGTGCTGGACTGCGCCTATCAGCCGCTGCGCCTGGCTGGCAGCCCCAGCAGCTTTCCTGCCGATGCCTGGCAGATCTGGACTCCCAACAAGGCGCTGGGCATGACGGGCGTGCGCGCGGCCTATGCCGTCGCGCCCGAAGGCGCACAAGGCGAGGCGGCGGCGCTGCAGGCGCTGGCCGCATCATGGATCGTGGGCGCGCATGGAGTGGCCCTGCTCGAGGCCTGGACCACGCCGGCAGTGCAGCAATGGATTGCCGACAGCCGCGCGCAACTCGCGCAGTGGAAGGCGCAGCAGATCGCGCTATGCACCGCCCTGGACTGGCAGGTCGTGCCGGGCAGCCTGGCCAATTATTTCGTCGCCCGCTGGCCCGCGGCCGGTGCACCGCGCATGGCCGCGCGCCTGGCCTGGCTGCGCAGCGCCCATGGCATCAAACTGCGCGACGCGGCCAGCTTCGGGCTGCCCGGCGCGGTACGGCTGGGGGTGCTGCCCCCGGCTTCGCAGCAGGCGCTGGGCCAGGCCTGGCACGCTGCGCGCATTCTCGATGGAGTCGCATGAATAAAAACACCACCCACCTTCCGCTGCCCGTGCCCGGCCAGCGTCCCGCGCTGTGCGTGATGGTGCTGGGCACCAGCAGTGGCGCGGGCAAGAGCTGGGTCACGACGGCGCTGTGCCGCTGGTACCGCAACCAGGGCTTCAAGGTCGCGCCCTTCAAGGCGCAGAACATGAGCAACCATGCGCGCGTGGTGCCGGCGCCCGGGGGCGCCTGGGGCGAGATCGGCACCGCGCAGTACCTGCAGGCGCTGGCCGCGGGCTGCGTGCCCGAGGTGCGCATGAATCCGCTGCTGCTCAAGCCCGAGGCCGACATGCGCAGCCAGGTGGTGCTGCTCGGGCAGGTCGACCAGGCGCTCACGCAGCTGCCCTGGCGCGAGCGTGGCGCCCATGTCTGGCCCTGCATTGCCCAGTCGCTCGATGCGCTGCGCAGCGAAAACGACGTGGTGGTGATCGAGGGCGCGGGCTCGCCGGCGGAAATCAACCTGCATGCCAGCGATGTCGTCAACATGCGGGTGGCGCGCCACGCGCAGGCGCATTGCCTGCTGGTCAGCGACATCGACCGCGGCGGGGCATTCGCGCATCTCTACGGCACCTGGGCGCTGCTGCCGGCGCAGGACCGGGCACTGATCCGCGGCTTCGTGCTCAACAAGTTCCGCGGCGATGCGCGGCTTCTTGCGCCCGCGCCGCAGATGCTCGAGGACATGACGGGCGTGCCGGTCGTGGCGACGATACCCCGGCTGGCGCAGCATGGCCTGCCCGAGGAGGACGGCGCGCAGGATGCGGGGGCCGCCGAGGGCGCCGCGGGCGCGCCGGTGCAGACCACGGTGGCCGTCATTGGCTACCCGCGGGCCAGCAATCTCGACGAGTTCCAGCCGCTGCTCAATGTGCCCGGCGTGCGCCTGGTCTGGGCGCGCAGCCCGGCGCAGCTGCAGGGCGCGGACTGGGTGATTCTTCCGGGCTCCAAGGCCACGGCCAGCGACTTGCGCTGGCTGCGCGCGCAGGGGCTCGATGCCGCGCTGGCAACGCATGTCGCGCAGGGCGGGCGGCTCTGGGGCATCTGCGGCGGTCTGCAGATGCTTGGCGAGGCGCTGATCGACCTGCATGGCGTCGATGGCAACGAGGCGGGGCTCGGGCTGCTGCCGCTGGTCACGGTGTTTGATGTCGAAAAGCGCCTGTCGCACGCACAGGTGCGGATGCCAGTCCTGGCTGCGCCCTGGGAGGATCTGTCGGGGCTGGCGCTGCAGGTGTACGAGATCCACCATGGCCAGACACGCGTGCGCGCCGACATGCTGGCGGCGGGCAGCGTGGTGCACGAGCGCCTGCCGGGCCTGGTCTGGCAAAGCGCCGATGGCGTCATCCTGGGCAGCTACTGGCATGGGCTGTTTGAAAACGCGAACCTGATGCAGGCCTTGCTGGGTGCCCATGCGCCCACGCTCGACAGCGTGTTCGAGCGGCTTGCGGCAGGGGTCGACGACTGGTTTGCATGCCCGCCGCCCGCCGCCGCTGGCATCCGAAGAGGTTGTAGGTTCCCTCCTTCATCCTGAGGGGGGATGAGCTGATAAGGCTGGAATGGCAATGGCCTCAAGCTACATATCAACGGACGAGGTTGCTGCCTGCGGCTTCTTCGTCAGTCCCCTTCACTCTGAGGAAAGCCACTATGACCATGCAATCGACCCTGTCCCGCTCCCTGCAAATGACCCTGTGCGCTGCAGCTGCTGTCTGCGCCATGGGTACCGTCAACGCCCAGGCTCAGGCTCCGGCCAAGCTGGTCGAGTCGTCGAGCACCCAGACCCCCGTGCAGGCTTCGCCCACACAGGCCCGTTCGACCGACGGTCGCAAGGACATGAATTCGTCGACCACCACGGCTCCTTCGAAGTCGTCCATGGAAGCGCGTCAGCCGGCCCAGGCTTCGACCTCGAACGCACGTTCGACCGATGGCCGCAAGGACATGAATTCGTCGACCAACACGGCTCCTTCGAAGTCGTCCATGGAAGCGCGCCAGCCTGCCCAGGCTTCGACCACGAACGCACGTTCGACCGATGGCCGCAAGGACAAGTCCACGTCGCATTCGACCACGCATGGCGCTTCGCAGTCGCAAATGGAAGCACAAAAGCCTGCTCAGGCTTCGCCTTCCACCCCCGGCTCGCCAACCGGCCGCTAAGCACTCTGGCGGCGTCTGCCGCCGGTACTGCAACGCAAAGGCCCTTCGGGGCCTTTTTTCATGCCTGCGCCGACCCGGCACCCGGGGTTGTGTAGGTTCCCTCCTGCAGTCGCAGGCGGGATGAACTGATAAGCCTGGGCAAGGAACTGCCCCAAGCTCTGGAACATGCTGCAGAGGCCGCATCCCGCCGCCTCCTGCCCCATCCACCCAACGAGGAGAAAATCACCATGAAATCCACTTGGACCCGCTCCGTGCAGATGACTTTGTGTGCTGCCGCCATCTGTGCCATGGGCGCAGCCAACGCGCAGGCTCCCCAGGCGCCGGCCAGCACCGTCACGCCCCAGTCGAACACCCAGACCCCGACGCAGGCTTCGCCTTCGCAGGCCCGCGGCCATGAAGGCCACAAGGCCGGTGACCACAGGCACCGTGCACACAAGGGCGACCACCACCACCGTGGCGAGCGCCATCAGGTCCAGCGCGGCAAGTATGCCAACCCGCATGAGCACGAAGCCGCAGCCGTGCGGGCCGAGGAGCGCGCCGGCCGCATGCCCCGTGGCCAGGAAATGGACCAGTACCAGCGCAATGCATTGGCGCGCTGCGAAGTGTTCCGCGAAGCCGAAGACCGCCGCTCCTGCGTCGATCGCGTGCGCTCGACCGAAGTCAGCGGCAGCGTCCGCGATGGCGGCGTGCTGCGCGAGTACAGCGAGCAGGTGCCCGTGCGTCCTTGATGCTGCGCCAAGTGCATGAAGAGGCCCTGCGGGGCCTTTTTTCATGCGCGGCGCAAAACCATGGCTGCGGCGCGAGGATGGTGGGCACCGCAGCGCGCCTGCGCGCCGCCGGGCGATACTGACGGTCTTTGGACTTATGCGGCCGCTTTGCAATGACGTGTTTTTTGCCTGAAATCCCTTCCATCCACGATGCTGCATGGAACGCGCGCATTCAAGCGCTGATCGACCAGAAGACCAAACCGCTGGGGGCGCTGGGCCTGCTCGAGCGCGTGGCCCACCGGCTGGCCGGCATCCTGCACAGCGACGCGCCGCAACTCGTGCAGCCGCAGATGCTGGTGTTTGCCGCCGACCATGGGCTGGCGGCGCGCGGCGTCTCGGCCTATCCGGTCGATGTCACCTGGCAGATGGTGGAGAACTTCCTGTGCGGCGGCGCGGCGGTGAGCGTGCTGGCGCGGCAAAACGGCCTGGCGCTGCATGTGGTGGACTGCGGCGTGGCGCGCGAGATCGCCCCGCGCCCGCAGGTGGCGGGCCAGCCGCGGCTGTGGCTGCGCAAGGTGGCCCACGGCACGCAGGACTGTTCCTCGGCCCCGGCCATGAGCGCCGCGCAGTGCGATGAAGCGATGCGCCACGGCGCGCAGCTGGTGCAGGCGCTGCCGGGCAATGCGGTGCTGCTCGGCGAGATGGGTATCGGCAATACGTCGAGCGCGTCGCTGCTGCTGGCGCGCCTGTGCGCGGTGGACGTGGCCCAGGTCACGGGCGCAGGCACCGGGCTCAACGCCGCCGGGGTGACGCACAAGATCGCGGTGCTGCGCGAGGTGCTGGAATTCCACGATGCCGTGCAGGAGCCGCTGGACGTGCTGGCCGCGATGGGCGGATTCGAGATCGCGGCCATGGTCGGCGCGGTGCTGCAGGCAGCGCACGAGCGGCGCGTGATCGTGGTCGATGGCTTCATCACCACGGCCGCGGTACTGGTGGCCAGCCGGCTGCGCCCCGCCGTGCTCGAACGCTGCGTGTTTGCGCACCGCTCGGGCGAGCCGGGCCACACCATCGTGCTGCAGGCCCTGGGCGCCGAGCCGCTGCTGGACTGGGGGCTGCGCCTGGGCGAGGGCTCGGGCGCGGCGCTGGCCTGGCCGCTGCTTGAATCGGCCTGCGCCATGCTGCGCGAGATGGCCAGCTTTGCATCGGCGGGCGTGGCGGGGCAGCAGGCGCAGCCCGCGGCCGCCTGAAGGGCGGTGGCCGCGGGGCGCACGTTCAGCGTTGGGGGCGGGTGGCCGCGGGCCGCTGTGCTCCAGCCACCGATTGCAGGTGCCCGAGCAATATCGGCACCAGCGGGTGGGCGGGCAGCGGGCGCCACATGGCCTGCAGTACTGATTGCGGTGTTTTCCCCGCAATCGGTCTGAAAGCCAACCCCTGCATTCCCGCGCGTTCGAGGCATGCCGGCACCAGCGACACGCCCTGGCCCGCGGCCACGAGCGAGAGCACCGACAGCCAATGCCGCACCTCGTGGCGCAGTTGCGGCTCGAAGCCCGCGCGCTGGCACATGCCGCGGATCACGCGGAAATAGTCCGGCGACACGGCTTCGGAAAACAGGATCAGGCGCTCGTCGGCCAGCTCGGCCACGCCAATCCTCGCTTTGCGTGCCAGCGGGTGCGAAGCCGCAAGGCAGGCAATGAAGGGTTCGCTGACCATCGCCTGGGCGCTCATGCCGACCGGCGGCGCGAGGGTGTGCATCAGCCCCAGGTCGAGCTTGCCGCTTTGCAGCGCCGCGACCTGGTCGAGGCTGTTGAGTTCATGCAGGTCCACGCGCACATCGGGGTACTGCAGGCGCATGCGTTCAAGCGCCTCGGGCAGGCCGCGGTAGATGCTCGAGCCGACAAAGCCCAGGCGCAGGCTCCCGGCCATGCCCTGCGCGACCGCGCGCGTATCCACCGCGGCGCGGCGCGTGCGCTCGAGGATGTCGCGCGCCTGCGCCAGCAGGTGCTGCCCGGCATGCGTCAGGCGCACGCCGCGGCTGTTGCGCTCGAACAGCTGGGCATCGAGCGTGGTTTCCAGCTGCTTGATGGCGATGCTCAGCGGCGGCTGCGAAATGCACAGCCGCTTGGCCGCGCGGCTGAAATGCAGCTCTTCGGCCAGCACCACGAAGTATTGCAACTGCCGGGTTTCCAGTGGAATCATGAAGCGCGTACCCGCGGCGGGCGGGCAATTGATTGGTTCAGTATATGAATCGATACTTTAATAATATTTGACGCAAATAGGCGCTGTTCCCAGAATTTGTCCATGCGGCGCCCATCGGCCGCCCGGTTTCGAGGAGACAAATTCAAATGAGCCCAGTGATTTCCCCCGCCGCCGGCGCGCCGGCGCATCCGGTGCCCGACCGCCACGGCAGCAATCTCTACACGACGGACACGCAATTCGCGCCGCTGCTGCGGCTGTACCTGCCGCCCGATGTCGATGCGCATCTGCAGCCCTATCTGGAGCGCATGGGCGCGCTTGCCGGCGGGCGTCTGGACACGCTGGCGCTGGTGGCCGACAAGAACCCGCCGACGCTGGTCCACCGCACGCGCACCGGCCAGGATGCGCAGCGCATCGACAAGCACCCGGCCTATGTCGAGATGGAGCGCGTGGCCTATGGCGACTTCAGCCTGGCCATCATGTCGCACCGCGAAGGCGTGCTTGGCTGGAAGGGCAAGCTGCCGCCGCTGGCCAAGTACGCGCTGACCTATCTGTTTGTGCAGGCGGAGTTCGGCCTGTGCTGCCCGTTGTCGATGACCGACTCGCTGACGCGCACGCTGCGCAAGTTCGGCGCGCCCGAGCTGGTGGAAAAATACTGGGCCCAGCTCACCGCCACGGACTTCGAGGACCAGGCCCAAGGCGCGATGTTCATGACCGAGCAGGCCGCCGGCTCCGACATTGCCAACACCCAGACCCTGGCAGCGCCGCAGGCCGACGGCAGCTGGCGCCTCACCGGCGACAAGTGGTTCTGCTCGAACCCGGATGCGGCGTTTGCCATGGTGCTGGCGCGCGTCGAGGGCGACCCCGCGGGCATGAAGGGGGTCTCGCTGTTCCTGCTGCCGCGCACGCTTGACGATGGCAGCACCAACCACTACCGCATCATCCGCCTGAAGGAAAAGCTTGGCACGCGCTCGATGGCCAGCGGCGAGATCGCGCTCGACGGCGCCGTCGCCTATATCGTGGGCGAGCAGGGCCGGGGCTTCGCGCAGATGGCCGACATGGTAAACAACTCGCGGCTGTCGAACGGCGTGCGCGCCGCGGGCATGATGCGCCGCGCGGTGGCCGAGGCCGAGTACATCGCGCAGCACCGGCATGCTTTTGGCAAGGCGCTGCAGGACATGCCACTGATGCGCCGCCAGCTCGACAAGCTGCGCATCCGCTCGGAGCAGGCGCGCACCATGGTGCTGCAGACGGCCCAGGCCTTGCAGCGCTCGGATGCGGGCGAGCAGGGCGGCTATGCGCTGCTGCGCATCCTCACGCCGTTGATCAAATTCCGCGCCTGCCGCGATGCGCGCGTGGTCACGGGCGATGCGATGGAAGTGCGCGGGGGCTGCGGCTACATCGAGGAATGGAGCGATCCGCGGCTGGTGCGCGATGCGCACCTGGGCTCGATCTGGGAAGGCACGAGCAACATCGTCGCGCTGGATGTGCTGCGCGCGATCCGCCGCGAGGATTCGCTCGCGGTGCTGCAGGCGCATGCGGCCGGCCTGCTGGCGCAGACCGAGGCCGCGCCCGCGTTCAGGCAGGCGCTGCAAGCCGCCTTCGAGCGCGCGGGCGCGTTTGCCGCGGCGGCCGTCGACGCCAACGCCGAGGGGGAGCGCCTGGCGCGCACCGCAGCGTCCGCGCTCTACAACAGCTTCACGGCCATCGCCATGGCCTGGGAGGCCAGCCGCACCGGCAGCGCCGAGCGCCTGCGCTGGGCGCAACTGGTGCTGGTACACCGCGTGCTGCCGCGCGATCCGCTGCAGGACCTGGAGATTCCCCGCGACTGGGCGCTGTAGGGGGCGGCCGCCGCGGCGGCCGTGCAAATGGCGCGATCAATACAACAACTGGAGACAAGACCAATGACAACCCACCGACTTCTGCTGGCCTGTGCGCTGGCCTGCACCGTCGCCGCCCCGGCATGGGGCCAGGGCGAGATCTTTCCGTCCAAGCCGATCAACTTCATCGTGCCGTTCCCGCCGGGCGGGCCCACGGATGCGATGGCGCGCACGCTGGCCGCGGCGCTGACCGAGGACATCGGCCAGAGCGTGGTGGTCGAGAACAAGGCCGGCGCGGGCGGCAACATCGGCGCTGACGCCGTGGCGCGCGCCAAGCCCGATGGCTACACCATCATGTTCGGCACCTCGGGCCCGCTGGCGATCAACAAGAGCCTGTACAGCAAGATCTCCTACGATCCCGCGACCAGCTTTGCGCCGATCATCCGCGTGGGCTATCTGCCCAACGTCCTGGTGGTGCATCCCAGTGTCAAGGCGGGCAATCTCAAGGAGCTGATTGCGCTGGACAAGGCCAAGCCGCAGAGCCTGAACTACGCGTCGTCGGGCAATGGCGCCTCGTCCCATCTCGCGGGCGTGCTTTTCAACCGCATGGCCGGCACCACGCTGCAGCATGTGCCCTACAAGGGCACGGGCCCGGCGCTCAACGACCTGATCGCCGGCCAGGTGCAGATGAGCTTCACCGACATCCTCACCGCGATGCCCTACATCAAGTCCGGCCGGCTCAAGGCCATTGGCGTGGCGACGGACAAGCGCTCGCAGGCCATGCCCGAGGTCCCCACCATTGCCGCGCAGGGGCTGCCGGGCTATGACGTCAGCGTGTTCTTTGGCGTGGTCGCGCCTGCCGGTACGCCCGCCGACCGCATCGCCAAACTCAACAGCGCCTTCGTCCATGCGCTGCAAAAGGAAAAAGTGCGCGCGACCTTTGCGGCCCAGGGCCTTGAAGGCGCGGGCGACCAGACCCCCGAAGGGCTGGCGCGCTTCATCAAGGAAGAGATGGCGAAGTGGAAAACGGTAGTGGACGCCTCCGGCGCCAAACTCGATTGAGGCAGCGCATGGAAACGACACTTCCCCCCGTGACCGGCGCGCTGCAGGGCATCCGCGTACTGGACCTTTCGCGCATCCTGGGCGGCCCGCTGTGCGGGCAGATCCTGGGCGACCACGGCGCGGATGTGCTCAAGATCGAGCCGCCGGGCGGCGACGACACGCGCGCCTGGGGCCCGCCGTTCCAGGACGGCGTGGCCTCCTACTACCATGGCCTCAACCGCAACAAGCGCATCCAGTTCCTCGACCTGTCTTCGGCAGCGGGCCAGGACCGGCTGCTGGCGCTGATGGCGCAGGCCGATGTGCTGATCGAGAACTTCAAGATCGGCACGATGGAAAAGTGGGGCATCGGCTTCGAGCAGATGCAGGCGCGCTTTCCGGCGCTGGTCTGGTGCCGCGTCAGCGGCTTCGGCGCGGACGGCCCGCTCGGCGCCTGGCCCGGCTATGACGCCGCGATCCAGGCCATGACGGGGCTGATGAGCGTCAACGGCGAGCGCGATGGCGGCCCGCTGCGCGTCGGGCTGCCGGTCGTCGACATGGTCACGGGCATGAACGCGGTGATCGGCGTGATGCTGGCGCTGCACGAGCGCCAGCGCAGCGGCCAGGGCCAGCTGGTCGACGCCGCGCTCTACGACAGCGGCATCTCGCTGCTGCACCCGCATGCGGCCAACTGGTTCATGGATGGCAAGCAGCCGCAGCGCTCGGGCAATGCGCATCCCAACATCGCGCCCTACGACGTGCTGCAGACCGGCACCATTCCCGTGTTCTTTGCCGTGGGCAACGACCGGCAGTTCCGGCTGCTGTGTACGCACATCGGCTGCGCGGCGCTGGTGCAGGACGAGCGCTTCGCGACGGCCGGGCAGCGCTCCATCCACCGCGATGCGCTCAAGCCGCTGCTCGAGCAGGCCCTCGCTGCCTTCGACGGCGATGCGCTGGCCACCGATCTGATGAAGATCGGCGTGCCGGCCGCGCCGGTGCAGCCGGTGGACGTGGCGCTCGAGCACCCGCATACGCTGCACCGCGGGCTGCGCGTGCGGATGCCGGGCTACGAGGGGGTGGGCGCGCCGGTCAAGCTCTCGCGCACGCCGGCGACCTACCGCCATGCGCCGCTGACCACCGGCGAAGACTTCGAATAGACGCCGCAGCTCAGGGCGCCGGGGTCTTGGGCTCGAAGTCGCAGTAGGGCGCGACGATGCACTCCCAGCAGCGGGGCTTGCGCGCCTGGCAGACGTAGCGCCCCAGCAGGATCAGCCAGTGGTGCGAATCGACCGCGTACTCGGCGGGCACGCGCGCCAGCAGCTGCTTTTCCACGGCCAGCGGGTTGGCGCCGGGCGCCAGGCCCGTGCGGTTGCTGACGCGGAAGATATGCGTGTCCACGGCCATTGTCGGCTCGCCAAACGCCACGTTGAGCACGACATTGGCGGTCTTGCGGCCCACGCCCGGCAGGTCCTCGAGCTCTTCGCGCGTGCGTGGCACCTGGCCGCCATGGCGCTCGATCAGCCGGCGGCAGGTCTCGAGCAGATGCCGGGCCTTGCTGTGGTACAGCCCGATGGTCTTGATGTATGACTCCAGGCCCTCGAGGCCCAGATCGAGAATGGCCTGCGGCGTGTTGGCCACGGGAAACATCCTGCGCGTGGCCTTGTTGACGCCGACGTCGGTGGCCTGCGCGGACAGCAGCACGGCCGTGAGCAGCTCGAACACCGTGGTGTATTCAAGCTCGGTGTTGGGCATCGGATTGGCCGCCTTGAGCGTGGCGAAAAAGGGTGCGATCTGCGCAGTCTGCATGGGGAAAACCGGCGGCAAAAGACCATTGTCGGCCAAAACGGGGCGTGCGCAGGGACCCGGCGGCGCGGCAAATGCGCCGCCGTCGCGGCAGGGGCGGCCGATTTGGTGAAAAATGCGGGGTTGGCGTGCGCCTGCGCGCGCCTTCGAACATTGTTGAACTGGACCCTAACTATGCAATTCGCCGAGCGCCTGAACCAGGTGGAGACTTCCGCCATCCGTGAGCTTTTCAAGCTGCTGGGCAAGCCCGGCATCATCAGCTTTGCCGGCGGTTTTCCCGACAGCGCGCTGTTTGATGTGGCCGGCATTCGCGCCGCCACCGACGCAGCGCTGACCAACGAACCCGGCGCCGCGCTGCAGTACGGCGCGACCGAAGGCTACCAGCCGCTGCGCGAGCAGCTCGCCGCGCTGATGGCGGCCAAGGGCGTCACCGATGTGGCGGCCGGCGACCTGCTGGTCACCACCGGCAGCCAGCAGGCGCTGGATCTGCTGGGCAAGACCATGATCAGCCCGGGGGACAAGGTCATTGTCGAAGGCCCGACCTTCCTGGCCACGATCCAGTGCTTTCGCCTCTATGGCGCCGAAGTGATCAGCGCGCCCATCGATGACCAGGGCGTGGATACCGATGCGCTGGAGAAGCTGATTGCCGAGCACCAGCCGAAGATGGTCTATCTGATCCCGACCTTTGGCAACCCGAGCGGCGCGACGCTGAGCCTGGCGCGCCGCCGCAAGGTGCTGGAGCTGGCCGTCAAGTACCAGACGCTGGTGGTAGAGGACGACCCCTATGGCGATCTGTACTTCGACGCGGCGCCGCCGCCGAGCCTGCTGGCGCTCTCCAGCGAGGTGCCCGGCAGCCGCGCCTGGCTCGCGCATTGCGGCAGCCTGAGCAAGGTGCTGAGCCCGGGCCTGCGCATTGGCTGGCTCGTGGCGCCCACGGAACTGCGCGAGCGCGCAGTCATGTGCAAGCAGTTCAGCGATGCCCACACCAGCACCTATGCGCAGGCCACGGCGGCGCAATACCTGCTGTCCGGGCGCATGCCGGCCACGCTCGAGCGGGTTCGCGCCGTCTACGCCGAGCGCGCGCGCGCGATGGCCGATGCACTGCGCAAGGAACTGGGCGACGCGGTGAGCTTCACGGCCCCGCAGGGCGGGCTGTTCCTGTGGGTCAAGCTCACCGGCGCGCGCGGCCAGTTGCAGGACGCCAACGTGCTGGCCAAGCGCGCGATCGAGCAGGGCGTGGCCTTCGTGCCGGGGGCGCCGTTCTTCGCGCACAACCCCGACCTCTCGACCTTCCGGCTGTCGTTTGCCACCGCCGACGTGGCGAAAATCCAGGATGGCATGGCGCGCCTGGGCCAGGCACTGCGGGCGCCGGCATGAGCGACACGCATGGCGCGGGTGATCGCGCCCAGGAGCGCATCACCGAGCTCGAGATCAAGGCCAGCTATGTCGAGGACACGCTGGACCAGCTCAACATGACCATCTACCGCCAGCAGCAGCAGATCGACGCGCTGGTGGCGGAAGTGCGCAACCTGCGCCAGCAGGTGCCGGCGGACGGGGCGGGCGGCGGGCGGGATTTGAGGGATGAGTTGCCGCCGCATTATTGAGTTACCCGCGGAGTAGACGTTCGCTCTGATTTGCGCAAAGTCGGTCTATTTGGACCGAGGCCGTTCATGGTTCGACGGGGCCGCCCAGGCAAGCGCACCACGAACGGTTAGTGGTGAGCCGCACACGACAATACCGTTCGTCCTGAGCTTGTCGAAGGATGAACGTCCTGTCCTCGAAGCCTGGGCGCTCCCATCGCCCTCACTGCTGCCTCCACTTCATTCTTTGCGCGAGGTCAATGCGCAATTCGCTTGCGCCCCCCGCTGGCAATCCATTTCCCCGCAGCGCCGTCGCTCCTTGGCCTACACGCATCCAGGCGCTCCTCATGCACTCTCGAGGTGTTGCGCGCGGAGCTACATCCGCTGCAGCGAGCGCTGGCTGCAACCTGCACCCAGCCTCATGGCCCAATGTTTTCAGCAGGAGCACATATGACCACAACCGGCAATAAAAACCTCAATCTTGATCCCATCACCGACGAACCCGGCGCTCACCCTATTGGCACCGGCATCGGTGCGGGCGGTGGTGCATTGGCCGGTGCTGCCGCCGGTGCCATTGGCGGACCCGTGGGTGCAGCCGTGGGTGCAGTGATCGGTGCGGTGGCCGGTGGCCTTGCAGGCCACAGCGTGGCCGAAGCCTTCAACCCCACGGCCGAAGAAGCCTACTGGGCCGGCGCATACGACAAGCAGGATCACTACCGTTCCGAATACACGTATGACGACTACGCACCGGCCTACCGCGCCGGCTGGGAAGGCCGCGCCGCGGGCCATGACCGCTGGGAGCAGGTGCGCGACGACTGGGCGCGCCGTTGGGATGGCGAGCACGGCACCCATCGCTCACGCCTGAAGTGGGACGAGGCCGAGCCGGCAGCCCGCGCTGCCTGGGACCGCGCCAACCAGCACTACGTGTTCAACAAGCAGGAATGAAGATGCCTGACGGCCGCTGATTTCAGCCGGCCGTCGAACCGGGTGCCGCAGCGTTTTCCAACGCCTGCGCACCGGGCATGGGTTCGAGCCAGCCGGCCGCGGCGGTGATCACGCAATGTGTGAGCCGCTGCAGGCCGGCTTGTGCATTGCGGGCGTGGGCCCAGTACAAAGGGACGTCGACCCCCGTGTCGGGAAGCACTTCCACCAATGTGCCCGCATCGAGATAACGCTGGATCAGCACCGTGGGCTGCATGGCCCAGCCCACCCCCGCTTCGCAGGCCCGCACGAATGCATAGGCCGAAGGCAGCCAGTGCTTGGGTGGGCCATGACGCGAAGCCAGCCCCTGCGCCTGCAGCCAGCGCTCCTGCATGCTGTCCTTGCGGTCATAGCTGAGCATCGGCGCGCGCGCGATGGATTCGGGCGTCACGCCTTGGGAAAAATGCTGCTGCATGAAGTCCGGACTCGCCGCCGCAACGTAGCGCATCGAGCCCAGCGGCCAGGTATTGCAGCCCGTGATGCTGGTGGAGGTGGCCGTGACGGCAGCCATCACCGCGCCTTCCTTGATGCGCTTGGCCGTATGGTCCTGGTCGTCGATGCTGATGTCGAGCAGCTCGTTGCCTGCACGCGTGAACGACGCCATCGCGTCCATGAACCACGACGACAGCGAATCGGCATTCACGGCGAGCTTGAGCGTCGGCGGCATGTACTGGCCCTCGGCCACCAGCGCGGGATTGGTGCGGCGCAGTTCGTTTTCCAGCAGTGCGACCTGCTCGGCATGCAGGCACAGCCGGCGCCCGGCCTCGGTGCCGGTGCAGGGCTGGCCGCGCAGCACCAGCACCTGGCCCACGCGTTCCTCAAGCAGCTTGATGCGCTGCGAAACCGCCGACGGGGTGATGTGCAGCTTGCGCGCGGCGCGCTCGAAGCTGCCTTCGCGCACCACGGCGGCCAGGGCTTCCAATCCGGCGTAATCGAGCATTAGCTTTTCTCAGGATGTTGTAGTTAGTTTAATTTTACTTAATATGTGAAGAAATCGACAATTTCCCTTATGTGGAACACGTTGATTTCTTCTTCCTGGATGGCCGGCTTTACGGTCTGTCTCTCGCTCATCATCTCGATTGGCGCGCAGAACCTGTATGTGCTGCGCCAGGCGGTGCAGGGCCGCCATGTGCGCGCCTGCGTCGCCTGGTGCGTGGTCAGCGACGCGCTGCTGATTGCCCTGGGCGTGGCCGGCATGTCGCGGCTGATTGCGCGCGAGCCGGCGCTCGCGTATCACCTCAGCGCGGGGGGCGCGCTGTTCCTGCTGGCCTATGGCCTCTACGCGCTCTGGCGCGTGGCTTTTGCCGCCGATGTCGCGCTGCAGGGGCCGGACGCAGCGCAGCGCGGGCTGCTGGGCGTATTGGGCACGCTGGCGGTGATCACGCTGCTCAATCCCCATGTTTACCTGGACACCGTGCTGCTCGTGGGCAGCATTGGCGCGCGCCAGGAGGGCGCGCTCAAGGGCGTGTTCGTTGCCGGCGCGGCGTGCGCCAGCCTGCTGTGGTTTGCGCTGCTGGCGAGTGCCGGACGGCGCATGCAGCACTGGTTTGCGCATCCGATCGCATGGCGTTTGCTCGATGCGCTGACGGGCGTGATGATGCTGGCGCTGGCATGGTGGGTCTGGAGCGGGATCGAGCCCGCGGCATGATGCCCGCGCCATGACAAAAGCGCTGCCGGGGCAGCGCTTCGGCGAAGTGCAGGTCGCTCAGAATGCCGGAACGACCGCGCCCTGGTATTTGTCCTGCAGGAACTTCTTCACGTCCTCGGTCTGCAGCGCCTTGATCAGCTTGGCGATCTCCGGGCTGCCGGAGCGGTCCTTGCGCGCGACAACGATGTTGGCGTAGGGCGAGTCCTTGCCTTCGATGAACAGTGCGTCCTTGGTCGGATTGAGCTTGGCTTCGATCGCGTAGTTGGTGTTGATCAGCGCCAGGTCCACGTCGGCAAGCGCGCGCGGCAGCAGCGGCGCCTCGAGTTCCCGGAACTTGAGCTTCCTGGGGTTCTTCACCACGTCCAGCGCCGTCGGGGTGAGGCTTTTGGGATCCTTGAGCTCGATCAGGCCCTGCTTGGCCAGCAGCAGCAGCGCGCGCCCGCCGTTGGACGGATCGTTGGGGATGGCGACGCTGGCGCCTTCCTTGAGATCATTGATGTGCTTGATCTTGCGCGAATAGGCGCCAAAGGGCTCGACATGGATCTTGCCGTTGGGCACGGCCACGAGCGAGCTCTTGCGGTCCTTGTTGTAGCTGTCGAGGTAGGGCTGATGCTGGAAGAAATTGGCGTCCAGCAGCTTGTCTTCCACGGCGGCATTGGGCTGCACGTAGTCGCTGAATTCGCGCACCTGCAGCTCGATACCCTGCTTTTTCAGCGCGGGCTTGATGTGGTTGAGGATTTCGGCGTGGGGTACGGCGGTGGCCGCAACCTTGAGCACCACATCGGCGGCCTGGGCCGTCAGGGCCAGTCCGGCCAGGGCAATTGCGGTAAGAGTGTTCTTCAGCATGACAAAGGCTTTCTTGAAGGAGGTCGCTACAGACGCCTGCGCTGAAACCAGTGAACCTGCAGCGCAGAAGCGGCTAGTTTAGTGGCCGGGCGCCACGCAAAACGTAGGAAAACGCCATTGTGGTTATATCAATGTGGTTTTTTATGCCTTTCAGGCGTTTGCATCCTGGTGTCCATCGTCATTGGGTCCTGTGACAAATGGCTGCTTTCCGTGATAATCGCGGCCAGGCGTCCAGTGGGGGCGGGCCCCGGCCCGCTGCCAGGGCGCCAGATGCAGAGGTGTTCGACAAGCAGGTGCGCCAGCCGATGAGGCCCGGCAATTCCTGCGCTGCCCCCGCAACGGTAGGTGAAATCTCAGGTCCTCACGCTGGCCCCTCCAGGCTGGCAGTCACTGCGTGCGACAAGCACGCGGGAAGGCGAGGGCTGAGTCAGCGTGCGCCATGCATGCCGACGTTTCACAAGCCCGGAGACCGGCCTTTGTGATCGCTTCGGACGCCGCGGGAGTGCGCATGTCTGGACAAGCAGCAGGGATATGGCACGCGCAGGCGTGGCCAGGCTCGGCTGCGGGTTCATGCAGGCGCGCGCTGCGGTGGGTTTTGGTCCTTGGGCTTCGCGGGTGAGCGAAGCCGCACCTTGAAAACATCGCATGCACTCCTACCGTTCGCGGCCCGCGCACCGCCGCGCCGCCCTGTCTTTCCTTTTTTCCTCTTCGTCCGGCATGCCGGGCTTTCGCCTGCGACGCCCGGCTGCGCTGTGCCTGCTGGCCTGGGCGACGCTCGCTGGCGCGCCGGCCCTTGCTGCTGTTGATGACGCATCGCTGGGCGATGTGTTTGTCACCGCCACGGCCCGCCCGGAAGAGCGCTCCCGCATTGCCGCGACCACTCAGACCATCGACCGCGCCGACATCGAGCGCTCCTCGGCGCGCTCGGTCACGGACCTGCTGGCCGAGCATGCGGTCGGGTTCCTGAGCGAATGGACCGCGGCCCAGACCTCGATGAACCTGCGCGGCGCAGCCACCGACGGCCAGGGGCGCGACTACCGCGGCCAGGTCGCGGTGCTGCTCAACGGCCGGCGCGCGGGCACGGCCAACCTGTCCAAGCTCAGCCTGTCGGATGTGGAGCGCATCGAGATCGTGCGGGGCCCGGCATCGGTGGTCTACGGCAGCCAGAACATGGGCGGGGTGATCAACATCATCCTGCGCACGGGCGCGAGCGGCGGCGGCCGCCGCGCGTCGGTGCTCGGCGGCAGCGCCGGGCTGTGGCGCGCGGACACGCAGATCAGCGGCGCCGACGAGCGCTGGGACTGGTATGTGGGCGCCAGCGCCGGCGGGCGCGGCGACTACCGCGCGGGCGACGGCGGCGGTGAAATGGACAACACCGGCTGGAAGCGCCGCGGCGCGAGCGGCGCGCTGGGCTGGCAGCTCGCCGACCTGCACCGCGTCGAGCTGCAGCTGCGCACCGACGGCATCTACAACGCGGGCTTTCGCGGCTCGGGGGCCAACATCTACAGCCGCGATAACCGTTCCAACCGCTCGGCCGATCTGCGCTACGAGGGCGCATTGCCCGGCGGGCAGGTGAGCTGGCTCGCGCATGCCTATGCGTTTTCCGATGTCGACGAGTTCAACTGGGCCTCGCCCGTGATCAAGTCGGGCGTCAACGCCGTGCCCGGCACGGCGCGCGACTACAACCACCGCCAGCTCGATGCCACCGGCCTGCGCCTGCAGCCGCGCCTGCGCCTGAGCGATTCCAACGACCTGTTGCTGGGCTTTGACTACGAGAAGAGCCGGCTGCGCTCCCAACGTGAGCGCAACGCCATGCCCGGCGGCCCTGCGGGCCAGGTCGCGCCCTATGACACCAACCAGACCGAGCACACCCATGCGCTGTACGTCGAGGATGCGCAGACCTTCTTCGACGACCGCCTGACGCTGCGCGCCGGCCTGCGCCGCACCTGGGGCGAAACGCGCTTCGACCAGACGCCCAATGTGCCGCTGGCCGTGACCACGGCGCGCGACTACGGCAAGACGACCTGGTCCACGGGCGCGACCTGGAAAGTCAGCGACCTCTGGGCGCTGCGCGCCGGCGCCTCGACCGGTTTTCGCGCGCCCACGGCCAGCGAGCTGTCGGCCGACTTCACGGCGGTGGGCGGCGGGCGCAGCTTCGGCAACTCCCACCTCAAGCCCGAAGCCAGCCGGCAGCTCGAGGTCGGAACGACGCTGCGCCGCGGCAGCTGGAGCGTCGATGCGGCGCTGTTCCAGAACACCATTTCCGACCGCATCATCACCGTCTCGCGCGGCCCCGCGACCAACACCTCGGACTACGCCAACAACGCCGCCGATATCGTCGCGCGCGGGCTCGAGCTCAGCGCGCGCAGCGAGATCGGCCGGCTTGCCGGCGGCCCGACGCTCAGCGCGTTCGGCAACGGCTACTACCACTTCGAGATGAAGGACAAGGGCGCCGCCGCCTCGGCCAACACCGACCGCGTGCAGCGCATGTACCAGTACGAAGCGGCTGCGGGCCTGCGCCTGGCGCGCGGCCTGGACCGCAATCCCGGTGACTGGAGCGCGCAGCTCACGGCGCTGCTGCGCGGGCCGATGTGGTACGACACCGAGGAAAACCTGCTGGTCCCGCAGGGCGAGTCGAGCAGCACCTTTGTTCACCGCAAGGGGGCTTTCACCGTGTGGAACCTGCGCGGCGAATACCGCGTGAGCCGCGGCGTGAAGCTGTTTGCCGGCATCAACAATGTGTTTGACCTCAACCGCCACCCGATCTTCATTGCGCTCGATCGCCGGCCCTGCCTTGCCAACCCGATCTTCCAGAATGGCGGCTGCGGCACCTCGATGCCGGGGCGCGAGTGGATGGTCGGGCTGCAGGCCGATTTCTAGGCATGGCAGTGCGCATGGGCATCGCGCGGCGCGGCCTGCTGCACGCGGGCGGCGCGCTGGGCCTGGCCGCGTTGTCGGGTAACGCAGCGGCGGCGGTGCCGATCCGCCTGCGCGATGCGCTGGGTCGCGCGGTGGTGCTCCCCGGGCCCGCGCGGCGCATCGTGACGATCTTTTCGTCAAACACCGAACTTGTCGCGGCGCTGGGCCTGGCCGGGCGCATTGTCGGCATCGAGCAGTACACGCGCTTTCCACCCGAGGTCGTGCAGCTCCCGCAAGTCGGCGGGCGGCTGGGCTTCTCGGTCGACGCGGTGGTGGCGCAGCAGCCCGATCTGGTGATCGTCACGCCCGCGCGCCAGGCTGCGCACCAGCTGGTCGATCCGATGGAGCGCATCGGCGTGCCGGTCATGGTGCTGCTCAGCCGCAGCCTCGATGAGGTGATCGGCAATGTGCGCCTGGTGGCCCGGGCTGCGGGCGTCGAGGCGCGCGGCGAGGCGCTGGCGGCAGCGCTGGCGCAGCGCCTGCACAGCGTGGACCGGCAGAGGGCGGGCCATGCCGCGCCGCGCGCATTGATGATCACCGGGCGCATGGGCAACGGCATGCTGCTGGTCGCGCGCCCCGGCACCTACACCCATGAGGCGATGCTGCGTGCGGGTGCGCAGCATGCGTTGACGGGCATCGGCACGCTGGCCCAGGTCTCGCCCGAGGCGCTGCTGGCGGCCGACCCCGATGTGCTGCTGTTTGCCGGCGCGCAGGCGGGGCTGGACGAGCTGGCGCGCCGCCCCGGCTGGCGCGACATGCGCGCGGTGCGCGCGCAGCGCGCCATCACCGTGGCGCGCGCCGAATTCCTGATTCCCGGTCCGCGCACTTTCGACGGGATCGAATCCCTCGCGCACCGCTTGCTGCAGATGCAGCGCAAAGGCTTGACATGAAAATCCGCTGGCCTGCATGGGCGCTGCTGGGGCTGGGCCTGGTGCTGGGCATCTTTGCCGGGCATGAATGGGCCACGCCCACCGAGCTCTGGAGCGCGCTGACCGAGCGCGACACGCTGCGCGCGCGGCTGCTGTGGGAGTGGCGCATGCCGCGCGTGCTGGCCGCGGCCTGCGTCGGCGCGCTGCTGGGCCTGTCGGGCGCGGTGTTCCAGGGCGTGTTTCGCAATCCCCTGGCCGAGCCCTATCTGCTGGGCGCTTCGGGCGGCGCGGCGCTGGGCGCCACCGTGGCGCTGCTGGTGCCGCTGGCACTGCCGCAGTCCTGGCTGCTGCCGCTGCTGGCGTTTGCCGGGGCCTGGGGCGCGACGCTGCTGGTGCTGGGCGTGGCGCGTGTCGCCGGCGCGCTCGATGCGTCGGGCATGCTGCTCGCGGGCGTGGCGATGGCGGCCATGCTGGGCGCGATCCGCTCGTTTTTGATGCTCGCGCTGTCCGATGAAACCGTGAGCCTGCAGGTCGTGATGAGCTGGGTGCTGGGCGGCATCCAGACGCCGACCTGGAGCGGTTTGGGCGGGCTGGCGCTGATCACTTTGGGCTGCCTGGCCGCCACACAGACGCTCGCGCGCGGGCTGGACCTTCTGGGGCTGGGCGATGCGACGGCGCAGTCGTTTGGCCTGGACGTCGCGCGCTTCGTGCCGCGCGCCGTGCTGCTGGGCTCGCTGGTGGTGGCGGCGGCCGTTGCCTATGGCGGGCTGGTGGCGTTCGTGGGGCTGGCCGCGCCGCATGTCGCGCGCTGGTGGGTCGGCCCGCTGCACCGCTGGGTGCTGCCGGCCAGTGCGCTGGCGGGCGCGGTGATCGTGACGCTGGCCGACGCAATAGCGCGCAGCGTGCTGCCGCCGGCCGAAGTGCCGCTGGGGCTGATCACGGCCGTGGCCGGCGGGCCGTTTTTCATCGTGCTGCTCGCGCGCCGCCTGCGCGCTTACGGGGGCCGCGCATGAGCGCCGCGATGCTGCGGGCCGTCGATCTTTGCGTGGAGCGCCAGGGACGCCGGTTGCTGGACGGCATCGGCCTCGATCTGCCGGCGCGCGGCGCGGTGGCGCTGATCGGGCCGAACGGCGCGGGCAAGTCCACGCTGCTGCAACTGCTTGCCGGCCAGCTCGCCCCGGATCGCGGCAGCGTGCAGCTGGACGGTGCGCCGCTGCGGGCGCTGAGCGTGCACGCGCGCGCCCAGCGCATTGGCTATATGCCACAGCGCTTCGAGCCGCATTGGGATGTGACGCTGCAGGAGCTGGTGCGGATGCGCGTGCCCGATGCGGCGCCGGTGCTGGCGCACTCCGGATTGCACGCCTTGGCACAGCGGCGCTGGAGCCAGCTGTCGGGCGGCGAGCGCGCGCGCGGCATGCTGGCCGCGGTGCTGGCCACCGATCCGCCGGTGCTGCTGGCCGACGAGCCCGGCGCGGCGCTCGATGTACAGCACCGCCTGGCGCTGGTGCAGGCGCTGGCGCGGCGCGGGCGCGAGCGGCTGGTGGTGGTGGTGATGCACGATCTGGATCTGGCCTTCGAGTGCTTCGAGCGCGTGATCGTCATGCACGACGGGCGCGTGGCCATGGATGGCGCGCCCGCTGCGCTGCTGCATGACCCGCAGCTGGACGCCGTGTTTGGCGTGCGCTTCGAGCGCATTGCCGCGGCGCCGCACACGCTGCTGCGCGCGCGCAGCCCGGAGCCACGCGATGCGCATTGACATCGCCGGCTGGACCCGCGAGGCGATGGCCGGTGACCCCCGGGCATTTGCGGCGATCTTCGAGCGCGCCGACCGCTGGGGTTTCGACGGCGTCTGGTTCAGCGAATTCCGCGTGCCGCAAAGCGACTGGCAATACCCTTCGCCCCTGCTGCTCGCGGCGGCGCTGCTCGCGCGCACCGAGCGGCTGCGCGTGGGCACCGCGGTGCTGGTGCTGCCGCTGCACCACCCGTTGATGCTGGCCGAGGAAATCGCCCAGCTTGATTTCCAGAGCGGGGGGCGCATCGATGTCGGCATTGGCCGCGGCACGGAGCCGGCGTCGCTGGAATGCCTGGAAATCGACCCGGCTGGCACGCGTGAGCGCTTCGAGCAGGGCGCGCGCATCCTGCGCGCTGCACTGCGTGGCGATCGCGTGGGCTCGAAAGGGCTGTGGAATTTCGCGCCACGCCAGTTGATGTCTTTGCCCGTGCAGCGGCCCCATCCGCCGATCTACATTGCCGGCTCGACCGCCGAGACGCTGGGCTTTGCGTTGACAGAAGACCTGCCGCTGCTGCTGAGCCTGGAGCCGCCCGAGGGCATGCAACTGCAGCGGCTGGCGGACGCTGCCGCGCAGCACGGCGGCGATGCGCAGGCGCTGCTGGCGCGCTCGTCGCTCGCGCGCTATGTGTGCATTGGCGTGAATGCGGCCGACGTGCAGCGGCAGCTCGACAGCCTCTGGGAAAAGCTTTTCGCGCGTCGCGTCTACTATGCCGCCAAGCGCGGCGTGTTGCCAGCCGACGTGCCGTCTATCGACCGCGCCAAGGTGCTGCGCGAGCAGTTCATCCACGGCACGCCCGAACAATGCCACGCGCAGATCCGCGCGTTGCAGGCGGCCACGGGCATCCGGAGCCTGCGCTGCGTCTTCAATGCCAATGGCCTGTGGAGCAACGACGCGGCGCTGGCGGCAATGGAGCTGTTTGCGCTCGAAGTGCTGCCGTCGCTGCGGGCTTGAACGACAATCGGACCATGGACTCCGAACAACTCCAGCGCCTGCTCACAGTGCAGATGCCCTATGGCAAATACCAGGGCCGCTGCATTGCCGATATTCCCGGCCACTACCTGATGTGGATGGCGCGCCAAGGCTTTCCGCGCGGCGATCTGGGCCGCCTGCTGGCGCTGATGTACGAGCTCGACCACAACGGGTTGTCGCATCTGCTGGAGCCGCTGCGCAAATCGCCGCCGCCGCGCTAGGCGCGCCGCCGGCGCAGACGCTTCCAGCCGATCACCATCCCGCTTGCGCTCAGCGCCAGCCCGCCCAGGCTCAGCACCAGCAGCGTGATGTCCCAGAGCGGGCGGCGTTCGAGCAAAGGCAGCCAATCCCAGCTGTGCAGCATCGCGAACAGCCAGCGGCTCGCGCGCCGGTGGCTGTCGAGCCGGCCGAGCACGCTGCCCGTGAGCGGGTCCAGATGCACCCAGCTGGCATGCGCATCATCGAAGACGACGCGCCAGATGGGCAGCGGCCGTTCGCTGCCGCCCATCATGCTGTGCGGCGCGCGTGCGTAGTAGTAGAGGTCGTAGTCGGTCAGCGTCTCGATGCGCGCCACGGGCGCGGGCAGCAGGCCGGCGGCGGCAGCGCGCAACGCCCGCGCATCCAGCGCCAGCGGCTGCGCCGTCCTGGCATCGAGCAACCGCGGCGCGCCGCTGCCGGCCTGGGCAAATACCGTGGTCCTGCCCAGCACTGGCTGCCAGCGCAGTTCGCGCACCGGGCTGCCCGCCGCGCCGATCAGCGCCTGGGGCGTTGCGTCCTGCGCGCCGAATGCCAGCGCGCTGCCTTGTAGCGCCTGCGTCTGCAGCGGCGCCGCGCCGCTGTCGAAAATGCGCCAGGGGTTCATCGACATCAGGCCGCTGAAGATCCAGGTGATGGTCACCAGCGCGAACAGCAGGCCCGTGACATGGTGCCAGCGCATCATGCGGGCAGGGTAGGGCGAGCGCGCGCCGCTGCGATACGGCCGCGTGAAGCGCCAGCGCAGCAGCCCGATGATGGTGCCCGCGAGCGCGACGGCAATGCCCGCGATCGACAGGCCGTTGACGATGTCGCTCCAGTACGCATTGAACGCGTTGCCGCGAAACGGGTAGAGCCAGTGGAGCCAGGCGCCCGCGTAGTTCCAGACGCGCTCGGTGCGCGTGGCATCGCGCACCACCTCGCCCGTCTGCCCGGAGACATAGAGCCAGGTGTGGTCGGCATCGGCGAGTTGCACGCGGTGCAGTGGCCGGTGCGCGTCCAGGCCACGCGAATGCGTGAACGCGTCTTCGGCCACGCTGCCCAGGTACTGCAGTCCTTGCGCGCTGCCCGCATAGGCGGCCGCGCCGGCCAGCGCCCAGGCGGCGTCCACGGGCGGCAGGCGCTCGCCGCGCAGCGCGTCGATGACCACGACGCGATTGGCGCGCGCGCCTTGCGGCGTCGCGAAATAGACCGGCACGCCGCCGCTGGCCGCGGCCAGGCGCAGGTCCTTGAGCGGGCCGGTGACGCCAGCGCGCTCCAGCGCCTGCGCGGGCGCCAGCAGCGGGGCCGCGGCGGCCAGCACCGGCAGGTGCTGCAGCCGTTCGGCGGGCGTGAGCTTGGGATAGCCCACGTACATCATCACCATGCCAGAGACAAACCACATGGCGAAGAACGCGCACAGCGCGATGCCCAGCCAGCGATGGGTCAGATAAAGCCAGCGTTTGGGGTGCAGGCGCATGGTCAATAGCTGACGCGCAGCGTCAGATCGGCGCTGCGCGGCGCGCCCAGATAGGCCATGGTGCTGGTGACATTGGCGGCGTAGACGCGGGCGGTGGCATTGCGCACGCGCAGCACCAGCGCCAGGTTGCGCTGGATCTGGTAGCTCAGCCCCAGGTCGAGCAAGGTGTACGCGGCCCAGCTTTGCGTGTTCGCGGCGTTCGCATACACCTTGCAGACATGGCGCACCCCGGCGCTGGCCTGCAGCGCGGGCGTGAGCGCATACGAGGTCCAGAGGTTGGCCACCGTTTCGGGGGTGTTGGTCGGCGTGGCGCCGGTGAGCGTGACGCCGCCCTGGCGGAAGTTCTCATACCGCGCGCGCACCAGACTCAGATTGCCCTGGACGGACCAGGCGCGGCTGGGCTGCAGGCCCAGCGCGAGTTCGATGCCCCGGGCCGACTGTTCGCCCACCAGCACCGTGAGCGCGCTGTTGTTCGGGTCCTGCGAGGCGATGTTCTTGCGCGTCAGGTGGTAGGCGGAGAGCGTGGCGCTGCCCTTGCCCTCCCAGAAGTCGAGCTTGCTGCCGACTTCGAACTGGCGTCCCGTGGTCAGCGCGCTGTTGTTGCGCACATCGGCAAACGAGGCCGTGGACAGCACGCCCGACGGTGGATCGGCCGCCGTCGCGTACTGGGCATAGAAGTTGGTGCCCGGCGCTGCATCCCAGACCAGGCCGATGCGGCCCGTGGTCGGGTGGTAGCTGCGCTCGAACGAGGCGGGGCTCGCGGCCGTGACTTCGCGGTGGTTGGTCAGCTCCAGCGCGATGCGTTCATGGCGCAGCGCCGTGACCAGGTGCAGCGTGGGCATGAGCGTGGTGCGGTTTTCCGCGTAGAGCGCGGTGGTGGCGATGCGGTTGTCGCGGTCGGAGCGAAAGCCCGGCGCCATGCCGGCAATGTCGAAAAAGCGCTCGGTGCTGAACGCATAGGGATTCACCGTGCTCACCGTGGTCGACAGGCTGTTGGGAAAGCGCGTCTGCCGGTTGAGGCTCAGCTCCAGTCCGACGGCCCAGTCGCTGCGCCGCCCCGCGAGCTGCCCGTTGTAGGTGGCTTCGGTGCGGTTGCCGATCATGCGCTGGTCGTGGCGCTGCAGCAGCACGCCCGAGCGGGCCACGGCGCTGTTGCCCGCATCGAAGCGGTAGCTCTCGACGTTGCGATAGTCGCGCAGGGCGTCGTAGACATAGAAGGTGTTCTTGAACTGCAAGGCGTCGTTCACGCGCCAGTCGGTGACCGAGCGCAGCCATTGCACGCGCTGGGCGTAGAGGCCGTCGGCGCTGTTGTAGTTCCTGGAACGCGTGCCTTCGTCGATTCGCAAGCTGCCCGTGGCCGGGTTCAGCAGCGGCGTGCCCCAGTAGGGGCGGTCGACGGTTTCGGTCTGGTACTCATAGGCCAGCGTGTGGCGCAGGCCGCTGCCCAGGTCGGACAGCAGCGAGCTGGCCAGCTGGGTCGCGCGGCTGTGCGTGCCATCCGTCCAGCTGCCGCCGTCCTTGTGGTTCAGGTCCAGGCGCAGGAAATGGTTGCTGGCAAGGCGCCGGTTCAGCCCCACCGAGGCCTCCTTGAGATCGTGGCTGCCCAGGCGCAGCTGGGCTTCGGAAAAGTCGTAGCGCTCGGGCAGCTTGGTGAGGTAGTTGATCGTGCCGCCGACGCCGCCCGCGCCGTAGAGAAAACTCGAGGCGCCGCCGATCGCCTCGACCCGGTCGTAGATCCAGCTGTCGACAGGCCGCGCCGCAATGCTGTATTGCACATGGATGCCGTTGAACAGCTGGTTGAGCGAGTTGCTGCCAAAGCCGCGGTAGCTCACGCCGATGCTGCCCGGCGCGTCGTGCGCCGTGACACCGGGTATGGCCTGCAGTATCTCCTGGGTGTTGCGCGCGCCGCGCGCCTCGATGGTGGCGCGGTCGACCAGTGTCACGGCGGCCGGCGTTTCGCGCGCTGTCAGGCCCAGCCGGCTGCCGGTTTCGGTGGCGGTGTCCAGTGGCAGCAGGCCATTGGCCTGGGGCACGGCGCCTTTGACTTCAATGGTGGGCAGCGAGACCGGCGCCTGCAGCGATTGGGCGTGGGCGGTGAATGCGGTGGCGGCGAACAATGCCGCGGCCAGGGGCTGGCGGCGATGGGGCATGCAAAGATATGTCATGGAAATCGGGTGTTCACGCACGACCGCCGTGGCCTGGTCCATGGGAAGGCTTCCCAGGGGCCATGGGTCGGTCTGGAAGAAAGAAGGGTCGCGCTGCGCGGCAGCGCAACGCACGCGCGAACGCGGCCGGGCCAGGCTTGGCCTCGATGCGGGCAGGCCGCTCAGCGGCCGATTTTCAGACGGGCGGGCCGCGCGGCGGCAGCGAAGCGCCGGCGATGGCGGCAATGCGCGCCGACACCACGGGCTGCAGCGCCCGGCCCAGCGGCTGCGGCTGGGCGGCGAATGGCGCTGTCTGCTGCGGCGGCGGCGCATTGACCGTGAGGCACAGCGGGCAGTCGAGCCCGTGCTGTCCGTTGGCCAGCACCTGCTGACCGTTGTCGTCGACAACAATCACTTTCATGCTGCCGCTGGCCGAGCAGAGCATCTGCAGCGACTGCGGGTTCACGATGGGTGAAGCGACGGCAGTACCCAGCGTCAGGACGAACCATGCCATGACCAGGCGGGCCAGGGAAATGGAGTTGCGCAGGATTTGCATGACGGCACATTATGGCGTGTTCCTGCGCGAAAAATGCGGACCGGCAAACGACAACGGAGCCCCGAGGCTCCGTTGCGTAGGGTCCGGAGTCCGGGACGGGCCCGGACCCGAGGCGGGCTTACTTGACCGCGGCGCGCGCCGCTTCTGCCTTGGCCTTGGCAGCATCAGCCTTGCGCTGCAGATCGGCGGCTTCGGCTTCGGCGGCCTTGGCTTCCGCTGCCTTGGCTTCTGCGGCCTTGTCGCCCGATGGGCCGGCGATGGCGCTGCCCACCACGCTGCCGGCAACGGCGCCGACAGCCGCGGCACCCATCATGCCCATCATGCCGCTGCCGCCGCGGGTAGGCGCTGCTGCGGCTGCAGGGGCAGCAGCGGCAGCAGGGGCTGCAGCAGGAGCAGCAGCCGCTGGAGTGGCCGGGCGTGCTGCAGCCGTGGGCGCTGCCACCGGTGCAGGCGCGGGTGCGGTGCGGCCGATGGTCGCAGGGCGGACCGACTTGGAGCCGCCCATGCGTTTGGCGTGCGCCAGGCTGGGCGCCAGCAGGGCGGCGCAGGTCATGGCAAGCACGGAAACAGTGGCGCGGTAGGAAATGTTCACGGAAATTCCTCTATGAGAAGTCAACAGGGAAGATGACCCATGTGAAGCCTGTGGCCGGCTGCGGATCGCGGCCAGGCCTTCAGGCTCACGGTATATACATGGGGGGGACTGCGCCGGAATGCAAGCGGGGCCGGACAAATACCGGCCGCGCAAGTGCAGCGCAGGGCGCGCGCTTGGAAGAATTCGTTTTGTGCGCGCGCCTGGTGATTCTAGAGGCGCGGGCCGAGGGCGCCGCGGCCAATGACTTGGCGCGGCGCGGGGTATCAGCGCAGGATCTCGAGCAAGCGGTCCAGGCCGCCCGCGTTGATCGCCACCTGCGCCTCGGCGCGCACGCGCGGCTTGGCGTGAAACGCCACCGACAGGCCCGCGGCCGACATCATCGGCAGATCGTTCGAGCCGTCACCCACGGCAATGCACTGCGCGGGCGAGATGCCCAGCAGCGATGCCACTTCGAGGAGCGTGCGGCGCTTTTCCGCGCCGTCGCAGATATCGCCCCAGGGCTGGTCGATCATGGCACCCGTGAGCACACCGTTGTCGGTGGCCAGCACATTGGCACGCACGAAGTCGATGTTCAGCAGGCCGCGCACATACTCGGCGAAGTAGGTGAAGCCGCCCGACACCAGCAGCACCTTGAGGCCCGCGCGCTGGCAGGCCTCGACCAGCGCCTGCGCGCCTGGCGAAAGGCGCAGCCGTTCATTGCGCACGCGCTCCATGTCGGCCTCGGTCACGCCGCGCAACAGCGCCACGCGCTGGCGCAGGCTTTCCTTGAAGTCGGTGATCTCGCCGCGCATCGTGGCTTCGGTGATGGCCGCGACCTCGGCCTTCTTGCCCGTGGCATCGGCAATCTCGTCCACGCACTCGATGGTGATCAGCGTCGAGTCCATGTCGAAGGCAATGAGCTTGTAATCGCTCAGGCGCAGGGGCGCGGGGGTGCGCTGGACCATCAGGCCAGGGGCAAATTCGGTAGCGGCGCTCATTTATGGGGCGGAAGAAGTGGAAATGGAGGAGAAACCGGCGCGCAGGCACCGGCATGGGGCCTGCATTATCGCCTTGACCGTATATGGTGCGCTTGCGCGCTGCCTTCACTGCGGCGTCAGGCCTGCGGCCTTGACCAGTTCGGCGTGCAGCTTGATCTCCTCGGCAATCGTCTGCTGCAGTTGCGCCGAGGTGGTGGGCGCGACTTCCATGCCGCTTTCGCCCAGCTTGGCCTTGATGTCGCCCGCCAGGATGCCATGCACCGCGCGCTGCAGCTTGTCGATCACCGGCTGCGGCGTCTTGGCGGGCGCGAACAGGCCGACCCAGGCCGACAGGCTCAGATCGGCAAAGCCGCTTTCGGCCATGGTGGGTGTGCCCGAGAGCACCGGCGAGCGCTGCGCGCTCAATATGCCCAGCGCATGCAGCTTGCCGGACTGGATGTGCGGCAGCGCTTCGGGCAGCACCGCGAACAGCATGTCGACGTTACCGGCCAGCGTGTCGTTGACGGCCGGCGCGCCGCCCTTGTAGGGAACATGCAGCATGCTGGCCCTAGTGCGGGTTTCGAACATCAGCGCCGCCAGGTGCTGCGGGCTGCCGTCGCCCGAGGAGGCGTAGGTCAGCTTGCCGGGCGCGGCCTTGGCACTGGCCACGAGGGCCGCGACGCTGGGGAATTTCTGCCTGTCCTTGACCACCAGCACCATCGGCTGGTTGACCAGCTTGGTGATCGGCACGAAGTCGGCCTGCGGGTCATAGGGCAGGGTCTTGAAGATGGCTTTGTTGGTGGTGAGAAACGATGCCGGCGACACGGTGAGCGTATAGCCATCGGGCGTGGCGCGCGCCACGGCGGGCAGGCCGATCTGGCCCGAGGCACCGGCGCGGTTTTCCACGACAAAGGGCTGGCCCAGTTCGGCCGCGAGCTTCTGGCTCACGACGCGCGCGATCATGTCGGCGCTGCCGCCGGCGGGCAGCGCGACCATGACCTTGACCGCACGCTCGGGGTAAGCGCCTTGGGCGAGGGCAGGGAGGGTCGCCACGCCGGCAAGCAGGGCACAGGCAAGGGCGGGAATCAGGCGACGAGCAGACATGGAAAAACTTTCGCAAGAGAAGCAACAACAGGCAGCGCGCCTGCGGTATTTACTTTTGCAATTCCTGTGCCAAGTTGTCAGAACCAGGGCGCTGCGCGCGCCCTGGTTCTTGGCCCATCGCTGCTAGGCGGCGAGCGCCTCGCCCGCCTTGAGCGGCTGCCCCAGGCTGCGCAGCACATCGCGCACTAGCTGGGCACGCGCCATCGGGTCGGGCAGCGCGCGCTCGATGCGCAGCTTCTCGTTGCCCGCGAGCTTGATGTGCTTGTTCTTCTGGATCAGCGCGATGATGTTCATCGGATCGATCGGCGGCTGGGGTTTGAAGGTGATGGTGATCACGCCCGGCGCCGCATCGACCTTGGCCACCCCATAGGGCTGGCTCAGCACGCGCAGGCGGTGCACGTCGATCAGCGTCTGCGCCTGCGGCGGCAGCTTGCCGAAGCGGTCGACGATTTCCTCGAGCAGGTTGTCGATCTGCTCGCTGGTCTTGGCCGTCGCCAGCTTCTTGTAGAACGACAGGCGCAGATGCACGTCGCCGCAGTAGCTGTCGGGCAGCAGCGCCGGCGCATGCAGGTTGATGTCCGTGGAAGCCGACATCGGCGACAGCAGATCGGGCTCCTTGCCTTCTTTCAGCGAGCGCACGGCCTCGGACAGCATCTCGTTGTAGAGCTGAAATCCCACCTCGAGCATGTTGCCGCTCTGGCTCTCGCCCAGCACCTCGCCCGCGCCGCGGATTTCAAGGTCGTGCATGGCCAGGTAAAAGCCGCTGCCGAGCTCCTCCATCTGCTGGATCGCGTCGAGGCGCTGCTGCGCCTGCTTGGTGAGGCTGTCGATGTCGGGCACCATCAGGTAGGCATAGGCTTGGTGGTGGCTGCGGCCCACGCGCCCGCGCAGCTGGTGCAGCTGGGCCAGGCCGAACTTGTCGGCGCGGCTCATCAGGATGGTGTTGGCGCTGGGCACGTCGATGCCGGTCTCGATGATGGTCGAGCACAGCAGGATGTTGTAGCGCTGGGCGACGAAGTCGCGCATCACGCGCTCGAGCTCGCGCTCGGGCATCTGGCCGTGGGCCACGGCAATGCGCGCCTCGGGCAGGATCTCCTCGAGCTTCTGGCGCCGGTTCTCGATGGTGTCGACCTCGTTGTGCAGGAA
This sequence comes from Comamonas sp., assembly GCA_040514115.1. GTDB lineage: Bacteria > Pseudomonadota > Gammaproteobacteria > Burkholderiales > Burkholderiaceae_C > Comamonas. The sequence goes on along the minus strand of JBEVDH010000111.1, from coordinate 15,711 downwards.
GTAGCACTGGCCGCCGCGCTTGAGTTCGCGCAGCACGGCTTCGCGAATGACGCCCGTGCCCTCGTTGCGCACGAAGGTCTTGATCGCCAGGCGCCGCTGGGGCGCGGTGGCGATGACGCTCAGGTCGCGCAGGCCCTCGAGCGCCATGCCCATGGTGCGCGGAATCGGTGTGGCAGTCAGCGTGAGCACGTCGACTTCGGCGCGCAGCGCCTTCATCTGCTCCTTGTGGCGCACGCCGAAGCGATGCTCCTCGTCGATGATCAGCAGGCCCAGGTCGTGGAATTTCGTCGATTCCGACAGCAGCTTGTGCGTGCCGACCACGATGTCCACCGTGCCGTCGGCAATGCCCTTGACGGCCGCCGTGATCTCCTTGCCCGAGCGAAAGCGCGAGACTTCGGCCACACGGATCGGCCACTTGGAAAAGCGGTCGACCAGCGTGCGGTAGTGCTGCTCGGCCAGCAGCGTGGTCGGCGCGAGAAACGCCACCTGCTTGCCGCCCGTCACCGCCACAAACGCGGCGCGCAGCGCCACTTCGGTCTTGCCGAAGCCGACATCGCCGCAGACCAGCCGGTCCATCGGCTGCGGGCTGATCATGTCTTGCACGACGGCGTGGATCGCGGCCTTCTGGTCAGGGGTCTCCTCGAAGCCGAAGTCGTTGGCAAAGGTCTCGTAGTCCTGCGGGCTGTAGCGGAATGCATGGCCCTCGCGCGCCGCGCGCCGTGCATAGATGTTGAGCAGCTCGGCGGCCGAGTCGCGCACCTGCTCGGCGGCCTTGCGCTTGGCTTTTTCCCATTGGTTGCCGCCGAGCTTGTGCAGCGGCGCATCCTCGGGCGACATGCCGGTGTAGCGGCTGATGAGCTGCAGCTGGCTCACGGGCACGTAGAGCACGGCGTCGCCCGCATAGGCCAGGTGCAGGAATTCCTGCTGCGCCGGGCTGCCGTCGGGGTTTTGCTGGCCCACGTCCATGTTGACCAGGCCCTGGTAGCGGCCGATGCCATGCTGGCTGTGCACGACCGGGTCGCCGATCTGCAGCTCGGACAGATCCTTGATCAGCGCCTCGACATCGCTGACCTGTTCCTGCTTCTTGCGCCGGCGTGTGGTGGGCCCGGCGGCGAACAGCTCGGTTTCGGTGACGAAATCAATGCCCGGCGTGGCCCAGTGAAAGCCCGCGGCCAGCGGCGCGGTGGCAATGCCGATCTTCTCGGAGGTGTCGGCCTCGAATTGCTCGAGCGAATCAAACGCCGGCGGGTTGAGCTGCGAGGCGCGAAAGAAATCGAGCAGGCTCTCGCGCCGGCCGTCGCTCTCGGCCAGCAGCAGCAGGCGCTGCGAACTCTGGCGCAGATGGGCATGCAGGCGCGCGAGCGGGTCGTCGGCGCCGCGCACCACCGACAGGTCGGGCAGCGGCCGGAACTCGCCGCTGGCGAGCTGGTCCGCGGGCACATCGGCGCCGCGCACGGCGAGCTGCGCATAGTCCTTGGCGCGCAGATAGAACTGCTCGGCGCTCAGGAACAGCGACTCGGGCGGCAGCGCCGGGCGCTCGGGGTCGCCCTGCACCAGTCGGTAGCGCTCCTTCGTGTCCTGCCAGAAACGCTGGAACGCGGGCTCGAGATCGCCATGCAGCACCACCGTGGCCTGCTCGCCGAGGTAGTCGAACACCGTGGCCGACTCCTCGAAGAACAGCGGCAGGTAGTACTCGATGCCGGCCGTGGCCACGCCGTTGCCCATGTCCTTGTAGACGCGGCTGCGCGTCGGGTCGCCCTCGAGCAGCTCGCGCCAGCGGCTGCGAAACAGCGCGCGCGCTTCGTCGTCCATCGGGAACTCACGCCCCGGCAGCAACCGCACTTCGGGCACCGGATAGAGGCTGCGCTGGGTGTCGGGATCGAAGGTGCGGATCGAGTCGATCTCGTCGTCGAACAGGTCGACGCGGTAGGGCACGGCCGAGCCCATCGGAAACAGATCGATCAGCCCGCCGCGCACTGCATATTCGCCATGGCTCACGACCTGCGAGACATGCGAGTAGCCGGCCAGCGTGAGCTGGGCCTTGAGCTTGGCCTCGTCGAGCTTTTGCCGGACCTTGAAATGGAAGGTGTAGCCCGCCAGAAAACCCGGCGGCGCCAGGCGGTACAGCGCGGTGGTGGCCGGCACCAGCACCACGTCGGCGCCGGTCGCATGGTCATGCTGGCTGATGCGCCACAGCGTGGCCAGCCGTTCGCTGATCAGGTCCTGGTGCGGCGAGAAAGTGTCGTAGGGCAGCGTTTCCCAGTCGGGAAACAGCGCGCAGCGCAGCTCGGGCGCGAAGAAGGCCAGCTCCTCCATGAGCCGCTGCGCATCGCTGGCATCGGCCGTGACGATGGCGGTGACACGGCCTGCGGCCTTTTCGCGGATGCCCACGCGGGCCAGCAGCAGTGCATCGGCACTGCCCACGGGGCGGGGGAGGGTGAATCGTTTGCCAGGGGTGAGTTTGGGCAGTTCCATGCGGTGGATCGTTGGAGACTAAAGATCTGCTGTGCGCCGTTCAAGACGCAAAGGTCGATTCTAGAATGGCGCCCATGAACGATTTGCCCGCGCTCTCAATTGACCCATCCGCCAAAGCTGCTAACCCCCCCGACACGGGCAGCGTGCGGCTCTGGGCCTTCGTGCCCTGCGCGGGCGTAGGCGCACGCGCCGTGGCCGAGGGCGCGCGGCCCGATCTGCCCAAGCAGTACCAGACGGTGGCCGGACAGCCGCTGGTGCTGCATACGCTGCAGGCGCTGGCGGGCGTGACGCGGCTCGAAGGCACGCTGGTGGGCGTGGCGGCGGGCGATGATTTTTTCAAGCAGCTCGCGCCCGCGCACCCGCAGGCCTGGACGGTGGCGCCCTGCGGCGGCCCGACGCGCGCCGACACCGTGCTGGGCGGCCTGGCCCGGCTCACGCAGCTGGGGGCGGGGGAGAGCGACTGGGTGCTGGTGCATGACGCCGCGCGCTGCCTGCTCACGCCGGGCATGGTGGACAAGCTGATCGACGCCTGCCTGGGCGACCCCGTGGGCGGCCTGCTGGCGCTGCCCTTGCCCGACACGCTCAAGTCGGCGTGCGTCGAAGGCGGGGTGCCGCGCGTGGCGGCCACGCTGGGGCGCAGCGACAAGTGGCTGGCGCAAACACCGCAGATGTTTCGCCTGGGCAGCTTGCGCTGCGCGCTGCAGGCGATGGGCGCGGCGGCCACCGACGAGGCCAGCGCGATCGAAGCCCAGGGGCTCGCGCCGCGCCTGGTCGCGGGCAGCGCGCAGAACTTCAAGGTCACCTATCCCGAGGACTTCGCGCTCGCCGAAGCCGTGCTGCAGGCGCGCGCGCGCATCGGATAATCGGGTTTTCACCGCGGATCAACCATGTCAATTCAATTCCGGATCGGAGAGGGCTGGGACACCCATGCCCTGGTGCCAGGGCGCAAGCTGATCATTGGCGGCGTCGAAGTGCCGCACAGCATGGGCCTGCTCGGGCATTCCGATGCCGACGTGCTGCTGCATGCCATCACCGATGCGCTGCTCGGCGGCGCGGCGCTGGGCGATATCGGCCGGCATTTTCCCGACACCGATGCGCAGTTCAAGGGGGCGGACTCGGTGGTGCTGCTGATCGAGGCCGCGCGGCGCGTGCGCGCGGCGGGCTATGAAATCGGCAATATCGACAGCACGGTGATTGCCCAGGCGCCGAAATTAGCGCCCTATATCGGCGCGATGTGCACGCGCATCGCGCAGGCGCTGGCGCTGGAGCCAACCCAGGTCAACGTCAAGGCCAAGACGGCCGAGAAGCTCGGCCCGGTCGGCCAGCTGCAAGCCATGGAGGCGCGCGCCGCCGTGCTGTTGTTCAAGTCCGCGGGGGTGAGCGCGGCGGCAACTGGCGCTTGACCTGCGGGCGCTGCAGGCGCTGCTCGGGGTCCTTGCCATCGGGCAGGCTCGCGGCTCGCTGCAGCTGGATATGGGCCGCCAACCCGCCCGATGACGCATTGGACAGGGCAAACACCCCGCCCATGCGTTGCACCGTCTTGTCGACGATGGACAGGCCCAGGCCCGCGCCGGCCGCGGCGGTGCGCGCCGAATCGCCGCGGAAAAACGGCTGCGTGAGGCGCGCGAGCTGCTCGGGCGGCACGCCCCGGCCATGGTCGCGGATGCGCACCACGACCCAGTGTTCGCGCGCCTTGGCCGTCACTTCGACCTGGGTGGTGTCGGTGTCGGGGTCCTTGCCGTAGCGGCGCGCATTTTCCAGCAGATTCGAGACCACGCGCGCCAGCTCGATTTCATCGGCCAGCACATTGAGCCCCTCGGGCACGCTCATCGTGATCTGCAGCTCGCGATGGTCCTGCACCGCATAGACGCACGACGACACGACGGCATGCAGGTTCACGGTGGTGAGCGTCACATGGTCGGGGCGCGCGTAGTCGAGGAATTTGTCGATGGTCGCATCGAGCTGCACGATATCGGCCACCATGTGGTCGCGTGCCACGTCGTCGGCCACGCTCATCTCGGTTTCCAGCCGCAGGCGCGCCAGCGGCGTGCGCAGGTCGTGCGAGATGCCGGCCAGCATCACGGCGCGGTCCTGCTCGAGCTTGGAGAGCTTTTGCGCCATGCGGTTGAAGCCGATGTTGACTTCGCGGATCTCGCTGGTCACCGCCTGCTCGTCGAGCTGGCTGGTGTCGAAATCTCCGTCGCGCACGCGGTTGGCTGCGTCGCTGAGCTGCTTGAGCGGGTGGTTGATGAGCCGCGCGATCACCGCCGCGCCGGCCAGCGACAGCACGCCGGCGGTGATCAGCCACACCAGCCAGGTGCGCCCGCCCGCGGGGCTGAAGCGTGAACGGTCCATCAGCAACCAGTTCGGGTCGCCATTGATATTGAAGCCGACCCACAGGCCGGCTTCGCCATTGACGCTGCGCGCGACGATCGTGCCCGCGCCCAGGCGCGCCTCGAGTTCCTCGTTGAGGCGCCCGCCCAGCGCGCTGGGGTCGAGCAATTCAAACCGGTCGTTGGGCTCGCGCGGCAGAATGCGCACGCCTTCCTGGTCGGCCATGGTCTTGATCAGCGACACGCGCGCAATGGCATCGGCATGCACCAGCGCCGCACGGCTCAGGTTGACCAGCGATGCCACCTGCTGCGCGGTGTGCAGCGTGCGCGGCTCGAATTCAAACGCGCGCAGGGTCTGCAGCCACGCCAGGATGCTGCCGATCAGCAGCAACGCCAGCAGGCAGAAGGTGCGCCAGAACAGATTCAGGTTCAGCCGCGACCGTGAACGCGCCCCGCCACCGGGCGGATAGTCAAGCGGCACCGGGCTGGTGGCGTCAGGCACGGGAGCGGAGGATGCATTCATCGGTGGCATGGTGCCTGAAAGGGCAACGGAGGGAAGCCTGGTTGAAACGATTCGGTTAACCGTTGATATCTATATTACTCACGACCTTGAATTGGGACATTCTCTACGCGGGGGACAGCGAGCCAGGGCCGCTCTGTCGTCCCCCTCCACCGAAGGAGGAGGAGGGAGAAGCGGCGGCCCGCGTAGGGCGGCCCGCTAAGGGGCCCGCCCAGGGCGTGAGCCGCTCAGGGAACGCTTCAATTATTTCCGTCCGGCACGAAGACGTAGCCCACGCCCCAGACGGTCTGGATATAGCGCGGTGCGGCCGGGTCTTCCTCGATCAGCTTGCGCAGGCGCGATACCTGCACGTCGAGGCTGCGGTCAAAAGGCTCGAACTCGCGGCCACGCGCCAGCAGCGCCAGCTTTTCACGCGACAGCGGCTGGCGGGGGTGGCGCACCAGTGCCTTGAGCATGGCGAATTCACCCGTTGTAAGCGGCAGCTCCTCGCCGTTCTTTTGCAGCACGCGCGTGCCCAGGTCGAACGCGAACGGGCCGAAGCTGACGATCTCGTTGTCGCCCGAGGGTGCGCCCGGCGCTTCCTGCGGTGGCCGGCGGCGCAGCACGGCGTGGATGCGCGCGAGCAGTTCCCGCGGGTTGAAGGGCTTGCCCAGGTAATCGTCGGCGCCCACTTCGAGGCCGACGATGCGGTCCACATCTTCGCCCTTGGCGGTGAGCATGATGATCGGGGTGCGGTCGTTGGCTGCGCGCAGGCGCCGGCAGATCGACAGGCCGTCTTCGCCCGGCATCATCAGGTCCAGCACGATCAGGTCCACCGTTTCGCGCAGCAAGATGCGGTTCAAGGCCTTGCCGTCTTCGGCAATCATGATCTCGAAGCCTTCCTGGGTCAGGTAACGGCGCAGCAGATCGCGGATACGCGCGTCGTCGTCGACAACCAGGATCTTGTCGGTACGGTTGGTCTGTGTGCCCATGTCTTGCTTCCTCGGTCCAATTTGTAACAGAGCCCATTCTGACCAGCTTGATCCAGGAAAGGCACGGTTTTGGGCGAAACCTGACTAAATGTTACAAGTTTTGCCCGAGTCGCCAGATCATGTGATTTTGGCTTACACCTATGTGCGTCGCGCGCTGCCGAACCAATGCGTGGTTGCCTATATGCTGTGTCGGCTTAACTATCGAGGAACCGATATGAACAAATTGTCCCAATGGATTGTGACGGGTGCCCTGTGCGCAGGCGCCGGCATGGCCGCCGCGCAGACGCTGCCCGAACCCGCCAATGTGCTGCAGCTGTCGAGCTCGGGCACGGTCGAAGTGACGCAGGATCTGCTGGTCATGACCCTGGTGGCCACCCGCGAAGGCAGCGATGCGTCGGCAGTGCAGTCACAGCTCCAGCAGGTCCTCGATGCGGCGCTGACCACGGCCAGGCGCCAGGCGCAGCCCGGGCAGCTCGATGTGCGCACCGGCAGCTTCGGCATCTATCCGCGCAACAACAAGGACGGCAAGATCACCGGCTGGCAAGGCCGCGCGGAGCTGGTGCTGCAGGGGCGTGATTTCGACCGCATCACCCGCACCGCGGCCCAGATCAACGGCATGCCCGTGGGCCAGACCGGCTTCACGCTGTCGCGCGAAGCCCGCGAAAAGGTCGAGGGCCAAGCCCAGACCGAAGCCATCGGCAGCTTCCAGGCCAAGGCCAAGGCACTGGCGCAGTCGTTTGGCTTTGACCGCTACACCGTGCGCGAAGTGACCGTCAACAGCAACGACATGGGCTTCTCGCCGCGCGTGGCGATGATGTCCAAAAGCATGGACGCCGCCGCCGCGCCGATTCCTGTCGAAGCCGGCAAGAGCCAGGTCGTGGTGAATGTCTCGGGCTCGGTGCAGATGTTGAAATGAACAGGGCCTCGCGCAGCGAGGTCCTGTAATTCAGCCGTTCGTCCTGAGCCTGCCTCGCCGGCCGCGTCGAAGGATGACGGGCCAGCCCTCAAACCTTGAGACACCTGGCTCGCCCAACCCAGCGGAGAATCCATGTCAACCAACCCTCCATCCCACACGCCCCCATCCCAAGGCTGGACCCCCCACCAGCTCCCCGGCTTCATGGGTCTCGCCGGCCCCCTGTGGACCCGGCGCGAGGGCGACACCTGGGCCTACGGCCTGCAGGTACAAAGCCAGCATCTGAACCCCGCGGGCGTGCTGCATGGCGGCGCGCTGCTCACGCTGATGGACCATGCGCTGAGCACCGTTGCATGGGAAAGCGCCGGACGCGTGCCGTGCCTCACGCTGCAGCTCGATGGCCAGTTTCTGGGCAGCGTGGGCGAGGGCGGCTTTGTCGTGGTGCGCGCCGCGCCCACGCACCGCACGCGCGGGCTGATCTTCCTGCAGGGGCGCGCAACGCTCGACGAGGCGCCCGTGCTGCAGGCGCAGGCCATCATGAAAGTGGCAAGGCCATGAATACGCTGGACTTCACCTGGCGCGGCTTGGAGGCTGCGGCATGGGGTAAGCTGGAAGGCTACCCGTTTCCCCGTCGCAAGAAATCCATGGCCGTTGAACCGACTCCCCCGCCCAAGGCCCCCCGCGTGCGCCCGGTGCCTGCCGTGAGCCGCTCGATTGCCATCCTGCGGCTGCTGGGCGAAAGCCAGGCGGGGCTCGGCGTGAAGGCCATTGCCGACCAGTTGGGCCTGGTGCCCAGCACCTGCCTGCATATCCTGCGCGTGCTGGTCAGCGAGGATCTGGTGCGGATCGATCCGGCGACCAAGCGCTACACGCTGGCCGCGGGCATGATCAGCCTGGCGCGCAGCGTGCTCGAAAGCGGCAGCTTCGCGCAGCGCGTGCAGCCGGGCCTCGACCGGCTGGCGGCGCGGCATGGCGTCACGGCGATGGGCGTCGAGGTCACGCAGCACCAGAGCGTGGTGGTGCTGGCATTGTCCAAGTCGAGCCAGCCGTTTCGCCTGCACACCGATGTCGGCAGCCAGTTCTCGAGCCTGGTCAGCGCCACCGGCCGGCTGATCGCGGCCGAGATGCAGGCGACGGTCGCGCAGCTCAAGAAGGTCTACGCGGCCATTGCCTGGGACGATGCGCCGTCGTTCGCGATCTGGCGCAACGAGGTCGAACTCGCGCGGCGCGAGGGCTGGGCGCTCGATCGCGACCACTTCGTGCGCGGACTCACGGTGGTCGCGCTGCCGGTGTTCAACGCGCGCCGCCAGCTCACGCACACCGTGGTGGCGGTCGGCATGACCAGCTTGCTCGATGCGCCGGCGCTGCAGCGGCTGGTGCAAGACATGCGCACCGAAGTCGATGCGCTGGGCGAGCGACCCTGATGGCGCAAACCCTGACGGTCGCGACGCGCTTGCAGGCCAGCATTTGTCGGGCATGGATTCCTGCAGCGCTCCGGCTTGGGAAGCCGATAGGAACAGGTGGTGTTTGCTGACATCGTGCTGCAACGCGGCAGCGCATACTCCAGTCAACGCATGCACCGTACGCCAGACCGCATGCGCAGCGCAGAGGGGTGCTTCACTGACGCAGGAATCCTCCTTGTGACCCTGGCAGAACCATACGACGATGATCAGACTCCAACTCCAGCTCGAGTTGTCCTACACGGTAATGGCGCCCGGCGCGGATTTCTTTTTCTTCTTCCACGCCGCGCATACCCCCCAGCAACTGGTCTCCAATGAAAAACTGGTGATCAGCCAGCCGAATGCGCCCTGGCAGCTGCAGCAAGACAGCCAGATGGGCCAGCGCTGCCTGCGCCTGAGCGCGCAGCCCGGTCCGCTGTCGGTGCGTTATGAAGCCAGCGTGGAGATCAACCACCATGTGGCCGACCCGGCGCAGATTGCCGAGGTCGCGGTGCGCGATCTGCCGCTGGATGTGCTGCCCTATATCTATCCCAGCCGCTACTGCCAGTCCGACCGCCTCTACAAGTTCGCGGGCGGGCTGTTCGGCAACATGACCCAGGGCTATGCGCGTGCCCAGGCCATCTGCGACTGGGTCCGCGAGCATGTGACGTTCCGCTCCAACAGCTCCAACGCCACCACCTCGGCCGTGGACACGCTGGTCGAACGCGTGGGCGTGTGCCGCGACTTCGCGCATCTGATGATTGCGCTGTGCCGGGCCCTGAACCTGCCCGCGCGCTTTGCCACCGGCACGGACTTCGGCGCCGATCCGGCGCTGGGCCCGCCGGACTTCCATGCCTATGTCGAGGTGTACCTGGGCGGACGCTGGTATCTGTTCGATCCCTCGGGCACGGCCATTCCCATGGGCATGATGCGCATGGCGACCGGGCGCGATGCCGCGGATGTGGCTTTTGCCACCATCTTTGGCGGCGTGTACAGCGATCAGCCGCGCATCCAGGTGGTGGCGTGCGAGGATGCGGCCGCCGGCTGGGAACGGCCGGTGCATACCGCGCTGGCGCTCTCCACTTCGTGACGGGATGGCTGGGCGCGCTCAGGCGCGCTGCAGCAGTGGTTTGCTGGCAAACAGCTCCGCCGTCCAATCGACAAACGCGCGCACCTTGGCGCTCAGATGCCGGTTGGGCGGATACACCACATAGACGGGCAGCGTGGGCTGCGGCCAGTCGGGCAGCAATGCCACCAGTTCGCCGCGCTCGAGGTGCGTCTGTGCCTGGAACGTGGTGATCTGGCCGATGCCCTGGCCCGCGACCAGCGACACCACATAGGCGTTGCTTTCGTTGACCGTGAGGTGCGCGCCGGCGCCGATCTCGATGATCTCGCCCTCGCGGTGGAATTCGAGCGGGTAACGGCGCAGCGACACCGGCGAGAAGTACGTCACATAGCGATGGCCGGATTCGATATCGCGCGGGTGCGTGGGCGTGCCATGCCGGGCGAGGTATTCGGGGGTGGCGACGGTGACGAACTCCAGGTTGCCGATGCGCCGCGCGACCAGCGACTGGTCGGAGAGCTCGCCACCCCGGATCACGCAGTCGACGTTGTCGCTGATCAGATCGACGGTGCGGTCGGTGACGCCCAGGTCGATCTGGATGTCGGGATACAGCTGCTGGAACTGCGCCAGATGCGGAATGATCAGCAGGCGTGCGACCGAGGTGCCGACGTCGACGCGCAGGCGTCCGCGCGGCGTGGCGCGGGCCTGGGTCATGCTCGCTTCCATGTCGTCGAAATCGGCCAGCAGCCGTACGGCGCGGTCGTAGTAGGCCGCGCCGTCGGTGGTGACCGTCACGCGCCGGGTCGTGCGGTTGAGCAGCTTGACGCGCAGCCTCTCTTCGAGCGCCTGCACATGCTTGGTGACGGTGGCCTTGGGCAGCGCGAGCGAGTCGGCCGCGTGCGTGAAGGTGCCGGCCTCGACCACGCGCGCAAACGTACGCATGGCTTGTATCTGATCCATGGGTGCTCCTGGCGTGGTGGTGGTTCAGCGGTAACGAATTCTGACATGTGCGTGATGCCTTGATTGTTCAGCTTTTGGAAACACTGCGGCTGCATTTGTCGTGTTTATGCCGCGCATCGCAGCGTTTACATTTGTGTCTCCACGGTTCCGCCCGGATCACACCATGACCTCCTCTTCGCCAGACCGCTCCAAGCCTGCTCCCCATACCGACAACGTCATTGCCCTGGCGTCCGGTCAGGAGGTCGCCGTGCGCACCTACGGCAGCAGACAAGCCGGCGCGACGCAGCCGCTGGTCGTGCATTTCCATGGCGGCGCGTTCATCTCCGGCACGCTCGACAGCGGCTGCACCGTGGCGCATCTGCTGGAAGCGGCCGGCGCGCGCGTGGTGTCGGTGGCCTATCCGCTGGCGCCCGAGCATCCGTTTCCGCAGCCGCTGGAAATCGGCTATGGCGTGCTGCAGTGGGCCTTCAAGCACCGCACCCGGCTGGCGGGCAAGGGCGCGCAGGTCTATCTGGCCGGCGAGGAGGCGGGCGGCAATCTGGCGGCCGGGGTGTGCATGATGGCGCGCGACCAGCGCCATCCGCCGCTGGCCGGGCAGATCCTGCTGTCGCCGATGCTCGACCCCTGCGTGGGCACGCCCTCGGTGCGCGCCGCCACCGGCGCGGCCACCGACTGCAAGTGGGCCCGCGGCTGGCACCATTTCCTGCGCTCGGCCTATGACGCCGTGCATCCCTACGCGGTGCCCAGCGCCGCCCAGCGCCTGGCGGATCTGCCGCCGACGCTGATGCTGGTCGGCCAGGACGATCCCATGCGCGACGAGGCGCTGGCCTATGCGGGCCGGCTTGAAGCCGCGGGACTGTCCGTGACGCGCCATGTCTTCGACAAGGCGCAGCAGTGGCCCGATGCGCTCCTGATACCCGACTCCCGGCCCTGTCCCTGTGCGAAGGAAGTTCAGGACCAGTTCCAGCGTTTCTTCGCCACCACGCGATGTCCGCCTTCTCCCTGATCTCTTGATCCCCGCTGCATGAACGTACCGCGCCCTGGCTGACGCCGGGGTGTGCTGGCGCAGCCGTTGCCGCCCGGCCTGCCCCCTTTTTTCCTATCCGCTGATTTTTCGACCTTTGTGCCGAAAGGCTGCGTTGCGTCCAAAAACGCCGCCTTGCTGCGCTTTTCCTTTGAGAGACCGACCATGAAACGCCATTTCCTTTCTTCCATTCCGGCCAGCTGGCGCACCGCGGCCATTGCCACCGCAGCCATTGCCGTCGTCGGCGGCGCCGCCTTTGGCTTGCAGGCCTCGGCCCAGGCGCCGGCCGAGCCGGCCGCGCCAGCGGCCATTCCCGTGGCGGTGGCGCAGGTCGTGCAGCAGGACGTGGCGCTGTGGGACGAGTTCTCCGGCCGGCTCGAGGCCGTGCAGCGCGTCGATATCCGTCCGCGCGTTGCCGGCGCCGTGCAGGCCGTGCATTTTCGCGAGGGCGCGCTGGTCAAGAAGGGCGATCTGCTGTTCACCGTCGACGCCGCGCCCTTTGCCGCCGAGGTCGACCGCGCCCAGGCGCAGGTGGTCGCGGCCCAGGCCCGGCTGTCGTACACCACCAGTGAGATGGAGCGCTCCACGCGCCTGTGGGAGGAACGCGCGATTGCCCAGCGTGAAAATGACGAGCGCGTGAACGCCCGGCGCGAAGCCGACGCCAACCTGCGCGCCGCGCAGGCCGCGCTGCAGACCGCGCGTCTGAGCCTTGCCTACACCGAGGTACGCGCCCCGATCGCCGGGCGCGCGGGCCGCATCGAGGTCACGCAGGGCAATCTGGTGGCCGCGGGCGCGGGCGCACCGGTGCTCACCACGCTGGTGTCGGTCAGCCCGATCTACGCGAGCTTCGACAGCGACGAGCAGGTGGTGGTGCGGGCCCTTGACGGGTTGGACGCCGGGCAGGGCGGGCGCGGGCGCATCGAGCGCATTGCGGTGCAGATGGGCACCGGCACGGCCGGCGGCACGCCGCACGCGGGCCACCTGCAGTTGATCGACAACCAGGTCGATGTGCAAAGCGGCACGGTGCGCGTGCGCGCGGTGTTCGATAACGAGAACGGCGCGCTGATGCCGGGGCAGTTCGCACGCATCCGCATGGGCCAGTCGCGCAGCACGCAGGCGGTGCTGGTCAGCGAGCGCGCCGTGGGCACCGACCAGAGCAAAAAGTACGTCATGGTCGTGGGCGCGGGCGAAGTCGCCGAGTACCGCGAGGTGCAACTGGGCGCGCCTTTCGAGGGCCTGCGCATTGTGACCTCGGGCCTCAAGGCCGGCGAGCGCGTGGTGGTCAACGGCTTGCAGCGCGTGCGCCCGGGTGCGCATATCGCGCCACAGGAAGTGCCCATGGCCGCGAAACAGCCCGCAGCCTGACCGCGCTGAACCCATAAGAAGAACACCATGAATCTCTCCCGCTTCTTTATTGACCGACCGATCTTTGCCGGCGTGCTGTCGGTGCTGATCTTTCTGGCCGGCCTGATCGCGCTGCGCGCGCTGCCGATCTCGGAGTACCCGGATGTCGCGCCGCCCTCGGTGGTGGTGCGCGCCCAGTACCCGGGCGCCAACCCCAAGGTGATTGCCGAGACCGTCGCCACGCCGCTCGAGGAATCGATCAACGGCGTCGAAGGCATGCTCTACATGGGCAGCCAGGCGACCACGGACGGCGTGATGACGCTCACCGTCACTTTTGCGCTGGGCACCGACCCGGACAAGGCGCAGCAGCTGGTGCAAAACCGCGTCTCGCAGGCCGAGCCGCGCCTGCCCGAGGAGGTGCGCCGCCTGGGCATCACGACCATCAAGAGCGCGCCCGATCTGACGATGGTCGTGCACATGGTCTCGCCCAACGACCGCTACGACATCGACTACCTGCGCAACTACGCGGTGCTCAACGTCAAGGACCGGCTCGCGCGCATCCAGGGCGTGGGCCAGGTGCAGATCTTCGGCGGCGGCGACTATGCGATGCGCGCGTGGCTCGACCCGCAGAAAGTCGCGCAGCGCGGTCTGTCGGCCGCCGATGTGGTGGCCGCCATTCGCGGCCAGAACGTGCAGGCCGCGGCCGGCGTGGTCGGCGCCTCGCCGGGCCTGCCCGGCGTGGACCTGCAGCTGTCGATCAACGCCCAGGGCCGGCTGCAGACCGAAGAGGAATTCGGCGACATCATCGTCAAGTCCGGCGCCGACGGCGCCGTGACGCGGCTGCGCGATGTGGCCCGCCTGGAGCTGGGCGCGTCCGATTACGCGCTGCGCTCGCTGCTCAACAACGAGCCGGCCGTGGGCATGGGCGTGTTTCAGGCCCCGGGCTCGAACGCGCTCGATATCTCGGCCAATGTGCGCGCCACCATGGCCGAGCTGCAAAAGAACATGCCCGAGGGCGTGGAGTTCCGCATTGCCTATGACCCGACGCAGTTCGTGCGCGCCTCGATCCGCTCGGTGATCACGACGCTGCTCGAAGCCGTGGCGCTGGTGGTGCTGGTCGTGGTGCTGTTCCTGCAGACCTGGCGCGCCTCGATCATTCCGCTGCTGGCCGTGCCGGTGTCGGTCGTGGGCACTTTTGCCGTGCTGCACCTGCTGGGCTTTTCCATCAACGCGCTGAGCCTGTTCGGGCTGGTGCTGGCGATCGGCATCGTCGTCGATGACGCGATCGTGGTGGTGGAGAACGTCGAGCGCAATATCGAAATGGGCCTGACGCCGCGCGAAGCGACCTACCGCGCGATGCGCGAAGTCTCGGGGCCGATCATCGCGATCGCGCTGGTGCTGGTCGCGGTGTTCGTGCCGCTGGCCTTCATCAGCGGGCTCACGGGCCAGTTCTACCGCCAGTTCGCGGTGACCATCGCGATCTCGACGGTGATCTCGGCGATCAACTCGCTGACACTGGCGCCCGCGCTCAGCGCGCTGCTGCTCAAAGGGCACGATGCGCCCAAGGATGCGCTGACGCGCGGCATGGACCGGGTGCTCGGCGGCTTCTTCGCGCGCTTCAACCGCTTGTTCCAGCGCGGCTCGAATGCGTACAGCGGCGGCGTGCAGCGCGTCATTGGCCGCAAGGCGCTGATGCTGGTGATCTACCTGGTACTGGTCGGCGCGACCTGGGCCCTGTTCAAGATCGTGCCCGGCGGCTTCGTGCCCGCGCAGGACAAGCAGTACCTGGTGGGGTTTGCCCAGCTGCCCGATGGCGCCACGCTCGACCGCACCGACGAGGTGATCCGCCGCATGGGCGAGATCGTCAAGGCCAACCCGAATGTCGAGGACGCGCTGGCGTTCACCGGTCTGTCGATCAACGGCTTCACCAACAGCTCGAACTCGGGCGTGGTGTTCGTCACGCTCAAGCCCTTTGCCGAGCGCACCCAGGCCGACCAGAGCGGCGGCGCCGTCGCGGGGCAACTGAACCAGGCGTTTGGCGGTATCCAGGAAGCGTTCATCGCGATGTTCCCGCCGCCCCCCGTGGCCGGGCTGGGCACCACGGGCGGCTTCAAGCTGCAGATCGAGGACCGCGCTTCGCTGGGCTATGAAGCGATGGATGCAGCCGTCAAGGCCTTCATGGCCAAGGCCGCGCAGACACCGGAGCTCGCCGGCCTGTTCACCAGCTGGCAGGTCAACGTGCCGCAGCTCTACGCCAACATCGACCGCACCAAGGCGCGCCAGCTCGGCGTGCCCGTCACGGACATCTTCGAGACGCTGCAGATCTACCTGGGCAGCCTGTACGCCAACGACTTCAACCAGTTCGGCCGCACCTACAGCGTGCGCGTGCAAGCCGATGCGGCTTTCCGTGCGCGCGCCGAGGACGTGGGCCTGCTGCAGGTGCGCTCCACTACCGGCCAGATGGTGCCGCTGTCGGCGCTGATGAAGCTCGAGCCGAGCTTTGGCCCCGAGCGCGCGATGCGCTACAACGGCTTTCTCTCGGCCGACGTGAGCGGCGGGCCCGGCCCGGGCTTTTCCTCGGGCCAGGCGCAGGCCGCGATCGAGCGGGTGGCCGCCGAGACGCTGCCCCAGGGCATCGGCTATGAATGGACCGAGCTGACCTACCAGGA
>JBEVDH010000055.1:0-11349 GCA_040514115.1 Comamonas sp. | reverse complement strand
GTGGCAGCACCTGGACCGCCACCTTCACTCCAACGACCGATACCACCAATGCCTCCAACCTGATCACGCTGGACAACACCGGAGTCACGGACCAGGGCGGCAACGCCGGTACCGGCACCACCGATTCGAACAGCTACGGGATCGACAACCAGCGTCCGACAGCGACCATCGTGGTGGCCGACAATGCGCTGAGCATTGGCGAGACCTCGCCGGTGACCATTACCTTCAGTGAGGCGGTCACCGGTTTCAACAATGCCGACCTGACCGTCGCCAACGGCACGTTGAGCGCGGTGAGCAGCGGGGATGGTGGCAGCACCTGGACCGACAACATCACGACCGACGCCAATGTCACCGACACGACCACTCTGATCACGCTGGACAACACCGGAGTCACGGACCAGGGCGGCAATACCGGCACGGGCACCACCGATTCGAACAGCTACGCGATCGACAACCAGCGTCCGACAGCGACCATCGTGGTGGCTGACAATGCGCTGAGCATTGGCGAAACCTCGCCGGTGACCATTACCTTCAGTGAGGCGGTGACCGGTTTCAACAATGCCGACCTGACCGTCGCCAACGGCACGTTGAGCGCGGTGAGCAGCGGGGATGGTGGCAGCACCTGGACCGCCACCTTCACTCCAACGACCGATACCACCAATGCCTCCAACCTGATCACGCTGGACAACACCGGAGTCACGGACCAGGGCGGCAATACTGGTACGGGCCCCACCGCCTCGACCAACTATGCGATCGACAACCAGCGTCCGACAGCGACCATCGTGGTGGCCGACAACGCGTTGAGCGTTGGCGAGACCTCGCTGGTGACCATCACCTTCAGCGAGGCGGTGAGCGACTTCACGCTTGCCGATCTGACAGTGGAGAACGGCTTGCTCTCGGAATTGAGCAGCAGCGATGACGGCATCACCTGGACCGGGACCTTCACGCCGGCCAGTGGGGTCACCGATACCAGCAACGTCATCACCCTTACTAGCGGCAGCATTGTCGACCTTGCAGGTAACGCAAACAGCGACACCGCCATCTCCAACACTTATGAAGTGGACACCATCGCCCCATTGGTGAACGGTGCCACCGTCAACGGCAACCAGCTGGTGCTTACCTACACGGAAGCCACCACACTCGACGCCACCAATCCACCCGCTAGAAGCAATTTTTCCGTGCTCATCGGAGCCACGGCCAATGCCGTCACCGGCGTAGCCATCAATGCAACCGACAAGACTGTCACACTGACGCTGACCTCCACCGTGGGCGCCGGCCAAGTGGTATCAGTGGCTTACACAGACCCCACCTCAGGCAATGACGCGAACGCCGTCCAGGACGCGGCTGGCAACGATTCCGCCAGCTTTGCCGCCATCGCAGCCACCAATCTCACTCCAACTCTTGCTGTGCCTCTGGCACCTCCTGTGCCTGTGGCACCTCCTGTACCTCCTGTGCCTCCTGTGCCTCCTGTGCCTACGCCACCCTTACCGGTCCCGGTGGTGGATGGCGTAGCCGTGGTCACCACCCCCGGCGATGGTGGCACCACTGTGATCACAATCCCGGTTGTGTTGCCTACTCGTACCGACAACCCTAGCTCCCCCAACGCTGATATGGCCGACATTCCCTTGGTACTGGCGGCCGATGGCCGCCCGATCTTGCAAGTGAGTGTTCCTGCAGGCGTAGGAATGCAGGTGCAAGGCCTGCCCAACCCCGTCACCGGCAACGCAGCGCTGACGGAGCTGGGCCTGCGTATCGAGCGGGTTGCGGGAAGCGATCCAGAGATGACCAACAATGGTCTGGTCTTCTACGCCAGCATGGACCCGAACGAACCTCTCGTGGTTCAAACGATCACCGCAACATCGGGCGCTGGCTTTAATCCAGACATCCCCGTGGTGATCAGCGGAAGTACCAACCCGGCAGACGGCAAACAAGCTGTCGTCCTGGATGCCCGGGCACTGCCCAGCGGCACCCTGATCCAGATCGACAACATTGACTTCATCGCCGTCGCAGGCGCGGTACGCATCATTGGCGGCGCAGGCCAGAACGTCGCCAGCGGTGACGGTGCATCCCAATGGATCGTTCTTGGCGTGGACGACGACGTTCTACACGGCGGCGGCGGTAACGACACCATGGGCAGCCTGGGCGGCAACGACCAGGTGTTTGGCGACGTGGGCAACGACATCGTCTTTGGCGGTACCGGCCACGACACGCTGTCGGGCGGCATCGGCAACGACCGGCTCGACGGCGGCCTGGGCTGGGACACGGCGCTGCAGTCCGGCAGCCTGGACGCCTACAAGCTCACCACGGACGGCCAGGTGCTGGTGTTCACGCACCGGGCCAGCGGCGAAGTCGATCGCCTGAAATCCATCGAGATGGTGAAGTTCGACAGCGGCGCCAATCTGTACATTGCCGACAGCGATGCCGAGGCCGCCGTGGCCCACATCGCCACGCGCTGGCTGGGCCGTGCGCCCACGGCCGAGGAAGGCGCCTGGGCCCAGCAAAACAGCGGCCTGACGGCGCTGCAGGTGGCCGAGGTGGTGCTGCAGACCTCGGCTCGCGATCAGCTGCCCGGGCTTACCGCCCAGGAACTGGTCGCGGACTGGCAGAGCAACGACCAGATCTTGCGCATGCATGTCATTTCCGAAAACAACCCGGGCATGGCCGGCCTCGATGAAGTTCGTGTAGATCTCGACCGTGGCGATGTGCATCTGCAGCGCACCGGCGCTGACCGCTGGGAAGCCACGTCGCTGATTGACGGCAACTCGGCCGAGTCCGTGGGCATTGAACGCCTGCACCTGAAGGACGTCAGCGTGGCGCTCGATACCCAGGGTACGGCCGGCAAGGTGGCGGCACTACTGTCGGTGACGCTGGGCAACACCGCGCTGACTAACAAGGGACTGGCGGGCGAAGGCCTGGCGGCGCTGGACTTTGGCATGAGCGTGCAGGCCGTGGGCGAGATCGCCATGCGCTTTGTGCAGGAGCAGCAGGGCCACGCGTTCACGGCGCAGGAAACCGTGCAGTGGCTGTGGACCAAGGCCACGGGCAGCGCCGGATCGGTGCAGCAGTTGCAGCCGCTTGTGCGTCAGTTGCAGAACGGCGAGATCGGCACGGGTGATCTCGTGAATGCCGCAGTGCAGCATGTGCTGGAGCATCCTTCTGCCGAGCTCGTTGGGGTGCTGGACTTCGGCTTGCTCTACAACGCATAGGCTTGACGGGAGGGACCTTTGCCAGGTGGCGCCTGTGCTGCACGGCACGGGCTGCCTTGCAGCACCGGCGGTTGCTGGAAATGGCTGGATCGATGGTGCCTTTGGCACGGAAATTCAGTCAAATATGGCGTAGGGTTTTGGCGGCCATGCCTTGAGCGCATCCTTGGCCTGGTCGAGCGACGATGCCTTCTGGACGCGCGTTTCCCCACGGCGTAAAACGGCTTGCCTTCGCAGCGTGCAGGGGGTCATCATCACGTCCGGCATGACGCGCCAGCCCTCGTAGTGGGCATCGAGGTTGCGCATCTGTTCGCCGCGCCACTGCTGGTAGTCGGAGTCGTGCTCACGGCCACACGACGGGTTGCGGCAGTGCTCATTGTGATCACGTGAAGCCATATCCATCTCCATGAGAAATGGATGCAGCGCGGCTGCAAGTGCGCTCGGAGGATTTCCGAACCCGGTCAATGCACTCTGATTCCAGCGGCCGTCCGAGGTTGTAGGAGGTCGCCGTCCTGGCTGTGGGAGCTTGGGCCAAGGGGGTTACAAGGGTTTTCATCCTTTAGCAAGATGCTACGGATGTAAGCCGATCACCGGTGCCGCTTGCAAACAACTTGTGGCAGCACCAATGAAAAAACCCGCCGGGGTCACCGGCGGGCTTCAAGATTTGTGTCTAGGCGGGTCAGGGTGCGACGCGGACCAGGGACAGATTCACGACCTTGCCGGCGCCGCGGGTCAGCACCGGATAGGCGGCGTCGCTGGCGTGCGTCGTCTGGTTGCCCAGGGTGATGCGGGCGCTCACGCGGTACTCGGCCTCGTTGTTGATCGGGGCGGTGTTCGTGGGCAGCATGAATTTGAACGGAGGCTTCAAGGTCTCGATCTGGAGGGCCGTTTGTCCCACGACCTGGGCGGGTGCGCTGGGCTGGGCGATTTCATGCAATTCGACAATCAGTGTGGACTGGGGTGCCACAGTGCTGCGATCGGTGACATCAACGGTGCCGACGATGGCGTTGGCCTGGGGCGTCGGCGTCTTGTTGGGGCCTGCGCAGGCTGCCAGCAAGGCAGCGGAGATCAGCGTGGCAAAGACAGCCCGGCGGGAAGCGATGTTTGAAATCATTTTGAATCCTTGTTACTTATGTGAGAGTTGCAGTCTCACGGCATTGCTGCCGTCCAGGATGTAGGACGAAGGTCTGCAAGCGCCGCTGTAATTTCTCAAAATAGAATTTCGCCGGGCAGCCGTGCTGCGCCCTGGCGCGCCACCCGAGCGTCATGGCTGCGGTAAGATGGCAAGCGCTCCGGGGTGCACGACAGTGCTGAGATCCATACCCGCGAACTTGACCCGGGTCATTCCGGCGGAAGAAGAGCTTGCACCCTGACGTGGCTGCGCACTGCTGCGCGCCCGGGCGAGGGGCCTTCGGAGCACAACGCCCCCGCTCTCGAAGGAAATCCATGGACAAAGCCGCTTCTCTGGTCGCAGACCTGCTTGCATTCATTGCAATGGATGGTTGCACCGACGAACAGTTCGACGCGCTCGCCCTGCGCCTGTTTGCCTACCAATACGAATCCAACCTGCCGTTTCGCAGCTTCTGCCAGCGCCGCGGCGCGACGCCGCGCAATGTGAAGACGTGGAGCGATATTCCGGCCGTGCCCATCGATGCCTTCAAGGCCATGGAGCTGCGCAGCGCGCCGCCATCAAGCGGGGAGCGCGTGTTCATGACCAGCGGCACGACGGGGCGCGCGGCGCGCGGGCGTCACTTTCATCCGCAGCTGGAGGTCTACGACCTGTCGATGGTGCGCAATTTCGCGCAGCGCTTCATGCATGGCAGCGAGCGCATGCCGATGGGCCTGCTGTTTCCCGACGAGCAGGCCATGCCCCATTCTTCCCTCGCGCATTACCTGGCGCTGGCCAGGTCCGAGTTTGGCACCCCCGACAGCCGCTACTTTCTATCGCCCGAGGGCCTGGACATGCCCGGACTGTGCGCGGCGCTGGAGGAGTCCGAGCGCAGCGGCCAGCCCTATGCGCTGCTCGGTGCGAGCTTCAGCCTGGTGCATGTGATGGACGCGCTGCGCGCTCAAGGGCGCAGCTTTCGCCTGCCCGCCGGCAGCCGCATCCTCGACACCGGCGGCTACAAGGGTCAGTCGCGCGAGCTGCCGCTGGAAGACTTCTATGCCGACCTCTCACAGCTGCTGGGCGTGCCGCGTTCGCACTGCATCAATATGTATGGCATGACCGAGCTGAGCACGCAGTTCTATGACGATGGCAATGCCGTGCTGCCCTCCGTCAAGTCGGGGCCGCACTGGATACGCTCGCGGCTGGTCGAGCCGGTCACGGGGCGCAGCGTCGCGCCGGGCGAGCGCGGCATCCTGGTGCATTGCGATCTGGCCAACTACAACGCGGTCACCACCATCCTGACCGAGGATGTGGGCCTGTGGGCCGAAGGCGGCTTTTTGCTGCTCGGGCGCGCCGAGGGCGCGGCGGCCAAGGGCTGCTCGCTGGCCGTCGAGGAATTCGTCAAGGCCGCCAGCGCATGAAGACGCAGCGGATCACCGCAGGCTATCTGCCCGGGTTGCGCGACGACGAAGTGCAGTGGCACCTGCTGCCTTTCGAGCGGACCGGCCTGCGCCTGGAAGTTGCGGTACCGGTGCTGACCAGCGCGCAGATGCAGGCGCTGGCAGACCGGGTGCGCGCCGGCGCGAGCCGCCATCTGCGCGAGATGCCGGTCGCGGAAATCATCGATGCCATCGACCGGGCCATTGCGCGGCTGCTGGACCGCGATGATCCGTGGCGGCGCGAGGCCGAGGCCTGGCTGCCGGTGGTGAGCGGCTATGACGCGGACATGGTGCGCCTGGGGCTCACGGGATTTTTCAAGACCTTTCGCGCCGCGCAGCTGCGGCGCTTCGTGGCCGAGGACTTTGCCAACCCCGGCGTGCTCGACGGCTTCCAGCCCGCGGCCAAGGGCGGGGCGGTGCGCGCCTTCGGGCCCGATCTGCTGGTGCACAGCTGGGCCGGCAATGTGCCCGCGCTGTCGCTGTGGAGCCTGGTGTGCGGACTGCTGGTCAAGGCGCCGAGCATCGGCAAGCTGGCGAGCGCCGAGCCGCTGTTTGCGGGCTGGTTTGCGCGGCTGCTCGCCGAGGTGCATCCGCCGCTGGCGGACTGCCTGGCGGTGGTCTGGTGGGATGGCGCGGGCGGCGAGAGCGGCCTGGGCGGCGAGGGCGCGGCCCGGCTCTATGCGCAGGCGGATACGGTACTGGCCTATGGTGGCAACCAGACGCTCGACGCGCTGCGCCGGCGCCTGCCCGTGACCACGCGCTTCCTGCCGCACGGGCACAAGTTGGGCTTCGGGCTGGTGGGCGCGGCGGCGCTCGATGCGCTCAAGGCCCCCGCCGTCGCGCGGCTCGCGGCCTGGGATGTGATGCGCTACGACCAGCAGGGCTGCTACTCGCCGCATGTCTTCTATGTGGAGCGCGGCGCGCCGGTGCTCCCACGCGCGTTTGCCGACCATCTCGCGGCCGAGCTGGCCAATTTGCAGCGGCGCTTTGCGCGCCGCGCGCTGGCGCTGGAGGAGGGCGCGGCGGTGGCCAAATGGCAGCAGGCCGTGGAGTGGGGCGGGGCCGGGGATCTGCTGATCGGGACGGTCGATGCGCCCTGGAGCGTGGCCTATAGCGACACGCTGCAGCCGCTGGCGCCAACGGCGCTGCACCGCAGCATTTCCGTGGTGGGCGTCGATTGCCTCGATGCGGTGGTGCCGGTGGTGGCCCAGCAGCGTGAGTACCTGCAGACCGCGGGCATCGCGGCCGGTCCCGAGGAGCTCTACCGGCTGGCGGGCCTGCTGGGTGCGGCCGGGGTCACGCGCATTTGCGCGATGGGCGCCATGAGCATGCCCGAAGCCGGCTGGCACAACGACGGGCGCTTCAACCTGCTGGATCTGGTGCGCATGACCGAGATCGAGCAATCGGCGGAAATCGCGGCCCAGCCGTTTGCCTCCTATGCGGACTGAGACCGACATGGCATTTCTCGATATCCGGCAGGTGGTGTTCACCTACCCGGGTCGCGCGCCGGTGGTGAATGGCGTGGACTGGCGCCTGCCGGCCGGCGAGATCCACTGCCTGCTCGGGCGCAGCGGCTGCGGCAAGACGACGCTGCTCAAGCTGGCCGCAGGGCTGCTGCGCCCGCAGTCGGGAAGCATCGCGCTGCGCGGCGCCGCGCTGGCCGCGCCCGGCCCGCAACTGGGCTTCATGTTCCAGGCGCCGACGCTGCTTGAATGGCACCGGGTGTTGGACAACGTGCTGCTGCCGGTGTCGCTGCAGCGCAAGCCCACGCCGCAGGACCGGCAGCGCGCGCTGGAGTTGCTGCAGCAGCTGGGCCTCGCCCAACACGCGCAGCACTACCCGCGCCAGCTCTCGGGCGGCCAGCAAAGCCGCGTGGCGCTGGCACGCGCGCTGCTGCTCGAGCCGCCGCTGCTGCTGCTCGATGAGCCCTTTGCCGCGCTCGACGCTATCACGCGCGCCGAGCTCCAGGACGATCTGCTGCGCACCTGCCGCGCGCTGGGCACCACGGTGCTGTTCGTCACGCACGACATCCACGAGGCGGTGTACCTGGGCGACCGCATCGCGCTGATGCATGGCGGGCGCATCGTCGATGACATCAAGATCACGCTGCCCGCGCCGCGTACCCAGGCCATGCGCCATGGCGCGGTCTTCAATGAATACTGCGCGCGCGTGCGTGCATCGATGGACAGGGCGAACCCATGAACCCCACGCCATTGCAGGCACGGCTGATGGCTGCGGCGCTCTTTATCTTCATGCTCGGCCTGTGGGAGCTGGCGGTGCGCGGCTGGGGCCTGTCGGCACTGGTGCTGCCCGCGCCCTCGGCCGTGGCGCTGTCGCTATGGACGGGCCTGGCCTCGGGCTACTTCTGGCCGCACCTCCTGGCAACGCTGCAGGCCGTGTTGCTGGGGCTGGCGGCGGGGAGCGTGGTGGGGCTGCTCGCGGGCATGGCGCTGGCTGAATTCACGCTGCTCGAGCGCGTGCTCAAACCCTATGTGGTGATCAGCCAGGTCGTGCCCAAGCTCGCGCTGGCACCGCTGTTCGTGCTGTGGTTTGGCTTCGGGCTGCTGCCGACGGTGCTGATCACGGCGCTGATCTGCTTTTTCCCGCTGATGGAAAACACGCTGACCGGCCTGCGCCAGGCGGACGCCCAGCGGCTGCAGCTGTTTCGCATGCTGGGCGCAACGCGCCTGCAGACGCTGCTGCGCCTCAAGCTCCCCACGGGCCTGCCGGCGATTCTCGCGGGGCTGCGCGTGGCCGTCGTGCTGGCGCTGGTGGGCGCGGTGGTGGCCGAATTCATGGGCGCGAGCCGCGGCCTGGGCGCGGTGGTCATTGCCGCCCAGGGAATGATGGACACCCCGCTGATGTTCGCGGCGCTGGTGCTGATCGCGGCGCTGGGGCTGGTGCTGTACCAGGGCTGCCTGGTGCTCGAGCGCCGGTTGCTGCGCGCGCATGCCTATTCTTTCGACTCTCCTTGATTGCCAGACATGAACGATTTGCCTTTATTTCTTTCGCGCCGCAGCCTTCTGGGCGGGTTCACCGGCCTGGCATTTGCAGGCATCGGCGTCGCCGCGCCAGGCGTCGTGACGCCGGCCCAGGGCAGGGTGCGCCTGGCGGGCTGGAGCAAGCCGATCAGCGAGATCACCAACATCCTGGCCGAGCCGGACAAGGGCTTTTTCAAGGCCCGGGGCGTGGAGCTCGAATATCTGCCGGGCGCGGGCGGCGGCGACGCCATTCGCAACCTGCTCAGCGGCCAGGGCGATGTGGCCTTCACCGACCCGGGCTCGTTCTTCATGGCGCTCGACAAGGGCGCCAAGCTCGTGGCGATCTACGACATCTATCCGCAAAACGTGTTCAACGTGGTCTCGCTCAAATCGTCGGGCATCCGCAAGCCGGCTGATCTCAAGGGCAAGAAAATCGGTGTCTACAGCCTCTCGAGCGGCACGCGCCAGAACCTGCTGGTGCTGCTGCACCAGGCGGGGCTCAAGGAGTCGGATGTGCAGATCGTCGTGACCGGGCTGCTCAACTTCGCGCCGCTGATGCAGGGCCAGGTCGATGCCACGGCCGCGACCGACACCGGCCTGGCCGTGGGTCTGCGCAAGGGTATTGGCGAGGTCGATGTGATGCCGGTGCGCGAGTATCTGAACATGTCCAGCGACCTGTTCGTGGTGCGTGAAGAGGTGCTGCGCGAGAAGAAGGCGCTGCTGCGCGCCTTCCTGCAGGGTTACCGCGACAGCGCGGCCTGGATGATGGCCCACCCCGAGGAAGCGGCAGTGCTGGCGGGAAAGCATGCGATCGACGGCACGCAGCGCGACATCAATCTCGAGGTGATCCGGTTGCGCAATGCGGCCTCGCTGCCGCCGGGCAAGGATGCGGCCTCGCGGCTGGGCAGCTTCGACCTGGTCGCCCTGCAAAAGGGCGCCGATGCCTACCAGGCGCTGGGCTTGGTGCAGCGCCGGATCAAGGTGTCGGATGTGGTCGACAGCAGCCTGCTGACGGGAGCCTGAAATGGGGCCTTCTGCGATGGATCTGCGCGGCAAGGTGGTGCTGGTCACGGGCGCGAGCCGGGGCATCGGTGCAGCCATTGCCACGGCGTTCGCGCGCGAGGGGGCCACGGTGGCGGTGAACTACCTCTCCAACGATGCGGCGGCGGCGCAAACGGTGGCGGCCTGCATTGCCGCGGGCGGCGATGCCTGGGCCGTCAAGGCCGACGTGGGCAGTGCGGGCGCGGTGCAGGCCATGGCCGAGGATATTGCGCGCGAGGCCGGGGGCATCGATATCCTGGTGAACAACGCGTTTCGGCCCTATGCGTTCGACCCGGAGCGCCGCCCGCATTTTGACGATCTGCAGTGGCACGACTACCAGGCCCAGTTCGATGGCGCCGTGGGCGCGGCCTTCAATGTCTGCCGCGCAGTGCTGCCGCAGATGCGCCGGCGCGCGCGCGGCAGCATTGTCAATATCGCCAGCAATCTGGTCGAGCAGCCGTTCGTGCCTTACCACGATTACACGACGGCCAAGGCGGCGCTGGTCGCCTTCAGCCGCAATCTGGCCAGCGAGCTCGGTCCGGTGGGCATCCGCGTGAACTGCGTGGCCCCGGGGCTGGTCTATCCGACGCAGGGCAGCCAGGGCACCAGGGAGTCGTTTCGCGAATCGCTGATCCAGGCCACGCCGCTGCGGCGCCTGGCGCGCCCCGAGGACGTGGCCGGTCCGGTGCTGTTTCTGGCCTCGGAGCTCAGCGCCTTCGTGACCGGGCAGGTGCTGATGGTGGATGGTGGCATGGTGATGCGTTGAGCGTAAGCCTTGACCGACTATGCGTCCTCTTTCACTCCTACTGCCGCGGCGCCCGCGCTGGGGCATCCTCGAGGTGTACTTCAACCCAGGGGCCCCCAAGAGGGCTCCCGCCACCAAGGAATGCATATGAACACCGATCAAATCAAGGGCACGCTCAAGGACGCAGCTGGCAAGGTTCAGCAAAAGGCCGGGGAAGTGATCGACAGCCCCGAGCAGCAGGCCAAGGGCGTTGCCAAGCAAGTCGAAGGCAAGACGCAAAAGGCCGTGGGCGATGTGAAGGAAGTTGTCAAGGACGCGACGAAGTAACTTCGTTCCTCCCGCCAGGCCGGTAGCACCGGTCAGGCCCGAGCCCTGGTTGCGTATGCGGCCGGGGCTTTGTTTTTCAGGCAGCTCCTGAGTGAAGCAATGAAAGGTCCCAACATGAATACACCGCCCGACAAAACCGAAGCCAAGCGCAATGCGTCCTTTCGCAGCGGCTTTTTCACTTCACGTGTGCTGACGGTCATTGGTGTCGTCTTGGCCTTCCTGGTGATCGCGATTTTCATACCTTGGTAACGCGTGTCAGCGACTTCCCAGGTCCAGCCCTGGTTGTGCGAGCAGCCAGGGCTTTGTTGTCACCAGGCGGCGCTGCCATGTGGACAGTGCGCCGCCGTTGCCATCGGGACTGCGGCGCAGGATGTTTTTTCGCTGATTGAGGCCGCGAAATGCGCGTCTTTCGTGTGGGGGATCAGCGCACGCCCGCTTGCGCCCACCTGTGCAGAACGCGGTATGTCGAATACTGGCGCCTCGCCAGGTGCGGCAGCTGCGGCAG
>JBEVDH010000052.1:0-4381 GCA_040514115.1 Comamonas sp. | reverse complement strand
TTCCTCCTTCAGACACCACGCCAGTGAGGCCGGCGTGTAGGGCCTGGCCGCCTGCAGCGCGCTGCTGCGCGGCCTGCTGTTAAATTGTGGTCCTGCGCGCCCTTTTTTCAAGGATCGCGCAGCGCCAGCAGGCCGATCCCGGCCCTGACTGGCACGCGCTGGCCCCTGGCGCTCACATCCTTTGACGCCTTTATCCATGTTTGCCCTGCTGCGCACCTTTTCCCTGCAGGAATTGCTGCACCACCCCTGGCGCACGGCCAGCGCGCTGCTGGCGGTGGTGCTGGGCGTGGCGCTGGGCTTTGCGGTGCATGTGATCAATGCCTCGGCGCTCGACGAATTCTCGCGCGCCGTGCGCAGCGTGCAGGGCCAGCCCGATCTGGAGCTGCGCGCGATGCAGGGCGCGCTGCCCGAGCAGCTCTACGGCCAGGTCGCGCGCCACGCCGCAGTGGCACGCGCCGCGCCGTGGCTCGAAGCGTCGGTGCAGGCACAACCGGCCGAAGGCAGCGCGAGCGCGGTCACGCTGCGGCTGCTGGGCGGCGATGCGCTGCAGCTCGCGCCGATGGCGCCGGCGCTGATGCCGCGCCTGTTCGAGGGCCGGGACCGGCTCGATCTGTTTGCGCCGGCCACGGTGTTTCTCAATGCCGCGGCGCTCCAGGCGCTTGGGCTGAATGAAGCCCGGGCACCAGATGCACAACTGACGCTGCGGCTGCCCGTGCCCGCCTCCGGGGCCGCGCCCGCACCGGTCGTGGTGCGCATTGCCGGCACCGTCGCGGCCAGCGGCCCGCCTCTGGCACTGATGGACATCGGCGCGGCGCAGGACCTGCTGCAGCGTTGGGGCGAGCTCAGCCGCGTCGATCTGCTGCTCGCGCCGGGCGCCGATGCCGATCAGCTGCTGGCACAGCTGCGCGCCGCGCCGGGCTGGCCGCCAGGCGTGCTGGTCAGCGTGCCGGGCAACGAGCAGCAGCGCGTGGCCCAGATGTCGCGTGCCTACCGCGTCAACCTCACGGTGCTGGCGCTGGTGGCGCTGTTCACGGGCGCGTTCCTGGTGTTCTCGGTGCTGTCGCTGAGTGTCGCGCGGCGCGCGCCGCAGTTTGCGCTGCTGGCCGTGCTCGGGCTCACGGCGCGCGAGCGCCGCACGCTGGTGCTGGCCGAATCGGCGGTGCTGGGCGTGCTGGGCAGCGCGGGCGGCATCGCGCTGGGACTGGCACTGGCGGCGCTTGCGCTGCGGCTGCTCGGCGGCGATCTGGGCGGCGGCTATTTTGGCGAGGTGCAGCCCGCGCTGCAGTGGAGCGCGGGCGCGGCGCTGGTCTTTGCCGGGCTGGGGCTGGCCGCGACGCTGGCCGGCGGCTGGTGGCCCGCGCGCACCGCGCAGCAGCTGCCCGCGGCCGCGACGCTCAAGGGCCTGGGCGCGCTGCAGATTCCCGAGGCCGGCGCGCGCCTGCCGCTGCTCCTGCTGGCCGCCAGCTTCGCGCTGGCCTGGCTGCCGCCGGTTGCGGGCATACCGCTGGCGGCCTATGTCTCGGTCGCGCTGCTGCTGCTGGGCGGCATGGCGGCGCTGCCCTGGCTGCTGGGCAAGCTGCTCGCGCGCCTGCCGGAATTCGCGCGCCAGCGCCCGCTGTGGCTGCTGGCCTTCGAGCGCGCGCGGCGCATGCGTGCCAGCGCCAGCGTGGCCGTGGGCGGCGTGGTGGCCAGCCTGAGCCTGGCGGTGGCGCTCACCGTCATGGTCAGCAGTTTTCGCGGCTCGATGCTCGAATGGCTCGACACCGCGCTGCCCGCGCCGGCCTATGTGCGCGCCGCAGGTGGCACGGCGCAGGGCGACGCGGGCCTGCTCGATGCGCGCCTGCTCGACGCCGTGCGCGCGCTGCCCGGCGTGGCGCGCGCCCAGCCCCAGCGCAACGCCAGCCTGGCGCTCGACACCCGCCAGCCGGCCCTGGCGCTGCTGGTGCGCCCGCTGCGGGGCAGCCAGGCCCAGCCGCTGCCCTGGCTGGCGCCGCCGCTGCCCGTGCCGCCGGGCTTGATCGGCGTGCATGTCAGCGAGGCCGCGGCCCAGTTGTATGGATTGCAGCCCGGCGAGCGCTGGCGCGCGCTGCAGCCCGCGTTCCCGCGCGTTGCTGCGGAGTTCTTCGTCGCCGGCATCTGGCGCGACTATGTGCGCCAGTTTGGCGCCGTCGCCATCGATGGTGCCGACTACCAGCGCCTCACGGGCGATACGCGCCTGTCGGACCTCGCACTGTGGCCCGCCCCGGGCGCGGACCTTGCTGCCCTGCAGGCGCGGATCCAGGAGCTGTCGCCCGCGCCGCTCGAATGGGTCTCCAGCCAGGGGCTGCGCGAGCGCTCCATGGGCATCTTCGACCGCAGCTTTGCCGTGACCTACTGGCTGCAGGCCGTGGCCATCGGCATCGGCCTGTTCGGCATTGCCGCGAGCTTCAGCGCCCAGGTGCTGGCGCGGCGCAAGGAGTTCGGCCTGCTCGGCCACCTGGGGCTGACGCGGCGCCAGATTCTGGGGGTGGTGGCCGGCGAAGGCGCGGTCTGGAGCGCATTGGGCGCGCTGGCCGGCACGGTGCTGGGCCTGGGCGTGGCAGTGATCCTGGTGCATGTCGTCAATCCGCAGAGCTTTCACTGGACCATGGAGCTGCGCCTGCCCTGGCTGCGCCTGGCGCTGCTGGCACTGGCCGTCACGGCTGCGGGCACGCTCGCCGCCTGGCTCGCGGGGCGCGCGGCGGCCGGGCGCGATGCGGTGCTGGCGGTAAAGGAAGACTGGTAGCGGGCCCATTCACGGCAGTGTCACGAAGCTCGGCTACAAACCAGGCTTCCACATTTCCTGCGGCCCCTCCACCATGGCTTCTTCCCTGCGTCTGCTGCCCCGTGCCCCTGCCCGCCTGTTCGTGCTGAGCGTCCTTGCCACTGCCTTGCTTGCTGCCTGCGGCGGTGACGGCAACGACGATGCAGCCGTCGTCACGCCCCCGCCGGTGGCAGTGGTGCCGCCCACCATCGCGCCCGAGGCCACGCCGCTGACCGTGAAGCTCGAGAAGATCGGCACCCATGCGACCGGCGAATTCGTCAAGAGCGCTGCGGAGATCACCGCCTATGACGCCGCCAGCAAGCGCAGTTTCGTCGTCAATGCCCTGGCCGGCGCCGTCGACGTGCTGGACCTGAGCAACCCGGCAGCGCCCGCCAAGGTCGGCCGCATCGACGGCAAGGCGGTGCTGGCCGGTGCCGAGATCAACAGCGTGGCCGTGCGGGGCGGCATCGTCGCGGTGGCCATGCAGGCCCCGGTGAAAACCGACAACGGCCGCATGGCGCTCTACAGCGCCAGCACGCTGGAGCTGATCAGCCAGGTCGAGATCGGCGCGCAGCCGGACATGGTGACCTTCACCCCCGACGGCCGCCAGGTGCTGGTCGCCAACGAAGGCGAGCCCAGCGACGACTACCAGACCGATCCCGAAGGCTCGGTCAGCGTGATCGACGTCAGCGACGCCAAGAAGCCCGTGGCGCGCACCGCCGCCTTCACACAATTCAACGGCCAGGAAGCCGCGCTGCGCGCGCGCGGCGTGCGCATCTTCGGCCCCAAGGCGACGGCGGCCAAGGACTTCGAGCCCGAATACATTGCGGTCTCGGCCGACAGCCGCACGGCCTGGGTCACGCTGCAGGAGAACAACGCGCTGGCACGCATCGACCTGGCCTCGGCCACGGTCACTGCGGTGACCGCGCTGGGCTACAAGGACAACAGCCTGGCCGCCAACGCGCTCGACATCCAGGACGAGGACGGCAAGATCAACATCACCACCTGGGGCGGCCTGCGCAGCCTCTACATGCCCGACAGCATCGCGGCCTATGACGCCGGCGGCAAGACCTATCTCGGCACCGCCAACGAAGGCGACGCGCGCGCCTGGGGCGAAAACAATCCCGCCTACCTGAACGGCGACACCAACCAGGGCTTCATGGAGGAGTTCCGCGTCAAGCACCTGACCAATGCCAAGGGCTGGAGCGGCCGCAAGGGCGACGACCTGCCGGCCCACCTGGGCGCGCTGGCCGCGGGCGGACTGCTCAACCCCGCCACCTTTGCCTACTGCGGCGCCACGGCCGGTGCGCCCGGCAAGTGCCGCGACGACGACATGCTTGGCCGCCTCAAGGTCACCTGGACCCAGGGCTACCAGCAGAACGCCGACGGCTCGCCCGTGATGTACACCGCCGCCGGAGTGGCCAGCCCCACGGGCGACCGCCTGATGTACGACAACCTCTACGCCTTCGGCGGACGCTCGTTCTCGATCTGGGACGAGAACGGCGCCCTGGTCTGGGACTCGGGCGCGGCCATTGAGAAGTTCCTCGCCAGCGATGCCTGCAAGCTCGGCAGCGCACGCAGCATCCCCTGCAAGACCTA
>JBEVDH010000048.1:0-3793 GCA_040514115.1 Comamonas sp. | reverse complement strand
GGCGGCGGCGTGGTGTTTCCGGCCATCGTGCTGACGGCGCTGTTTGCCTTCGTGCTGCCGCGCATGCCGGCCTACAAGCCGATTCCTCCGGCCGATGCGCTCATCGTGACGGTGAAAGCACATATGTGGTGGTGGGAGGTGCGCTATCGTGACCCCGCGACCGGCGCCGATATCGTCACGGCCAACGAGATTCGCATTCCCGTGGGCCGGCCGGTCTACTTCGCGCTGACCAGCGCCGATGTGATCCACAGCTTCTGGGTGCCCCAGCTTGCCGGCAAGATGGACATGCTGCCCGGGCGCATGCAGCACCTGCTGGTCACTGCCCAGGAACCCGGCACCTGGCGCGGCCAGTGCGCCGAGTTCTGCGGCGAGCAGCATGGGCAGATGGCGCTGTATGTGGTGGGATTGGAGCCGCAGGCTTTCGATGCCTGGCTGGTGGCGCAGGCCAAGCCCGCGGCAGTGCCCGCGACGCAGCAGCAGATGCTGGGCCAACAGGCATTTCTTGCCCAGCGCTGCAGCGCGTGCCACACGGTGCGCGGTGTCAGCGAGGAAAACCGGCTCGGGCCGGATCTCACCCATTTCGGCAGCCGCCTGCATCTGGGCGCGGGAATGCTTGCCAACACCGCCGAGGGCCGCGAACGCTGGCTCACGCACATCCAGCAGATCAAGACCGGAGCCCGCATGCCTTCCTATGACCGCCTCGACCCCGAGACGCTTGACGCCCTGGGCGACTGGCTGGGGTCGCTGCAATGAGCGACATGACCGCCAGCGACAAGCTGCCCCATTCCCTGCCACGCCCCGCCGATGAGCTGCCGGCGCTGCAGCGCGCCTGGGAGCCGCCGCCCCAGGGCTGGCGGCGCCTGTCGGCGGTGAACAACAGCCAGATCGGCGTGTACTACCTGGCGACGGCGCTGGTGTTCTTCGTGCTGGCCGGGGTCCTGGCGCTGATCATGCGCACGCAGCTCGCGGTGCCGGACAACACCCTCGTGGACGCGGGCAGCTACAACCAGCTGTTCACGATGCATGGCTCGGTGATGATGTTCCTGTTTGCCGTGCCGGTGGTCGAGGCCGTGGCGGTCTGGCTGCTGCCGAACATGCTGGGGGCGCGCGACCTGCCGTTTCCGCGCTTGTCGGCCTATGCGTTCTGGGCCTATGCGATTGGCGGCCTGGCGTTCTTCATCACCATCTTCTTTGGCGCCTCGCCCGATGGCGGCTGGTTCATGTACCCGCCGCTCACCAGCAAGGAGTTCTCGCCCGGCATCGGCGCCGACTGGTGGCTGCTGGGCATCGGTTTCATCGAGATCTCGGCGATCGCGGGGGCCATCGAGCTGATCATCGGCATCCTGTTCACCCGCGCGCCGGGCATGAAGCTGATGCAGATGCCGCTGTTTGCCTGGGCCATGCTGGTTTCGGCCTTGATGATCATCTTCGCGTTTCCGGCCCTGATCGCGGGAACGCTGCTGCTGGAGATGGAGCGCGCCTTCGACTGGCCGTTCTTCATCGCTGCGCGCGGCGGCGACCCGCTGCTGTGGCAGCACCTGTTCTGGTTCTTCGGCCACCCCGAGGTCTACATCATCTTCCTGCCGGCCGCGGGCATGGTGACGATGATGGTGCCGGTGATGGCGCGCACGCAGCTCGTGGGCTACGGCGCGATCGTCTGGGCGCTGGTCGGGGTGGGCATCATCAGTTTCGCGCTGTGGATGCACCACATGTTCACCGCGGGCCTGGGGCCGCTGGCGCTGCATGTGACCTCGATTGCGAGCTTTGCCGTCGCCATCCCGAGCGGCGTGCAGGTGTTCTCGTGGATCGCCACCTTCTGGAAGGGCCGCGTGCAGATGAACGGGCCCTCGCTGTTCCTGCTGGGCTTTCACTTCATCTTCGTGCTCGGCGGCCTCACCGGCGTGATGCTGGCGGTGCTGCCCTTCGACTGGCAGGCGCACGACAGCTATTTCGTGGTCGCGCACCTGCATTACGTGCTGATTGGCGGCCTGGTGTTCCCCTTGTTCGCGGGCATCTATTACTGGGCGCCGCTGTACAACGGCCACCAGCTGTCCGAGCGCGTCGCGCGCTGGAGCTTCTGGCTGATGTTCGGCGGTTTCAACCTGGCGTTCTTTCCGATGCACATCGCGGGGCTGCTGGGCATGCCGCGGCGCGTCTACACCTATGCGGACGGGCTGGGCTGGGGTTTCTGGAATTTGTTGGCGACGGCCGGCTCCTATGTGTTTGCCGTGGGCGTGCTGGTGTGCCTGGTCGATCTGGTGCGCACGCTGCTGCGCTCCGAGCGCGAGCCTGGCAACCCGTGGGGCGCCGATTCGCTGGAATGGATGCCCCAGGGCGACTATGGCGTGCGCAGCATTCCGCAGATCACCGGGCGTTCGCCGCTGTGGAATCAGCCGACGCTCGTCGATGAGGTCGAGGCCGGCCGCCACTGGCTGCCCAATACGGTGTTTGGCGGGCGCGAGACGCTGGTCACCAGCCCGGTCGATGCGCGCATTCGCCATTTGCTGCGGCTGCCGGGCGACGGCTGGGCGCCGTTCATCGCGGCGGCGGGCACGGCGGGATTTTTCCTGTTGCTCACGGTGGCGTGGATCGTCCCGGCGTTCATTGCGGGGGTGATCTCGGTGATCGCCATGGTGGTCTGGCTCTGGGGTTCGGACCGTCCGCCGCGTCGGCCCACGGCCGAGATCGGCGAGGGCGTGAGCATTCCGACGGTGGCCACGGGCCGCGCCTCGCATTCGTGGTGGGCGACGGTGATCCTGCTGGCCGTCGATGCGACGATCTTTGCGTCTTTTGCCTTCGCGCATATCCATGTGTCGATGGCGCTCGATGTCTGCCCGCCGCCCGGCGCCAGCCTGCCCATGGGGCGGATGTGGCCCGCGGGGCTGCTGCTGGCTGCGTCGCTGTTCATGGTCTGGGCACAGCGCAGCCTCGGACGCAATACGCAGGCGCGCGTGCGTCTTGCGGTGGCGCTGGCCATGTGCGCGGCGATCGGTGCGATCGGGCTCGATCTGGGCATGCATCTGCAAGACGGCCTGTCGCCGCGCGCCGATGCCTGGAGCGCGACGGTCGGAGCGCTCGTGGCCTGGCAGGGATTTCACGCGCTGGTGCTGCTGATCATGGGCGGTTATGTGCTGGCGCGTTCGTGGGCCGGCTGGCTGCGCCCCGATGCGCGCGCCACGCTCGACAACACGGCGCTGATGTTCCACGGCACCGTGGTGCAGGCCATTGTCGGCATGGCGCTGGTGCGCTGGCTGCCGACGTGGATGGGCGGCTGACGCTGGGCCGTTGCGGGGGCGGGCCTGCGCGGCAGTTGCCGCCGTGATGCCATTGCCGTTGCGGGCCTGGTCGTGCCATGGGTTTGATCGGCGCTTGTAATATGTTTGCGCTTGGCATCCCGAAAGACGGTCTTGAAACGCACTCGTCATGTTCTGGCCCTGGGTGTTGTGGCCTCTGCCGTGCTCGCGGCTTGCAGCGGTGGGGGTGGCGGCGCCGTTGGTGGCGACAGCCCCGGCCCGCAACCGATGGAACTGACCATCCTGCACATCAACGACCACCATTCCCATCTCGACAGCAAGAGCAAGACGCTGCAGCTCAAGACCGCGGCCGGCGCGGGGGCCGCCAGCGCCGTCGTGGTCGATGCGGGCGGTTTTCCGCGCATGACGGCCGCCATCGAGTCGCTCGCCGCGCACTCGGCCAATGTGCTCAAGCTGCATGCCGGCGATGCCCAGACCGGCACGCTCTACTTCAACCGCGCCGGCGCCATCGGCGAGGCCGATGCGGCGCTGATGGGCGC
>JBEVDH010000059.1:0-5223 GCA_040514115.1 Comamonas sp. | reverse complement strand
AACGATTCCTCTGTCCACTGGGCCGCATCTGGTGACCAGGTCAGGCGCAGAAGAATCTTCTGCGTCTGCGGCTCGATGCCGATACAACCCGCGCCGGTCAATACAGGCGACAGGTTCAGCGCCAGCAGAGCCTGGTACAGGCGCAGCGATGTGTGTGCATCGACTTCCCCCAGCTCTGCGGTCAGTACCAGGGCACGCCGCTCGGGCAGGGGCTCGATGCCCACATGCGTGCCGCCTGCGGTATCCAACACGAATGCCCCGCCGTCGGTATGACCGAGGGTAATGCCCCAGGCCGCTTCGATGCTGGTTGCCCAGAGTTCCAGCGATGTTGCGGAATCAGACTCCATAACCCCCTCCATGCAGCGTGATCGGGTTGGTCGCGGCGCCCACGGAACGCATGGAGGATGCCGTCATATGGCGGAAAGCAGCAGGAGTCGAACCTACCCAGGAGCGACTGACGCCCCTCACCGGGTTTGAAGCCCGGCCACACCACCGGGTGTGCATGCCTTCCATGGTGCCCGGCGCCATCATGGCGTCCGGGCATTTTGTCATTGTAAGGGGCTTGCAGCCTCCTGCCAGCGCGCATCGGGCCGCAGCAGGTGCGCGTCGCGCAGCCGGCGCGTGTAGCCGATCCGGTCGAAGAACTCGAGGATCTGGATCGCGCGCTTGCGGCCCAGGCCGGTGGCGTCGCGAAACGCGCGCGCCTCGACCTCGGCGCGCGCATGGCCCGAGGCCAGTAGCTGCACGAGTTGCGCCAGCGTCTGCATGCGCGCGGCGCTGTAGAACAGGTCCTTCACCACCTGGAAGACCTGGCCGCGGCGCGTGAGCTTGCGCAGCAGCTGGCGCACACCGTCCTCGCTGGCGCCCGTGGCTGCGGCCAGGTCGCGCACCCATGGCGGGTCGTAGCAACCTGCGTCAAGCAGCGGAAGAATTTGCGCGGCCAGCGCATCTTCCTGCGCGTTCAGCTCCACCGCGTGGCCGGGCAGATGCAGCCAGGCGCCGCTGGCAACGATCCGGGCGTCGCGCAGCAATCCGTCGATCAGTCCGCGCCAGAGCGCGTCATGCATGCCTTGCACCAGGCCCGGCCAGGCCATGCGGCGCAGCCGCGCGGCGTTGAGCCCGGGCTCATCCGGGTGCTTTTCGTGGAACTGGGACAGCGTCTCCAGCACCTGCGCGCGCAGCGCCTGCCAGCGCGGCGCGGGCAGCAGCAGGGTGTCGGCGCCCAGTGGCAGTTGCAGGCAATCGGCGGGCAGTTCCTGCGCGTCCCAGCGCCGGCCCGACAGCCGCACCAGCTGCGACAGTGGCAGGCCTTGCGGCGACTGCGCCAGCAACTGTTCGGCGCGGCCGGTGTCGATCAGCGCATCGAGCGCCTGGAGATAGGCCAGGCGTGCGGGGCTGCGGCGCTTGCGCGCGGGCGCGTGGGGATCGGTCACGCTGCCGCCGGCAATGGTGCGGCTGGCCTGGGCGTTGCGCACGATCAAGCGGTCGCCGGGCAGGCAGAACACGGGGGTGTCCAGCACCAGCTGCGCGCGCACGCGGCTGCCGGGCTCGATGCGCTCGCCTTCGAGCAGTGCCACATGGGCCGTGCAGTGCGCCGTGCCCAGGTGCAGGTGTACGGGGGTCCACTGGCGGATGGCCGGCGCGCTGGCCAGCAGCTGCAGTTGCACGTCGATGCGGTCCGTGGACTGCAGCAGCGCGCTGTCGGCAATCCAGTCACCGCGCTGGATTTCGTCCTTGCCCAGTCCGGCGAGGTTGAGCGCGCAACGTTGCCCGGCGACGGCGTGGCTGCTTGCCTGGTTCTGCGCATGGATGCTGCGCACGCGCAGGCTCTGGCCGGTGCGCGAATGCGCCAGGCTGTCGCCCGTGGCCACCGCGCCGCCAAACACCGTGCCGGTGACCACCGTGCCCTGGCCCGCCAGGCTGAAGCTGCGGTCCACGGCGAGCCGGAACAGGCCGCCGCGCGGGCGCGGCGGCATTTGCTGGGCAAGGTTTTCAAGGTGGCTGCGCAGCGCGGCAACGCCCGGGTCGGCGGGGTTGCTGGCAATGGTCTCGAAAAGCGGCGCGTGCGCGAAGGGCGTGGCGGCCAGCAGCTCGGCGAGCTCGGCGCGCACCTGGGCAATGCGCTGCGCGCTGGCGCGGTCGACCTTGGTCAGCGCAATGCTTGCTTCGCGCACCCCCAGCAGCTGCAGGATGTCGAGGTGCTCGCGCGTCTGGGGCATGACGCCGTCGTCGGCCGCCACGACCAGCAGCGCATGGTCGATGCCGACCGCGCCCGCCGCCATGGTGTGCACGAATTTCTCATGGCCCGGCACGTCGATGATGCCCAGCACATCGCCATTGGGCAGCGGCGCATAGGCATAGCCCAGCGCGATCGAGATGCCGCGCGCCTTCTCTTCCTTGAGGCGGTCGGTGTCGACGCCGGTGAGCGCGCGCACCAGCGTGGTCTTGCCGTGGTCGATATGGCCGGCGGTGCCGATGATCATGGGCTGGAGGGGATGCGTTGGCCCAGCAGCGGCAGCTGGTCGACAAAAAGCGCCTGCTGCGCCGCCTCGAGGCAGCGCAGGTCCAGCCACAGCGCATCGGACTGGATGCGGCCGATCACGGGCCGGGGCAGGGCGCGCAGCGCCGCCTCGAGCTCGATGAGCTGGCGCCCGGTCTGGCGGGACGCGGCCGGACGGATGCGCAGGCCGTGGCTGGCCAGCGATTCCACGGGCAGCGCGCCGCTGCCGATCTGGCTGGCCATCGGCGCGCTTTCGACCACAAGGGCGGGCCCAAGCGCCGCCTGCAGCAGCGGCGCCAGCGCCTCGGCCTGGGCCTGCATGTCGGCCTGCTGGCGCGTCAAAAGTCGCAACGTGGTCAGGCGTTCGGCCAATTGCTCGGGGTGCAGATACAGCCGCAGCACGGGCTCGAGCGCGGCCAGCGTCAGCTTGCCCACGCGCATCGCGCGCTTGAGCGGGTTTTTCTTGATGCGCGCGATCAACTCCTTGCGCCCGACAATCAGCCCGGCCTGGGGGCCGCCAAGCAGCTTGTCGCCGCTGAAAGTGACGATGTCGGCGCCCGCGGCAATGGTCTCGCGCACCGTGACTTCATGGGGCAGGCCCCACTGGCGCAGGTCCACCAGGGTGCCGCTGCCCAGATCGACCACCAGGTTCAGGCCGCGCGCATGGGCGATGGCCGCCACCTGCAGGTCGCTGACGCTCTTGGTGAAGCCCTGCACTTGGTAATTGCTGCAGTGCACCTTCATCAGCAGGCCGGTATCGTCCGAGATGGCCTCGCTGTAGTCATGCGCATGGGTGCGGTTGGTGGTGCCGACCTC
Source organism: Comamonas sp. (assembly GCA_040514115.1). Taxonomy (GTDB): domain Bacteria; phylum Pseudomonadota; class Gammaproteobacteria; order Burkholderiales; family Burkholderiaceae_C; genus Comamonas. Next base: position 1,907 of record JBEVDH010000059.1, on the reverse strand, counting down.
GACCAGCAGGGCGCCCGCGCGCGCCATGATGTCGGGAATGCGGAAGGCGCCGCCGATCTCGACCAGCTCGCCGCGCGAGACGATCACTTCGCGGCCTTGGGCCAGCGTGCCGAGCGTGAGCAGCACCGCGGCGGCGTTGTTGTTGACCACGGTGGCAGCCTCGGCGCCCGTGAGCTCGCAGATCAGTTCCTCCATCAGGTCGTCTCGGTCGCCACGCCCGCCGGACGCCAGGTCGTACTCGAGGTTGGCGGGGTTGAGCATCGCCTCGACCACCGCGTCCACCGCTTCCTGCGGCAGCAGCGCGCGCCCCAGATTGGTGTGCAGCACGGTGCCCGTCAGGTTGAACACCGTCTGCAGGCGCGGCGCAAAGCGCGCCGCCAGGCGCTGCCCGGCGGCGGCCGCAATGCCTTCGACATCAACGGCATCCGCGGGCAACGCCGCGCCGGTGCGCAACGCGGCGCGCCGCGCATCGAGCGTCTCGCGCAGCGCCTGGGTGCAGGCCTGGCGCCCATGGCGCGCCAGCAGCGGCGCGAGCGCGGCGCTGCCAAGCAGCCGGTCCACTGAGGGCAGGGGGGAGCGCAGGAAGGAGGCGCTGGCGTCGGTTCTCATCGTTCTATTTTGAGCTCATTCCGCGGCTGGATCGACCAAGGCTTGATCGCCCTCGTTTTGCTCCTCGGCAAACGCGACGTAGAGCAGCGGGTTGGTGCTCGCGCGCTTGAAGGGCGTCTCGCTCATCAAGAGATCCAGCATCAGCGAGGCGAGGTCGTCGGCCAGGGGCTCGGCCAGCGGGTCCTTTTCCTGGTTGACCACCTTGCGGTAGCTGCCGCACTCGCCGCAGGTCTCGGCCGTGACCACCTCGCCCAGGCCTTCGACGCCCTGGTAATGGATGCCCTGGGTGGATTCGCAATGCGTGCATTTGACGCGCACCATGTGCCACTCGGTGCAGCAGGTGCCGCAGTGCAGGTAGCGGTGGCCGTTGGCCTTGCCGCCGATGCGCAGCACGCTGGCCACCGGCTCGCTGGCGCAGACCGGGCAGATCGTCGCGGGCTCGGTATAGGGCACATCGCCCACGGCCAGATGCGCGGCGCGCTGCGTGAACACGACCTGCAGCGCGGCCATGACGAACGGCGCCATGCCGACATCGCGCGCCGCGACTTCCTTTTGCAGCAGGCGTCCGGCAATGGCCTCACGCTCGGCTTGGGGCATCTCGCGCAGCGCGGTGATCAGCGGCTGCAGCGGCGCGGGCAGGCCCTGGGCGCTCTCGAGGCGGGTGAGCATGGTGTCCAGCACCTGCAGCCAAGCCGGGTCCAGATGGTCGGCGGCGGGCAGCAGCGGCATCGAATGCTGCTGGGCCAGTGCCATGGCGCCGGCATCGAGCGCGGGCGCGGGCAGGGTAGCGAGCGCCTGGTGCTGGGCATCGACGATGCTGGCGACAAACAGGATGTAGTCGGCAATCGGGTTGCCCTGGGCGAGCTGGCGCAGGCGCGCGGCGCGCTCGGCAAACAGGCTGCCGACTTCGGGCAGCCGGATGCGCGGGAAGTTGATCTGGTCGATGGCCTCGATCTCGCCGCGTTGAAGAATGCGTTGCATGGGGTATTCCAAATAAGTGCCGCCGGCACACCCTGGGTGAGGGCGAGCCGGCGGCGGTGACGGCGGGAAGTTCATTGAGAACCGGCCGCTCATCCTTCGACAGGCTCAGGACGAACGAATGTCCAAAGGCCGCGAGCGGCCTTTGAAAAGCACTTGTTTCGGCCTTTCGAAAAGCATTTCACTCTTTCTCGCCGGTCATCCTTCGGTACCAGATCGGATGATGGTACTTGGCCCAGGCCCGGTTCACCGTGCCGTAGACCATCGCGCGCATCGTGCCGCGGGTCCAGATCGCTGCATAGATATGCAAGATGATCAGG
>JBEVDH010000266.1:0-30302 GCA_040514115.1 Comamonas sp. | reverse complement strand
AGTTGCTTCTCGACAAGAGGGTTTCCGGGGGCTGCACTTGACGCAAACTTGCCGCAAGTGCAGGACCCAGCCCTCAATGCAGCTGGGGCTCCTCCCCACCATCGAGCCCCAGCTCGGCCGCCGCACGCTTGATTTCCGCCATCTGGTAGTCCTGCACCGTGTTGCGGGATGAAACCACGCGGTGGTGCGGGCCGGGAATGAGCAGCCAGGCGCTGGCGCTTTCATCGTGCGGGTGCGGCATGGCAAACATCAGGAATTCGCAGTCGATGCCCCAGACGTCGTCCACCTGCATGTCCTGGCACTGCGCGGGAATGTGCAGGAAGCTCACGCGCTCGCTGACCGCCGCGAGGAACTCCTCGTCCTGTGCGTCCTCTGCGCCCTGGTCATCCGGCGCACCCTGGATCGGGTCGATGAAGGTGATGATGGCCGTGCTGCTGAACGCGCCATGCTCCCATTCGGGCGCCTCGCGCTGGAACATCAGTGTGGCCTTGCCGGTGAAGGCGAAGCCCGACTGGTCGTCGCCATACTGGAAGCTTTTCGCCGCGGCCACCGCCTGCGCATAGCCTTCGTCGTCAATGCCTACGAAGCCGAGGTCCTCGGTGATGCTGGTCATGTTGTCATCCAAAAAATAAGCCCGCTCCAGATGCGCGAGAGGGCCGTGTTGCATTGACCGATTATCGCCGCCCGGGCCTGGCGCTCAGTGCAGCCATTCGCCCTGCACCGGCGCCATGCGCAGATGCAGCAGCGTGAAATACAGCGTCACATCCCCTTGCTGGTCGATGAAGGTGCCGACGGCGCGCTGCAGGCGCGCCGCGATGCCCAGGCATTCGATGGCTTCGGGGCGCCCGCCGGGAATGCGCGCGGTGGTCAGCAGCGCCAGGTGGTTTTCCCGGCCGAATTCATGCACTACCTCCAGTGCCTGGCCGTGCTGGGGCGGAATGGCCTCGTTGGCCCAGCTCCAGACAAAACCGCCTTCGCTGCCACTGGTGGTGCCGACGAGGCAGGCCGTGGCGAGCACCGGCCCGAGCGCGCCCTCGAACGTCAAGGTGGCGCTTGGCAGGTCCCAGCGGCAGGCGGGCGCGGCGCCCAGGCCGAATTCCTGCGGCCACTGGGCATTGGCGCGCACCATGGCTTCGGCGGCCTCGCGGCTCCAGGTGGTCCAGTCGGTGGCGGGTTGTTCTGTGCTCATTGCGGATCCGATGAAAATTCTGGCGCCATTTTCTGCCAAAACCTGGCCCTTGCAGGACAGGACACGGGCTGGAATTGACCTGCAGCGGCAGGGGCAATGGCTGCCTGTGGTCTTCCGAGCGGCAATACTGGCCCCATGACTCCACATCTCTTCACCCGCGCCGCGGCTGCCCTGGCGCTGGCGCTTTCGGCCGGCGCGGTGTGCGCCCAATCCAATCCCCTGGAAGCCGAGCGTTGGAAGACACGCCCGGTGGTCGTGGTCGCGGCGCAACCGGGCGACCCGCTGCTCACCCGGGTGCGCGCCGCCTTGCAGGAAACCGCCGCGCGCGAGGCGTTTCGCGAGCGCGACATGGTGCTCTACACGGTGGTGGCCGGCGCGGGCCGGCGCAACGACCAGCCACTGGCGGCGGCGCAGACCGCGGCGCTGCTCAAGGCGCTGGAGCTCGATGCGCGCGGGCCGTCCACATTCGTCCTGGTGGGCAAGGATGGCGGGGTGAAGCTGCGCGAAGGCGGCGCGGTGGACCTGCACCAGGTGTTCGCCGAAATCGACCGCATGCCGATGCGCCAGCCGCGCTGAAAGCCGCGGCGCGCTGGGATCTAACGGCCCGGGCGCTCCTGCGCCTGGAGTATTTCCAGGGTTTTCGCGTCGCTGGTCTGCAGGCGCGCCAGGATATCCCCAAAGAGCGAGTCTTCGGCCCGGGCCTGCTTGAAAAGCGTCATGCAGGAGATGAATTTCTGCGCGTCCACGGCGCCGAACAGGTCCACCAACGGCGCGCCGCTGTGCATTGCCAGATGCGCCGCCTGCACCAGCCTGGGGCCCAGCACGGGGTGCTGCAGATAGCGCCGGGCTTCTTCCAGGCCGTGGATGCCAAACTTCCTGGAGGTTTCGCTCTTGCCCAGGCCATGGAGCTGCGGAAAGATGAACCACATCCAGTGGGTGCGCTTTTGCCCCGCGCGCAGCTCCTCCATGGCGGTTTCAAAGACGCCTTCTTGCGCTTCGACGAAACGTTGGAGGTCGGGCATCGGGTTCCTTGGCGAGAGACAGGGTCATGATTATTGCAAGGCACCAGGGTCAAGCATTGCAAAATCGTATTTGCACGGAAAAGCAGCCTTATACCAAGCACAAGAAGCCTTGTTTTTGATAGAATTCCGTGCAAATGAACTATTGCACCCTGCAGCTCCATGCATCCGGCATCTGGCACGATGTTGCCAGCGTGCGGCTGCTGGGGACGGAAAACGAGGGCTGGAAGGCCAGTTCCTATGCCGGCTATTCGGTCGACTGGGCTTTCGAGCATATCCGGGCCACCGATGCGCATGCGCTGTGCGCCGGCTGGCCCGTGGGCCTGGAGCCGCTGCAGCTCGCGCATTGGCCGGTCTTTCTCATCGATCTGTTGCCCCAGGGTTTTGGCCGCCAGGAATTGCTGCGGCGTATCGGGCAGTCGCCCACGGCGGGCGTGGGGGCGGACTGGCCGCTGCTGCTGGCAGGAGCGGGCAATCCCATTGGCAATCTGCGCGTCAAGGAAGCAGCCGGCTGGCTGGCCGACCATGCCGGCGCCTGCCGCGGTTTCACCGATGACGAGGTTGCGCAGCGCGCCGACGAGTTTGCCGAATACCTGGCCTCGCATGGTTTGTTCGTCGCCGGCTCTTCGGGGGTGCAGGGCGAATGGCCCAAGGTGTTGCTGACACGGGCCCACGACGGGCTGCTGTACCTGGACCATACCCTGCCGGATGCGCAGGCAAGTGCGCATTACATTGTCAAGTTCGGCCGGGGCACAGACCCCCGGCTGTCGAGCATCCTGCGGCATGAGGCGGTCTATATGCAATTGGCGCAGGACCTGGGTCTGCGCGTGCATGCGCCGCTGGTGCTGCGCAAGCGCGCGCTGTTCATCCCGCGCTTCGATCGCCGCGTGCAAGGCGCCGCGGTGGTGCGCCTGGCCCAGGAAAGCATTGCCACGCTCACGGGCATGCCGGGCTTCGAAGCAGTGCCCTCGCATGACCAGGTCTGCGAAGGCCTGCTGCGGCATTGCTCCGATCCGCAGCAGGAAGTGCTTGAGTACCTGCGCCGCGATGTGGCCAACCTGGCGCTGGGCAACAAGGACAACCACGCGCGCAACACCGCGCTGCAACGCGATTTTGCAGGCCGCATTGCCTTGACACCGCTGTTTGACTTCGCGCCCATGTACCTGCATCCCGACGGCATTGCGCGGCGCATTCGCTGGGAGGGCAATGATGGCGGGCAGCCCGAGTGGCCCCGCGTGCTGGATGCGCTGTGCGCCAGCGCGGCCCGGGTACAGCGCGTACGCCGCGGCAAGGGCCCATTGCTGCAACGCGCGGCATTGGCCCAAGGTCTTCGGGCCATGGTGCCCACGCTGCGGCGCATCGCTGCCGAGGGCGAGGCCATGGGCCTGGAGGCCGATGTACTGAACCACCTGCGCCCGAGCCTGCTGGCGCGAGCGAATGAATTGGCCACACTGGCCTGAGCACCATGGACAAACGCTTCAACCCGCTCACCCTCGCCGAGCAGCTGCAGCTGCGCCAGCAGGCCATCGAGGATGTGCTGGCCCACCCGCACTGGTCCTTGCCCCAGGCGGTGCGCCATTTGAGGAACACCATGCGGCTGACCACGGCCGAGATGGCCAAGCTCTGCGGCGTGGCCTATCGCACACTGCAGGATATCGAGCAGGAGCGCAGCGAGGGCAGCGTCCAGACCATGAACCGGATTTTCGGCGTCGTGGGGCTCAAGCTTGGCGTGGCACGCATTGCGCGTGCCACGCAGCCGCAGTCCCCGCCCTGAGTTAACTCACGAGCCGCAGCGCCGCCTTCCACACCCTGGCCGCGTGCTCGACCCCTTCTTCCTCGAAGAACTGGTCCGAGGTGCGCTGCTGCACTGCCTCTGGAGGCAAGACGGGATGGGGCACGCCGACAGTGCCCTGACCTGTGCCTGGCAGGCACGCTCGAGGAAGAAGATATTGAGAAAGGCCTCCGCAATGGTGCGTCCGGCCGCGATCAGCCCGTGGTTGCGCAGCACCATGGCGCTGTGCGGGCCCAGGCTTTCCACGAGACGCGCGCGCTCCTCCAGGTCGAACGCGATGCCCTCGTAGGGGTGGTAGCCAATGCGCCCATGGAACTTGAGCGCATGCTGGCTCAGCGGCATCAGGCCCCGCGGATCGCAGGCCACGGCGATGCCGTCGGCCGTGTGGGTATGGATGACGCAGCCCAGATCATGGCGCGCCATGTGGATTGCCGAATGGATAGTGAAGCCGGCCACATTGACGTCGCCCTGCGCGCGCAAGCCGTCGATCTGCTGGCCGCTCGGGCGCCCAGGCGCGTGGCAATCAGGCGGGCCAGCACATCGGTCGAGCCGCCCGCAGGGAAGGGGGCGATCAGCGTCACCGACTTGGAAGGAAAGGTGTCGGCCAGTGCGGGGACGCTGCCCAGAACGGTCAATGCGGCCAGGGCGGTGTTGAAAAGGCGTTTCATTCGGAGGCTCCAGTGGGGTGGGGGATGCGCGAAGGGACGGGACGGGAATCAGACATTCAGGCGCGCGCTAGCAGGGACGCGCGAGCAGCGGCGGGCGGCGCTGGCCGCAGGGCACGGCCTGCTCGAAGGCATGGGCGAACTCCAGCAGCGCGCGCTCCTGGCGGTGGCGGCCGACGATCTGCAGCCCCACCGGCAGGCCGCCCTCGGTAAAACCGCAGGGCACCGAGATCGCGGGCAGGCCGGTCAGGGACAGGTAGTAGCCCGAGCACATCCACTCGATGTAGTTGTGCATCCGGGTGCCGACAATCTCGTGCACGTGGTCCCACTCGACGGGGAACGGCGCCACCTGGCTCACGGCGCCGATCAGGAAGTCATGGGTCTGCATGAAGGCATGCATCTGCTGGAACAGCGCGGCGCGGGCCTTTTCGGCGCGCGCGACATCGGCGCCGCCGGCCTTGCGGCCCACGGCAATGTTCCAATGGCTCGCGGGCTTGAAGGCCTCCGGGTAGCGGCCGGCCAGCTCGCCATAGGCCAGCTCGAAGGCCACACCGCGCAGGGTCTGGAAGGCCTCGTCGGCTTGCGAGAAGTCTGGGCAGGCCAGCGTCACCTGGGCGCCCAGCGCCTCGAGCACCGGGACCTGCGCTTCAATCACCTGCACCACCGCGGGATCGGTGGGCAGGCCGTTCCAGGTCGGGGCAAAGGCGACCCGGCTGCCGGCCACGCTGCGCTCGAGCGAGCCCAGAAAGCGCGCCGGGTCTTGGTCGATGGACAACGGGTCGCGCGCATCGGGCCCGGCCATCGCGGCCAGCAGCAGCGCCAGCCGTCGCTGGCGTTCACGCCGCGCACCCCGACGGATCTGGATTCGCTGCTCGCCGAGATCGCCAAGGCGCGCGCCGACGGCTATGTGATCACCCAGCATCAGGTGAACATGCACCAGATCGCGGTGGCAGTGCTCGCCACGGTGCCCTCGGGCGCGCAGGTGGCCATTGGCATGGCGACCACGCTGGATGACTACACGCCGGCGCGCGTCGAGGCGGAACTGATTCCCGCGCTGTTCAGGGCGGCGTCGCCGCTCTGGTGAGGGTGCTGCGCAGGGCGCAGCGATGCCGCAGGCCTCAGGCCGGGTCGCTGGCCGCCTGCAGTGCCTGCTCGATATCCGCGACCAGCTGCTGCGCCGGCTCCACGCCGATCGCCAGGCGCACGATGCCCCCCGTGACCTCGCAGTAGCTTCTCTTGGCCTGTTCGGCGGGCGGATAGTAGGCCGCCAGGCTGTGCGTGCCGCCCCAGCTGGCACCAATCTGGAACACCTTCAGCGCGTCGAAGAAACGATGCACCTGCTGCTGCGATGCAAGCTTGGGCACAAACGACAGCACGCAGCCGCCGCCCTGGAACGACGCGGCCCAGCGCGCATGGCCCCGGTCGCCGGGGCGCGGCGGGAACAGCACGCTGTCCACCGCCGCATGGCGGGCAAGCCGCTCGGCCACGGTCAATGCTGAAGCACACTGGTGGGCGTAGCGCAGCGCGAAGGTATCGAGCCCGCGCAGCGTCAGAAAGCAATCATCGGGGCTGACGGCCTGGCCCAGCACGCTTTGCGCCGTGCGGAACTTCTCGTAGAGCGCGCGGCTGTCGGTGGCGATGGCGCCCAGCAGCAGGTCGGAGTGACCACCAAACCACTTCGAGGCGGCTTCGACCACGATGTCGACACCGTTCGGCACACCCTGAAAGCCCAGCGGCGAAGCCCAGCTGTTGTCGAGCACCGTGAGCACCCCGGCGTCCTGGGCCACCCGCACGATGGCGGGGATATCCTGCATCTCCATGGTCAACGAGCCTGGCGACTCCAGGAAGATCAGCTTGGTGTTGGGCCGCAGGCGCTGCGCCAGCTCCGCGCCCGCCGTCGGGTCGTAGGTTTCGCACACCACCCCGAAGCGCTGCAGATAGTCCTTGGCGAAGGTGCGCAGCGGGCCATAGGCCGAGTCGGCGATCAGCACATGGTCGCCCGCGCCCAGCAGCGCCAGCCCGACCTGGCACAGCGCGGACTGGCCCGAAGGGGCCGTGACGCAAAAGCGCGCGCCTTCGAGCTGCGCGATGCGCTCTTCCAGCGCGCGCGTCGTCGGGGTGCCAGTGACGCCATAGGTGTAGCCGTCAAAGACCCGTTCCTTGCGCGAGGTGAAGTCCTGGATGCTGTCGAACAGCACGGTGGACGCACGCCACACGGCAGGCGACAGGCTGCGGAAATCATCCATTGGTGGGTTCACGGGGGGAATTTTCTCTGTCATCTTGCTATCCGTAGGTCGGTGGCACGCCAGGGATCATTCCGGCTTGATGCCCAGGTCCGCCACCACCCTGGCCCACTTCGCGGCTTCGGCGCGCACAAAGGCCATGGTGTCGTCGGGGGCCTTGCTCTGCAGGTTGATGGCCAGGCTGGAGATGCGGCTTTGCACGCGCTGGTCGGCCAGCGACCGGGCCGTGGCTTGGTAAAGGGTATCGATGACGGGTGCGGGGGTCCTGGCGGGCACGACCAGCGCCCACCACTGGCCGAAATCCATGCGCGACAGCCGCAGCTCGCTGGCGCTGGGCGTGTTGGCGAGCTGGGGAATGCGGCGGCTGCCGGTGACCATCAGCGGCACAATTTTGCCCGCTGCCAGCAGGCTGCTGGCGCTGGCCAGCGTGCAGAAATGGCCCTGGACGATGCCCGCCGCGACATCGGTGAGCGCCGGAGCCGAGCCCTTGTAGGGAATCAGCTCCAGCGCCACCCGGGTTTCCTTGGCGATGAGGCCGGCCGCCAGGTGGCTGATGCTGCCGTTGCCGCTGGTGGCAAGGGTGAACGGGTCCGCGGCCTTGCGGGCGTCGGCCAGGAAGTTCTGGAACTGCCCCTGCTTGTATTTCTGCGCGCCGACAAACAGCACCAGCGGCGAATCGCCCAGCAGCGACACGGCAGCGGTGTCGTTCATGATGTCATAGGACACGCGCTGGAACACCGACGGTGCAATGGCATGGGCCAGTTCGATGATGGCCGCCGTATATCCATCCGCCGGCGATTTGGCCATGGCATCGATGCCCAGCCGGCCCGAAGCGCCGGGACGGTTGTCGACCACCACCGGCTTGCCCAGCACATCGCTCAGATTCTGGCCCACCGCTCTTGCCAGCACATCGGTGCTGCCGCCCGCGGACCATGGCACGATCAACTTGATCGGCCGGCTGGGGTACGTCGAATCCGCCCACGCTGTGCCCCAAGGCGCCAACGCACCCAGGGCAGCGCCACCGATACCCGCCAACGCGCCGCGACGATTGAGAAAGGAATTCATCTTGATTGCACCCATGCCATTTGCTGTGTTCCACGAAGCCAGATCGACGCCATGCATTGATCTGGAAGCCTGGTAGGTACTCTAGAATCGCCGCCAATTACTATCAATGACCAAACTGCGGTCATCCATGTGCAAACCTTATGGGATGTCAATGAACTTCCGTCAAGTCGAGGCCTTCCGGGCGGTCATGATCACGGGTTCGGCCTCGCGCGCCGCGGATCTGCTGCAGATCACCCAACCGGCCATCAGCCGCAGCATCCTGGAGCTGGAGAAGCTCACGGGTTTCGCGCTTTTCGACCGCATCCGGGGCCGCCTCGTGCCCACGGCGGAAGGGCAGCTGTTTTTCCGCGATGTGGAGCAGACCTTCCAGGGCATGGACCGGCTGCGCGTGAGCGCCGCGCGCATCCGCGACTTCGGCACCGGCGACATCCGCATGGCCAGCCTGGCCGCCATGGGCTCGACGCTGGTGCCGCATGCGCTGCGGCTGTTTCGCGCGCAGCATCCCGGCGTTGCCGTGACCTTGCAGGTCGGGGCTTCCTCGACGGTGCGCGAGCTGGTGATGGGCAGCCGCTTTGACGTGGGGCTCGCCGCGGACGAAATCGACGTCTCGGGCCTGGAGCACCAGCTGTTCGCCACGCCCAAGGCGGTGTGCGCGATGCCTGCCGGCCACCGGCTCAGCGAGCGCCAGGTCATCACCCCCGAGGATCTGGCCGACGAGCCCTTCATTGCGCTGGCGCCCGAAGACACGGTGCGCCACAAGCTCGAGCAGGTCTTCCAGGCCAGCAATGTCCGGCCCAGGATCGTCGCCGAGACGCCCAATTCGTCCACGGTCTGCGCGCTGGCCATGGAAGGGCTGGGCGTGGGGCTGGTCAACCCCTATGCGGCCGACGGCTACGCGGCGCGGGGCGTCGTGTTCCGGCCGTTTTCGGCCGCCGTGCATTTCCGCACCCTGCTGATCTTCCGCCCCGACCTGCCCAAGTCACGCATCGTGCGCGATCTGGCGTCCTGCCTGCTCGAAGCCCGCAACGCGCGCGCCGAGCGCCTGGTGAACTGATTGGGACTGCGCTTTCGGTGTTCTGAAGCTCAGGCGCCCGATTTCCCGGGATGGGCCTCATAGCGCAGCCAGCCGGCCAGCGCGTTTCCACCGTCCGCGTGGTCCTTCGGATGCGACACACCGTTGCTGACCGGCACCTCGGCAAAGTCAAAGGGGCTCACGCCTTCCAGGCAGGCCGCGTTGATGCCGTACTCGTCCGGCGAGGAGCGGCGCTGGTGGAAGGTATAGATGCCGCAGCGCGAACAGAAGTAATGCTTCGCTTCCCCGGTATGGAACTGGTAGAGCGTCAGCGCCTGTTCGCCCTGCAGCACCTCGAGGTCGGCGACCCTGGCGGTCAATGCCACCGCGCCGCGCATGCGGCAATACGAGCAGTTGCAGCGGCGGGCGCTGCGCAGGCCATCGCTCAGACGCACGGCAAAGCGCACGGCGCCGCAGTGGCAGGCGGCCTGGTGAACGGGCCGGGAATCGGGGTTGCTATCGGTCATGGCGATCGATTCTCGCGCTTATCCGCGCCGGTGGCCATGCCGGCTCGCCTCCCGGCTATTCGGCCTTGAGCTGCGCCGCCTGCGCCACCTGTGTCCATTGCTTGACCTCGCTGGCGACAAAGGCCGTGAACTGCGCCGGGGGCATGCCGCCGGGCGCATTGCCGCTGGCTTCGAAACGCTCCTTGACGGCGGGCTCGTGCATGGCGCGCTCCACCTCCTTGTGCAGGCGCTGCACGATGGCGGCAGGAAGACCGGCGGGCCCCGACAGCCCGGTCCACGAGACGGCGCGAAATGCCGGGAAGCCCGATTCGGCCACGGTGGGCACGTCGGGAAACAGCGGGCTGCGCTGCTCGCCCGTCACCGCCAGGATGCGCAGGCGGCCGGCCTTCACATACTGCCCCAGCGTATCGGCCACCATGACCAGGATCGGAACCTGGCCTCCCAGCACGTCCGTGATGGCCGGCGCCGCGCCCTTGTACGGGATATGCAGGGCCTGGAGCCGGGCTTTTTGCTTGAGCAGCTCGAACGCGAGGTGACCCGAGGAACCGTTGCCGGGGCTGGCGTAGTTGTACTTGTCCGGGTTGCGCCGCAGCAGCTCGAGCAGCTCCTTGAAGTTGCTGGCGGGGAAGTCGGGGTGCACGGCGATGGCGTTGGGGCTCGAGGAGATGGTCGTGATGTGCGCGAAGTCCTTGACGGGGTCATAGGGCATCTTGGCGTAGAGGCCGACATTGGCCGCATGCGTGCCGACGCCGGACACGACCAGGGTGTAGCCGTCGGCCGCGGCGCGCGCCACGGCGGCCGAGCCGATATTGCCGCTGGCGCCGGCCTTGTTTTCCACCACGACGCTCTGGCCCAGCGCCTTGCCCAGGCTTTGGGCGATCAGGCGCGCATTCACGTCGGTCGTGCCGCCGGGGGGAAAGGGCACGACCAGCGTGATCGCGCGGCTGGGCCAGGTGTCGGCCCAGGCGGGAAGGGCCGCCGCGGCCAGGGCGGTGGCAGCGGTGGCGAGGATTTGGCGCCGGTTCGGGCAGGTTTTTTGGTGGCTCATGTTGTCTCCTTTATGAATATTGGGGTTGCTTCAGGGCGCCTTGAGCGACCAGGTCTCGACGGTCCACGGCTCCAGCATCTCGGGGCGCAGCTCGATGCCGGTGCCCGGACCGTCGGGCAGGCTGACCATGCCGTCGGCGTCCAGCGGAAAACCGAACAGCTCGATCAGCGGATTGCCGGTCGGGTCCCACTCCACATAGGGCATGGGCCGGGGGCCGCCGCCGCGCCGCGCGGGCAGCAGCGCCGCCATCTGCAGCGAGGCATAGAAGTGGATGGCCGTGCTGAAGGCGTGCGGCATGACCGGCACGTCGTAGGCTGCCGCCAGATGGGCCACGCGCTGGAAGCCCGAGAATCCGCCGCACACCGTCATATCGGGCTGCACGATGGCCAACGCCCCGCCGGCCAGGAAGTCGCGAAAGGACGCCAGGCTGCCCAGCGCTTCCCCTCCCGCCACGGGCGTGGCCGATGCCCGGGCCACGGCCTGGTAGCCGGCCAGGTCCTCGGGCTGCACCGGCTCCTCGATCCACAGCAACCCAGCGCCCTCCATGGCGCGGGCGCTCAGGCAGGCCGCGCCGCTGGCGTAGCCCTGGTTCACGTCGACCATCAGGCCGGTGTCCGGGCCCACCTGCTGGCGCAGCGCGCGCACCATGGCGCCGTCGGCCTGGGGCGACAGGCCCGCGCGCGGCTTGAGCGCGCGAAAACCCTGGCGCAGGTAGCTTTCGGTTTCCTGCGCGTAGTGGGCGTAGGGTTGCTCGCCTTCGCGCATGAACGGCCCGCTGGCATAGGTGAGCAGGCGCTCTTGCGTGGGGCCGCCGAGCAGGTCGACCACGCGCACCTCGCGTTCCCGGGCGGCGGCGTCGACCAGCGCCATGTCAAGGGCCGAGATGGCCATCATGGCCGGGCCGCGCCGGTCGTAGCCCAGCGTGGCCAGCATCGCGTTGAACAGCCGTCCGTACTGCGCCGGGCGCTGCCCCAGCACCAGGCGGCCCAGCTGGTGCCGCACCACGGCCGCCGCCGCCCAGGGCGAAGAGAACACCTCGCCCCAGCCGCACAGGCCGGTGTCCGTCACCACCTGCAGCGCGAGGAAGTCGCGGCTGCGCATGAAGGTGCGCGCATTGCCCAGCGGATGCACGGGCTTGAAGTTCAGGTGGTAACCGCGGATTTCTGTGACTTTCACGGACGGGCCCTCTGTGATGAATGCCCTAGAGTTTCCCGGCGGACATTCATGCGGTCAAATACATAGATCGAGTTGATCCATATAGATATCGATATGAAAAAAAGAGAAATGGCACTGATCTGTGCGGTAGCGCGCACCGGCTCTGTCACGGCCTCGGCTGCGGCCGTGGGCATGTCCCAGCCCGCGGCCAGCGCCTTGCTGCGCCAGGTCGAGGAGCGCATCGGACTGGAGCTTTTCACGCGCCGGCGGCGCCGGCTGGAGCTGACGGCCGACGGGCGCATCCTGCTGCCCGAGATCACGCATGCGCTGGCTGCGCTCGAGTCCGTCGAGCGCCTGTCGCAAAGCATGGGCAGGAGTCGCCAGCGCCGCTGCGTGATCGGCGCGGTCGCGGCGGCCGGCGCCAGCGTGCTGCCCGGCGCGCTGCAGACATTGCTGCAGGCGCAGCCCGAGGTGGCCGTGGTGCTGCGCGCCGGCACCGCCGTCGAGATCGTCGACATGGCGGTGCAGCAGCGCATCGATCTGGGGCTGATCTACGGCTCGGCAGGGCATGAGCAGGTGAGCGTGGAGCCTCTGGCGGCGCTGGCGCTGGTGTGCGTCATGCCGGCGCAGCATCCCTATGCCGCGCTGCAGTCCGTCTCGGTGGACCAGCTGGCGGCCGTGCCCTACATCGCCCACAGCCGCTTTTTGCCGGTGGGCGCGTTGACCGCCCAGGCGCTGGAGTCGGCGGGGCACGACTTCAAGCCGGCGGTGGAGGTCATGCAGTTTTCCGCCGCCTGCGCGATGGCGGAGGTCGGCTCCGGCGTGGCGGTGCTCGAAAGCCTGGCCGCCCACTATGCCCAGCGCCACGGGCTGGTGGCGCGGCCGTTGCTCGCGCCGAGCGACCTGTCGCTCACGGCGGTATGGTCGCCCGAAAAGGGCTTGGGCTCCTGGCCGCGCCAGTTGCTGGAGGTACTGAAAGCGCAGTTGCGCGAGACGCAATGACCGGTGCGCAATGCGCGCGGTAACCAGGCCCGCGGGCGATCAAAGCGTCCTGGCGTAGAACGCCGTCAGCTTGCCGATGGCCGCATCGACATACTTGGGCACCCAATAGGTCTCGATATGCGTCGCGCCCTCGATCCTGAACAGCTCCTTGTCCTTGGTGCCGGTGGCCTGCACGAACGCGTCCTCGCTCATGTACAGGCTGTCGGCCTGGGTGCCGGCAATCATGCGCAGCGGCTTGTCGATCAGCGCGATCTGGCTGGTGGCATCGAAGCGCATTAAACAAATGCCGTGAAAACCGCTCTCTTGGCTTTCTTGCTCGGAAAGGGAAATTCCATGGCATCCGAACATGGCGCGGCCTGGTGGGTGGCTGCGGTCGAGGCTGCGTGCGCAGTCCACGGCACGATGGGGATCAGCCGTCGACCGGCTCCGTCGCTGCCACCGACGGGCGTTGCTGCATCTGCGCAAACCATGCGGCGAGCTGCGGGGCCTTGGCGCGCCAGGCGAAGCTGTCGAAACGGTAGTCCAGGTAGCCCAGGGCGCAGACCAGCGTCAGATGGCCGATGCCGAAAGCGCTGGCGCCCAGCGCGCCGGCCTCGCCCTCGAGCAGCGCCAGGGTGGCGCCGGTTTTGAGCTCGAATGCCGCCAGCAGCGCTGGCAGCGGCGCCGCGCGCTCGCGTTCGTTGCGCCAGAGGATCAATGCATCGAGCAGGCCGTCGCCCAGCGCATGCCAGCGCAGCGCCGCCCAACGCGCCGCGCCTTCCCTGGGGAACAGCGCGCCGCCGGCGAGGCTGTCGAGGTATTCGCAGATGACCACGGAATCAAACAGCGTACGGCCGTCGTCCAGCACCAGCGTGGGGATCTTCGACAGCGGGTTGTCCTGCATCAGCGCGGCATTGGGCTTGAGCATCGCGGCCACGGAGCGCACCAGCTCCAGTTGCGGCAACAGCTGCAGCTCGTGGGCGCAGATCATGACTTTTCGCACATAGGGCGACTTGGGGGACCAGTGCAGTTGCATAGAAAGAGTAGGAGTTGAGCGAAAGAAGGGGCTACAAGACACCGGCGGCCTGCAGCGCGTCGATGCGTTCGGCCGAATAGCCGAGCTCTTCGAGCACCTGGCGCGAATGCTGGCCCAGCGTGGGCGGGGCGGCCAGATCCTGCAGGGGGGTCTGCGAAAAGCGCATCGGGGTGGACACCTGGGGCACCTGCACGCCGCAGGGATGGGGCACATATTTGAGCATTCCGCGCGCCTTGACCTGCGGGTCCTCGAACACCTCGGGCACCGAGTTGATCGCGCCGCAGGGCACGCCGGCGCCGTCGAGCGCCGCGATCAGGTCGGCGCGCGGGCGCTGGGCGAATTCGTGGCGCAGCATGGCCGACAGAATCTGGATATTGCGCACGCGCTGGGCATTGGTGGCGAAACGCGCATCCTGCGCCCACTCGGGCTGGCCCAGCACGGCGCACAGCTTGGCGAACTGGCCGTCGTTGCCCACCACCAAGATGGCGTCGCCATCGGCGCAGGCATAGACATCCTGCGGCTGGATATTCGGGTGCGCGTTGCCGCTGCGCTGGGGTACCTTGCCCGACACCAGGTAGTTCATCGCCTGGTTGGCCAGCGTCGCCACCTGCACGTCGAGCATGGCGATGTCGATGGAGTCGCCCACGCCGCTCTGGTCGCGCCGGGCCACGGCCGCGAGCACCGCGACGGCGGTGTACATGCCGGTCATCAGATCGACGATCGGCACGCCGACCTTTTGCGGCCCGCCGCCGGGCTGGCCGTCGCGCTCGCCCGTCACGCTCATCAGCCCGCCCATGGCCTGGATCAGGAAGTCATAGGCCGGCTGGTCGCGCCGTGGCCCGGTCTGGCCGAAACCGGTGACCGAGCAGTAGATCAGCCGTGGGTTGAGCTTGCGCAGGCTGGCTTCGTCCAGGCCGTAGCGCGCCAGCGTGCCGGCCTTGTAGTTCTCCAGCACGATGTCCGATTGCAGCGCCAGATCGCGCACGATCTGCTGGCCTTCGGGCGTGTCCAGGCTCACGGTGATCGAGCGCTTGCCGCGGTTCACCGCCAGGTAGTAGCCCGATTCCTTGGTTTCGTTGCCCTCGGCATCCTTGAGGAACGGGGGGCCCCAGGCGCGCGTGTCGTCGCCGGCGCCCGGGCGCTCCACCTTGGTGACCACGGCGCCCAGATCGGCCAGGATCTGCCCGGCCCAGGGCGCCGCGAGGATACGGCTCAGGTCCAGCACCCGCAGGTGCGACAACGGGCCAGAAGTCACTTTGGCATCGGTCATGAGAAAGACTCCAGTCAGCTATGCAATGCCTGGACTGTAGGCCGCGCGGCGCGCCGCGCCCAGCCGTGGCGGCGGCAATTCAGAGATGCGCCGATGCGCATAGCAGGCTTGCGAGCCGGGGGCCTTACCGCAGCGCAGCGCTGTGCCTAGACTGGCAAAAAAGGAGACAGACACCATGCATCGACGTAATTTTGCGACCCTCATCGCCACTGCCGGCACCCTGCTGGCCAGCGGCTGCGCCCTGGCCGACAACTGGCCGAGCAAGCCGCTCAAGCTCATCGTTCCCTATGCCGCGGGCGGCCCCACCGACGCCATCGCGCGCATGATCGGCACCAAAATGTCAGCGTCGCTGGGCCAGGCCGTCGTGGTCGACAACCGCGCCGGCGCGGGCGGCACCATCGGCGTCGATGCCACCGCCAAAGCCCCGGCCGACGGCTATAACTTCGCGCTGGTCGCGCCCGGACCGCTCGCCGGCATGCCCAATCTCACCAAGGTGCCCTACGCCCTGGAAGAGCTGGAGTTCCTCACCCTGGCCGCGCGCATTCCCAGCGTGATCGTGGTCAACCGCAAATCGGGCATCACCTCGCTCGAGCAGCTCATCGCCAAGGCCAAGGCCGCGCCCAACACGCTGAACTACAGCTCGGCCGGCGCGGGCACCACGCCGCATATCGGCTTCGAGCTGTTCAAGCGTGAAACCGGCGCCGCCATCGTGCATGTGCCCTACAAGGGCGCGGCGCCGGCGATCAGCGCGGTGCTGTCCGGCGAAGTGCAGATGACCATGGTGGATCTGCTGCCGATCCTGCCTTTTGCCGCCAACGGCAGCTTGGTGGTGCTGGCCGTGGCTGGCAAGACGCGCGCCCCGCAATTGCCCGAGGTGCCGACCACCGTGGAGCTGGGGCTGCCGAATGTGCTGATGGAGACCACCTATGGGCTGATCGCGCCCAAGGGCATCCCTGCCGCGGTGCAGACCAAGCTGCGCGACGCGGCCGTCGCGGCCATCAATTCGCCCGAGATGAAGGCCCAGTTCCTCAAGCAGGGCGCGATGGCCGCCACCTCGACGGGCGCGGAGTACCGCAGCTTGATGCAGGCGGAGTCGGACAAGTGGCGCGGCGTAATCGCCAGCGCGAAGATCAAGCTGGATTGATGGCATGAAGATCACCCATGCCACCGTCAAGCCCTGCATCCAGGGGCTGGCCGATCCGCAGTGGAAGTTCGCCCGCGCGCAGGTGCCGCGCCTCGAAGGGGCAGTGCTGCAACTGCAGGACGAGGACGGCCACATCGGCCTGGGCTATGTGCATGCGATTCCCGCGATCTCCACGCATGGCGCCGGCGCGCTCGCGGCGCTCGAGTTCCTCGCGCCGCGGCTCATCGGGCGGCGCGCCGACGACATCGCCGCGGTGATGGAGGAGATCGATGCCACGCTGGCCTTCAACCCCACGGTGAAAGCCGGCATCGACATGGCGCTGCACGACCTGCTCGCGCGCCGCCTGGGCGTGCCGGTGCATGTGCTGCTTGGCGGGAAGATGCGCGCCGGCGTGCTGCTCTCGCGCATCCTGCCGATCAAGGCGCCCGACGAGATGGCGGCCATGGCGGCCCGGCTCGCGGGTGAAGGCTACCGCCAGCTCAAGCTCAAGCTGGCGGGCGACACGGCCACCGACATCGAGCGCATCGCGGCGGTGCGCGCGGCGGTGGGGCCCGATGTGGTGCTGACGCTGGACCCCAACCAGTCCTACCATGCCAAGCAGCTGATCGGCGCTTTTTCCAAAATGGAGCGCTACGACATCGCGCTGATCGAGCAGCCCGTGCCCGCGGCCGATATCGCCGGCCTGGCGCTGCTCACGCGCACGCTGCCGGTGGCCATCGAGGCCGACGAAAGCGCGCAAAGCGTGCGCGATGTGTTCAGGCTGGTGTCCGAACGCGTGGTGGATGTGATCAATCTCAAGGTCACCAACCTCGGCGGGCTGCGCCACTTCATCGAAGCGGTGCGCATCTGCGAGGCCGGGCAGGTGGCCTGCCGCGTGGGCGCGGCGTTCGGCCCGGCGCTGATGCAGGCCATGGCGCTGCAGGCCGCCTGCATCCCGAAGGCGCTGCCCTATGCCTGCGAACTGTCCGAGCATCTGCATCTGCAGGACGATCCGTTCACGCCCTTGCCGGTAGAGGACGGGCGCCTGTCCCTGCCCGATGGGCCGGGCTGCGGCGTGGGCTACCGCTGAAGCGCGGCGCGGCGCTGCACAGCATTCCAATAACGAGGAGACAACCGCGATGACATTCCCCGAACGCTTGACTGACGGCCTTTGCGGGCCCGCGCCTGCCGGCATGCGCCGGCGCCAGGTGGCGCTGGCGCTGGCGGCGGCCGCGCTGTGCGGCGCCGCCCCTTCCCTGGCCTGGGCGCAGGGCTTTCCTGCCCGGGGCTTTCCCGACAAGCCGCTGCGCCTGGTCGTGCCCTTTCCCGCGGGGGGCGCGGCCGACATGATGGCGCGCGGCATGGCGCAGCGCCTGGGCACCGAACTGGGCCAGCAGGTGGTCATTGAAAACCGCGGCGGCGCGGGCGGCACCACGGCGGCGGAGCTGGTCGCACGCGCGCCGGCCGATGGCTATACGCTGTTCTTTGCCACCATGGGCACGCATGCGATCAACCCGGCGCTGTATGCCAAGCTGCGCTACGACCCGGTGAAGGACTTCGCGCCCGTGGCGCTGACCCACACCACGCCGCGCGTGCTGGTGGTGGGGCCCTCGGTGGCGGCGCGCAACGTCAAGGAGCTGATCGCGCTGGCGAAACAGAAACCGGGCGTGCTGAGCTATGGCTCGGCCGGCAACGGCAGCTCCAGCCATCTGTCGGGCGCGCTGTTCGACGCGCTGGCCGGGGTGCAGATGATGCATGTGCCCTACAAGGGCAGCGCGCCGCTGCTCACCGATGTGCTGGCCGGGCGCGTCGACATGACGTTTGACTCGTACACCGTCTACGAGGAGCAGATCCGCAGCGGCCGCGCACGCGCGCTGGCCGTGACGTCCCGCACCCGGCTGAGTTCGCTGCCCGACATTCCCACCCTGGCCGAGTCGGGGCTGGCCGGCTATGACGTCTCCAACTGGCTGGGCGTGATGGCGCCGGCCGGCACGCCCAAGGCCGTCATCGACCGATTGAATGCGGCCCTGGTGCGCGCCATGGCCACGCCCGAACTGCGCCGCCAGCTCACCCAGCTGGGCATCGAGCCGGCTTCCAGCAGCCCCGAGGAGTTCGCCCAGCTGGTGCGCAGCGAGATTCCCAAGTGGCGCGCCATCGTCAAGCAGTCCGGCGCGACGCTGGACTGAAAGCCAGCCAGCTCCGTTGTTGATCATCGAAGGAAAAGCCATGCAAACAGGGGCCGAAGCGGGCGTGCTGCGCCGCCGTGAACAGGTGCGCAGCGGCGGCGCAGAGATCGACGTGGTGGTGGACGCGCCCGTGCATGGCACGGCGCCGGCTATCGTGCTGCTGCCCTCGTCGCAGCGCGATTCGCTCGATTTCGACGTACTGGCGCACCAGCTCGCGCTGCGCGGCCTGTGCGTGCTGCGGCCGCAGCCGCGCGGCATGGGGCGCACGACGCTGCCCGTGGAGCAACTCACGCTGCACGCACTGGCGCAGGATGTGATCGACACCGTCCACGCGCTGGGGGGCGGCCGCGCGGTGCTGGTCGGCCATGCGTTTGGCCACTTCACCGCGCGCGTGGCCGACATGGACCACCCGCAGTGCGTGCGCGGCGTGGTGGTGGCGGGGGCAGCGGCACGCGTGTTCCCGCCGGGCATGACCGAATCGCTGGACATCGCCTCCGACGCCCGCCAGCCCGACGACTTGCGCCTGGCCCATCTGCAGCGCGCCTTTTTCGCGCCGGGCAACGACCCCACCGCCTGGCTCGACGGCTGGCACCCCGAACTGCGGGCAACTTACCGCGCGGCCGGCGCGGTGCCGGCCAAGGACCGCTGGTGGACGCTGGCCCATGCGCCGCTGCTGGACCTGCAGGGCGCGCAGGACCCCTGGCGCCCGCCGGCCAGCCGCGCCGAGCTGCAGGAGTTGCTGGGCAAGGAGCGCGTGACGGTGCAGGTGATCGAGCAGGCAAGCCACGCGCTGGTGGTCGAGCAGCCGGTGGCCGTCGCGGGCGCAATTGCCAGTTGGGTGTCCGGCCTGCCCGATTGACCGGGGCGCCGGCCCTGCGGGTTGCCACGGCTGGCTGCACCGGCGCGCATGGGGTTTAATCGCGCATCGTCCCGAGGTATTTCCCCCTTTTCCCATGCACAGCGCCAAAGCCACCACCGTCCAGCTCGACATTGCCTCCAACTTGCAGAAATGGCGGACGTTTTTGGCAATTTCCGAGCTGGGCAGCCTGACGCGGGCCGCGCTGTTCCTGGACAGCAACCAATCGCTGCTCAGCCGCCAGCTCAATGCGCTCGAGCGCGAATGCGGCGCCCGGCTGTTCAACCGCACCGGGCGCGGCATGACGCTGTCCGATGTGGGCGAGCGCATCTTTCCCCATGTGAAGAATCTGCTGGCCGATGCCGAGCAGCTGGAAGTCGAGATCCGCGGCGAGGCGCGCGAGCCCGCCGGGCGCGTCACGCTGGGCTCGCTGCCGTCCATCTCCGGGCCCATTGTCGGGCGCTTGTTCCAGCAGATCCGGGCGCAGCACCCGGGCATCCATCTGAAGATCCTCGAAGGCTCGAGCGGCCAGGTCGAGGAATGGCTGGCCGATGCGCGCGTGGACATCGCCATCCTCTACCGCTACAGCCACGCGGTGCCCGAGCAGGAGCAGGCGCTGGCCAGCGTCGAGAGCTTTTTGATCGGGCCCGCGGGCGATACGCTGACCGCCGCCCCCGAGGTGCCGTTTTCCGCCCTGCACGATCTGCCCTTCATCCTGCCCGGCGCCCCCAACGGCCTGCGCACCACGCTGGACGCGCTGGCGCGCCAGGAGCACATGAGCCTGGTGCCGGTCATCGAAGCCGATTCGCTGCCGCTGATGCGCTCGCTGGTGGCGCAAGAACGCCTCTACACCGTGCTGCCGATCCATGCCGTGTGGAACGAGGTGCGAGACGGCTCGCTCAGCGCCGCGCGCATCGTCAACCCGCCGCTGCAGCGCATCGTGTCCATGGCCTTTGCCAAGAACAAGGGGCCGGGCCGCGCCGCCTCGGCCGTCGCACGGCAGATCGCGCAGATCGTCGATGAACAGGCGCGCGCCGGCATGTGGCGCTCCACCTTGCAGACATAGCAGCTTTGCCGGCTTTGGTCGGGCGAAGGGCGGCACGCATGGTGAAATCCAGGGCTGCACAAGCGAAGGAGACCCATGGCCCGCATTTCATTACCCGCTCCCGAGAGCATGTCGCCCGCCCAGCGGCAGGTCTACGACAAGGTCGTGTCCGGCCCGCGCGGCAAGATCGAAGGCCCGCTGCGCGCCGCGCTGCACAACGCCGAGCTGGCCGACTGCTGGCAGGCGCTGGGCGCGCTGCTGCGCTACCGCACCAGCCTGACGCCGCGCCAGTCGGAGATCGCCATCCTGGTGACGGGCCGCGCCTGCCAGTCGCCCTTCGAGTGGTATGCGCACCGGCGCGAATCGGAGAAGATCGGCATCGAGACCGACATTCTCGAAGCGCTGCTGGCCCAGACGCCGCCGCCCTTTCGCGCGCAGGAAGAG
Organism: Comamonas sp.; assembly: GCA_040514115.1. GTDB lineage: Bacteria > Pseudomonadota > Gammaproteobacteria > Burkholderiales > Burkholderiaceae_C > Comamonas. Next base: position 9,646 of record JBEVDH010000266.1, on the reverse strand, counting down.
CAGCTGATATACCAGTTCGCGCTGGAACTCAACCAGCAGCGCTCGGTCTCGGATGCGACCTACGCCGCGACGCTGGAATGCTTTGGCGAGCGCGCGGTGGTGGAGCTCACGGCGCTGGTGGGCTACTACACCATGGTGGCCATGACACTCAATGCCCATGAGATTCCGCTGCCCGCCGGCCAGGCGCCGGCGTTCCCGTTGCCCCAGCACCAGGGGCGGGCAGCATGAGCGGCGCCATGACCGGGGGTGCCCAGGGCTGGGACTGCCACGCCCATCTGTTTGGCCCGTACGCGCAGTACCCGCTGGGCGAGGACCGCAGCTATACGCCGCCCGAAGCCGTGCAGGCCGACTATCTGGCCTTGCTGCAGCGCCTGGGCCTGTCGAACGGCGTGCTGGTGCAGCCGTCCGCTTATGGCGAGGACCACGGCTTGCTGCTGGACACGCTGGCCGCGTTGCCGCAGCTGCGCGGCGTGGTGGTGCTGCGCGCCGCTGCCACCGAGCGCCTCGCCGGACTGCGCGCGCGCGGCGTGCGCGCGGCGCGCTTCAGCCAGCGCAGCGCCGCGGGCGGCAACTTCGCCGGCAGCGCGTCGCTGCAGGATCTGGAAGCCATGGCCGGCGCGCTGGCCAGCGAGGGGCTGCATGCCGAGCTCTGGACCGATTGCCAGGCGCTGCCCGAGATCGCGCCGCGCCTGCGCCAGCTGCCGGTGCCGGTCGTCATCGACCACATGGGCGGGTTCGATGCGGCCGCGGGCGTCGATGAACCGGGCTTTCGCACGCTGCTGGCGCTGCTCGAAGCCGGCACGGTCTGGGTCAAGCTCTGCGCCTACCGCAATGTGCTGGGCGATGCCGATCTGGAGCGCGCCCGGCCTTTCCATGAACTGATGCTCCAGGCCAACCCCGAGCAACTGGTGTGGGGCAGCGACTGGCCGCATCTGCGGGTGAATCCCGTGCCGGATGCGCAGCTGCTGCTGGACACCTTCAAGCACTGGGCCGGCAGCGACGAGCGGGTGCGGCAGGTCTTGCAGGACAACCCGGCACGCCTCTACGGCTGAGCGGGTGCGACGCGCACCACGCGCGCCGCGCGGCTGAAGAGCGTTTGCATGTCGACCGCACTGCACTGAAACGCCCTTCGGCTGGGCCGCATAGGCAGGCTCAGGGCGAACGGTGGGGGTTATCCGTTCGTCCTGAGCCTGTCGAAGGATGAAGGGCCAGTCCTGAAGAATCTGCCCTTGCGGCATTCACCGCCCGATAAACACCGGCGCCCGCTTTTCCTTGAACGCCAGCTGCGCTTCCCGGGCGTCGTCGGTCTTGGCGATCTGCGCCGTCATGTCCTGCTCATAGCGGTAGCCGTCGCGCAGGCTCATGTCCTCGACCACATTCATGGTGTGCTTGCCCATGCGTGTCGACACCGGGCTCTTGGCGGCAATCGTGGCCGCCAGCTTCATGGCGGCGGGCATCAGCTCTTCGGGCGGCGTGCAGGCCAGCACGATGCCCAGGCGGTACAGCTCGGCGCCCGGCATGCGGTAGCCGGTGAGCATCATGTGGCGCAGCTGCGTATGGTTGAACAACCGCATCGCGTGGCGGCTGCCGCCGAGCAGCCCCACATCCACCTCGGGCAGGCCCAGCGAGGCTTTGTCCGAGCACAGCAGGATGTCGGAGGAGGCGGCCATCGCCAGGCCCGAGCCCAGCGCCACGCCGTTGATCGCGCAGATGACCGGCTTGGCGCATTCGCGGATCGCGTGAAAGCACTCGCGCGTGCGCCGCGAGTGCGCCATCAGATCGCCCGGCCCCTTGATGACCTCGGCCCGGCCCTTGAGGTCGGCGCCGGCGCAGAACACCTTGCCGGCGCCCGTCAGCACCACGACGCGCACCTCGTCCATTTCCGATACGCGATCAAGCGCCCAGGTGAGCTCGTCATTGAGGGTGCGCGTCAAGGCATTGACCGGCGGGCTGTCGAGCGTCATCACGGCAATATGGTCGCTGACCTCGACTTTCAGTTGCGTCAATTCGTTCCAGTCGCTCATGGCTTTTCTCTTGTGGGTGGCAAAAAACCAGTTTATCCAGGGGACCCCGGTCCTGCCCAGGTCTGGAGCATCACTTCTGCTATGCGGATTGGCGCAATCAGGCGCTCAGCACGCGCACCGGCGCGCCCGCGCGCCAGGCGGCCACGGCCTGGAGGGCGTTGGCATAAAAGGCGCGGAAGTTGTCGTCCGTGGCATATCCCAGATGGGGCGTTGCCAGCACCTGCGGCAGGGCCAGCAGCGGCTCGTCCAGGGCCGGCTCCGTGTCGAACACATCGATGCCCGCGCCGGCGATGTGGCCCGCCTGCAAGGCATGCAGCAGGGCGCCCGGCGCCACCAGGCCCGCGCGCGACGGGGTGAGGAGGTGGGCGTGGGGCTGCATGGCGGCCAGGTCTTCGGGGCCGACAATGTGGCGCGTCGACTCGGACAGCACCAGATGCAGCGAAAGCCAGTCGGCCCGGCGAAACAGCGCGGCCTTGGAAACCGCCTCCACGCCCAGGCAGGCGGCGGCTGCGGCGTCGAGGTGCGGGCTCCAGGCAATGACCTGCATGCCCATCGCCTGGCCGATCAGCGCCATGCGCTTGCCCAGCTGGCCCAGCCCCGCCAGGCCCAGCGTGCGGCCCGCGAGCGACTGCGTGAGCTGCGGCTGCCACTGGCCTTCGAGCAATGCCTGGCGGCTTTGCGGCAGGCGCTTGGCCAGCGCCAGCATGAGGGCCCAGGCCAGCTCGGCGGTGGCCCCCGCACTGTCCTTGCTGCCCGGCGCGCCGCAGACGGTGATGCCCAGCCGGGCGCACGCCGCCAGGTCGATGGCCGCATTGCGCATGCCGGTGGTCACCAGCAGCTGGAGTTCGGGCAATGCCTCGAGCAAGGCGGGCGGGAAAGGCGTGCGCTCGCGCATCGCCACGATCACCTGGTAGCCGGCGAAACGCGCCTGGCGGGCTGCCAGATCGGGCAGGGCGTGCTCCAGCACATCGACCTGGGTGTCTGGCAGGGCCGACCAATCGGCCCATTCGCGGGCGCGGCCCTGGTAATCGTCGAGCAGCAGGATCTTGAGCATGGTTCTTTCCAGCGGTGGTACAGACAGGGCGAGTGGGCCGGCGCGCAGCCCAGGCTGCCACTTTATAGGGCGCGGCCCGCCAGGCGCGGGGCCTGCCGGCAAAGCTGCTATGACCCGGGGCACATGCCAGCTTTGCCGCCACGCGGCTTTGACCGGCGCCGGCCGATCCCTACACTTGCAGCGCTACGGATGCCATCCGGCGCATCATAGAAAAAAGAGGAGACATATCCCATGCAACGCATGCAATTCATCGCCGCGCTCGCGCTGGCTTGCCTGGCAATGCCCGCCGTCCACGCGGGCGAGGGCCCGGGCGGCTACCCGAGCAAGCCCATCCGCCTCATCGTGCCCTTCCTGGCGGGCGGCGCCACCGATCTGATGGCGCGCGGCATGGCGCAAAAACTCGCCGAGGCCCTGGGCCAGCCCGTGGTCGTGGACAACCGGGCAGGCGCCGGCGGCAGCATCGGCGCCGAGGCCGTCGCCCATGCGCCCAAGGATGGTTACACGCTGCTGTACTCGACCATGGGGGTGCTGACCATCAATCCCAGCCTGTACAGCAACCTCAAATACGACCCGGCCAAGAGCTTCGCGCCGGTCGGCCTGACCCACGTCACGTCCAATTTGCTGGTGGTGAACCCGCAGTTGCCGGCGAAATCGGTGGCCGAGCTGGTGGCGCTGGCGCGCAAGAAACCCGGCAGCCTGAGTTTCAGCTCCGCCGGCAACGGCACCAGCAGCCACCTGTCGGGCGAGCTGTTCAAGTCCATTGCCGGAGTCGACATGCAGCATGTGCCCTACAAGGGCAGCGCGGCCGGCCTGAGCGACCTGCTTGCCGGGCGCATCGACATGACCTTCGATACCGCGTCGAACTTCGTCGAATACCTGAAGAACGACAAGCTGCGGGCGCTGGCCGTGACCTCGCGGGCGCGCCTGTCGGCCCTGCCCGAGGTGCCGGCAATGTCCGAAACGTCCGGTTTCTCGGACTACGACGTCTCGCTGTGGCTGGGCGTCTTGGCGCCGGCCGGCACCGCACCCGACATCATTGCGCATCTCAACCGCAATCTGGTCAAGGTGATGCGCGAGCCGTCCATGGAAGCTTCGCTCAAGCCCTATGGCATCCAGCCCTTGCACAGCACTGTGCAGGAGTTCGCCAAGGTCATCGAACAGGACCGCAGGAAGTGGCTGGCGGTGGTCAAGGCGGCGAACGTCAAGGCCGATTGATTGCGGCCTGCGTTGCGCCCATGTACCGCGCCACCGGCAGCTTCCCCGGTCAAGGCTTGCGCCAGCTCAGCCCTGCCTGGTGGACCGCGCAAAGCTGAACCACAGCCCCGCGGCCGTCGAAACGCCCAGGCAGATGCCTGACAGCAGGTCGCCAAAACCGCCGTCGCTGAACAAGGCCGAAACCAGGCCCCGTGCGCGCCCGCTACAATGGCAATCCCTTTGGGGAGTAGCCTGCCTTCGGCTTTCGAAGGCGCCTGCGTCAACACACTTGGCATCCCGTATGCCGTGGCGCAGGCAGCCGTTTTTCGGTTGGCGAGACCATCGGCATATCACCGCGACGCAGGTCGGGCAGCGGAGATGTGCCGCTGCGTTGCCGCCCGACCGATTGACCATCCCCATGAACCTCACCGCGATTTCCCTGTTGGCCTTTGCCATGTCGACCGATGCGTTTGCCGCCGCCATCGGCAAAGGCACGGCGCTGCTCAAGCCCCGCTGGAGCGAAGCCTTGCGCACCGGCGCCATCTTTGGCGTCATCGAGGCCACCACGCCGGTCATTGGCTGGGCCCTGGGCTCGGCGGCTTCCGATTACGTGAAGGCGTGGGATCACTGGATTGCCTTCTTCATGTTGATGCTCCTGGGCGGGCATATGCTGATGGCCGCCTTCCGTGCGGAGCATGTCGTGACCGAGAAACCGCGGCGCCACGGGTTCTGGCTGCTGGTGGCCACGGGCTTCGCGACCAGCATCGACGCGATGGCGGTCGGTGTGGGGCTGGCGTTCCTGGATGTCAACATCGCCGCGGTGGCGCTGGCGATCGGCCTTGCCACCTTCATCATGGTGACGCTGGGCGTCATGCTCGGCCGGATGCTGGGCAGCGTGGTGGGGCGCTGGGCGGAAGGGCTGGGCGGGGTTCTGCTGATGGGGATCGGGACATTGATCCTCGTGGAGCACCTGGGTGCGGCCTGAGAGTCGCCGGGCTGCAAGGTCCAGGCGGCCTGCTCCGATCGAAACTAAAAATAATAATAGATAGCTTTTACATGCAAGGTGGTGATATAATCCACTGGTCGGGGTCGTAACGCTTAAGCGTTTCGCCCCAATCCTGCCCGGGCCGCCATCGGCCAAGGCAGGCTACGTGTCGCGACCGTTGTCGCGCGGTTGTTTTGCAGCACTGCAGTCAACCGGATTTCCAGTGCGCTCACGCAGGCGGCCTCCAGCCTGCGATCTCGATTGAACCAGATTCCAAAAATCGGCATTTCCATGGGCAAATACGTCGTTTCGCCCGCGACACACCCGACTGACTGCGGCCGCTTTCGCGCCTCCTTCTCGGTCCATCGTTCCCAGAGCAACGGCAGCTACTGCCGCGTGTTCCGGTTTGACAGAACCTTTGTCTCGCCGGCTGCCGCCAGACTCTTTGCCGTCACCCAGGGCTGGCTGCAAACGAGCATGTCGCATCCCCCTACCTGCTGATGGGCTGCTGCGGCAGATCCCATCCACCGTGTCAGTCGCTGCGGACTCCCGAACCGCACCCCCTTGTTCCCACTGCGCCACATTGCTTGCGCACCATCATTTCAGAAAGACTCACACCATGAGCGTCAAAATCTACGTTGGCAACCTGCCTTATTCCGTGACCGATTCCAGCCTGGAAAGCAACTTCGCCGAATTCGGCGGCGTCTCTTCGGCCAAGGTCATGATGGACCGTGAAACCGGTCGCTCCAAGGGCTTCGGCTTTGTGGAAATGGTTTCTGCAGAAGTCGCCCAAGCCGCGATCACCGGTCTGAACGGCATGTCCGTCGACGGCCGCGCTATCGTGGTGAACCTGGCCCGCCCCCGTGAATCGGGTGGCGGCTCGGGTGGTGGCTACAGCAACAATGGTTACAGCGCCGGCAATCGCTCGGACGTTGGCTATGGCAATGGCGGCCACGGCGGCGGCCGTTACTGAGCTCAGTAACCTGTGCAGAAAAACCGGCGCTCATGCGCCGGTTTTTTTTCGTCCGCTTGCCGGCAGCATTGCGGCATCGCCGCTGCTTGACCAACCGAACGTGCCCGTCCATATTGGCATGAGGTCGAGGCAAGGGTGGTGCGCCGTGACGTTCATGGAAGTCGCTTGCGAGGCGCGCTGGGCACGCTTCATGCATGGCCCGCGGTGAACCCCCGCCCGGGCGCCGGTCTGGCCGGCCACTCGACCCACTTTGAACCCTCTCACAAGGCAACCCACATGACTGCAAGCAGCGAAGAAGCGACCCTTTTCTCCCACGTCAAGGCGGGTGAAACGCCCTGGCGCTCCGATGGATTGAGAGATTTCTTCCTCTACCGGGATCTGGGGGTCGCCAGCGCCACCCAGGGCCGGGTGATCGCGCATCTGGTCAAGGCGAACAAGCCACCGCAGGAAGGCACCGGCTGGCACCGCCATGTCGCGGATTTCCAGATCGTGCTCATGACCAAGGGGTGGGCGAAGTTCATGTATGAAGACCAGGTGACGCTGGTCGAGGCCGGCGACTGCGTGCACCAGCGGCCCGGCATCCGCCACTACCTGTTCGACTATTCGCCGGACATGGAATATCTGGAGATCGTCAGCCCGGCCTTGTTCGGCACCGTGGACACCGATGCGCCGTGCGCGGTGCCCGCGCCGGCGGCTTGGCCACCGCAGGCGCTCGCGGCCGCCGCGGCGGCGGCGCACCAGGCGGGTGATCTGTGACAGCCTTACCGGCCTGAAACGGCAGGGCTGCCCCTGCGCGACGGCGAGGCCTTGCCGCGCTCATATGGCTAGCAGCGCCGGGGTGCCGGTGGGCCTGGTTCAAGCCAGCAGTTGGCGGGCTTGGTCGGGCAGCCAGGGCCGGGCCTGTGCATGGCGCGGCGCATCAACCGTGGGCGGCCATTGCTGGCGCACGGCGGGGCCGGGTCGGTCTTGGGCAGCACCCGGTTGCCATCGAGACTGGATATCCGGCCGAGATATCCAGCCTCCCAGCATGCGCGCGAGGGCGTCGATATCGGTGGGCTTGCTCGGCAGCTTGTCAAAGGCGCCGGTGCCGGGGGCCGGTTGAAGGCGTATGAAACTCCCCGAGAGGCAATGAGCAGCGGCGCCGGGTCAGGGTACAGGGCACGCAGCGCGTGGGCCAGCGCCTGGCCATCCATGCCTGCCATCTCGATATCGATCACTGCGATATCCGGACGCTGCCGGCAAGCTTGCTCGAGCGCTTCCTGGCCGCCGTGGGTGATACAGACCGTCGCGCCGGGCAGGCTCATCTCGAGAAAAATACCAAGAATATCCGCAGCTTGCGCTTCGTCATCGGCAATCAGAATCATGGGTTTGGCCATGATCAGCGGAGCTCGCGGTGCTGAGGTATAAATCGGTTGGAAAGAGGATGAATCACCATGCGACTTGCCACATTTTTGGAAACGGCCCACGTTCAGATCCTGGAGGAGGCCGTGGCCTTTGCAAGGACCATCCCCGCTTTGAAGCATACCGGCGAAAAGGCCTTGCGCGACCATCTGCCCGAGGTCCTTGAAGCCATTTCCGCCGACCTGCGCAGCCCCCAAAGTAGGACGGAGTCTATTGTCAAGTCGCATGGAGGAGCGCCTGAGGGGTCCTCCCAGACGTCGGCGCAGATCCATGGGTTGACGCGCGCGCAAGACGGGATCGACATCGAGCAACTGATCGCCGAGTTCAGGGCGTTGCGCTCGAGCGTCCTGCGACTGTGGGCGGACGACCACCCGATGGAGCCGGACGCCATCGAAGACATCATGCGTTTCAACGAGGCAATCGACCAGGCAGTGGCCGAGTCGGTGAAGTTCTATGCCGAAGAGCGCGAGCGCTGGCGTAGCATTTTTCTGGGCGTTCTGGGCCACGATCTGCGTGGCCCGCTGCACGCCATCTCGCTGACGGTGGGGGTCATGCGGCTGCAAGCCATCACGCCCGTGCATCAGACCGCGCTGCTCACGCGGGGCGTGGGGCGCATGAAGGCGCTGCTCGACACCCTGCTGGAGTACAGTCGTTCCAGCCTGGGCCTGGGCATGGCGCTGCAGCGCGCATCGGTCGATCTGGCAGTCGTCTGCGCGGAGGAAGTCGAACTTCAGCGGGCCGCGCACCCGGATGTGCAGATCGACTACACAGCGCACGGCCCGGCCGAGGGGGCGTTCGATGCGTCCTGGGTGCGCGAGGCGCTTGGCAATCTGATATCCAACGCCATCAAGCATGGAGATGCGGGAGAGCCGATCACGGTGAAGGTCGAGGGCGAGGCGGGCGCGGTGCGGGTCTGGGTGGAGAACGCGGGCGAGCTGCAGCCCGATGACATCGAGCAGCTGTATGAGCCCTTGCGCCGCGGGAAAAGCAACTCCGACCGGCCGGACCGCACGCACCTGGGGCTGGGCCTGTTCATCGTGCAGCAGGTCGCACAGGCGCATGGCGGCGAGATCACCGGCAGTTGCGCGCAGCAGCGCGTGCGCTTCACATTGGAGCTGCCCAAGCAGTGACCCTGGGGTCACCGCCCTGGGCGGCTGCCAGCGCGCTACCCTGGCGGGGCCACGGAGGCGCCTTCGATCCCGTGAAACTTCAGTGCGGCATGCACCCATCCGGTGTGCTTCATCTCCTCCACAAATGACGACAGCAGCTGCGCGGCGGCGGCGCTGCGCCCTTTGGGCAGACCCATCGCCTGCTCGATGACCATGAATCGCCCCGGCAACAGTCGCAGACCCGGATGGCGCTGCGCATCGAACTCCAGCTGCTGCTTCACGCCCGCCGCGACTTCGGCTTGCTGCGCGAGAAAGGTCTCGACAACGGTCGGCGAGGTCGGCGCGCGCAGAATCTGCGCCGCCTTCAGCGCGCGCGTGAGGTACAGGTCGTAGGCGCTGCCCTTGCCGACCACCACGCGGACACCATGCACATCGACTTCTGCGTTGTCCGTGATGGCCGACGCCTCCTGCACCAGATACGCTCCTTCGATGAGAACGTAGGGCGCCGTGAAGCGGATGCCGGCGCCGCGCAGCGGGTCCACCGCGAAGAAGCCGATGTCGGCGCGCTCGGCGGTCACGGCGTCCACCGATTTCCCCGCGGAGTCGAACACCACCAGCTCGATCTCCACGCCGAGCCGGCGAGCGAACGCGTTTGCCAGGTCGACCGAGACACCGGCCGGTTGCCCATCGCCGCCAAGCTTCGCAAGGATGGGATTGCCCAGATTGATCCAATGCGCGGCAAACCCTGTCGTTCACGGCAGGGTCAAGAGCGTGGACGGCGAAGCCGTCCTGGCTCTTGGATGTTGCAGCCCTTGCATGCCTGATCGCAATGGGCTCCTGGACAGCCGCCAAATACAGGGGCCACCAAAGAGCTTCAGCCCATAGTTTGTTTTGCCTGCCAGGTTG
>JBEVDH010000257.1:0-14491 GCA_040514115.1 Comamonas sp. | reverse complement strand
CCTAGACAAACAGATCCACCGTGCGGCCTGCCTGCGGCCGTCCACGCAGGTCAACCGACACCTGGGCGATCTGGGGCGGGCCTTCGTTGTCGCGCGATGCCTGCCGGCCCGAGGGGTCCTGGCGCGAAGAGTCGCCCTGTGCGGAGGCGCCCTCGCCGCCCGCATTGCCGCTTTGCACCGTCACGCCGGCCAGTGTCAGGCCCTGCTGCTCGAGCATTTCGCGCAACTGCGCGGTGCTGGCGTCAAGCATGTCGCGCGTCTGCTGCTCGTTGCTGCGGAAGGTGACATGGGCTTCGTTGCCGGTGATCGCGACCTGCACCTGCACCGGCTGGCCCTGGCGGTCGATCGTCATCTCGGCGCGCTGGGTCTTTTGCTGGACCCAGAACGCAACCTGCTCGGACAGCTGGTCGGCCCAGGTGTCGTCAGGCAGCGAGAGCACAGCATCGGCCGCGGGCGCATCCACCGCCGAGGCATCGGCCGCCGCAATGGGGGCCGAGGCCTCGCCCGCGCCGCTGCCCACGGCAGGTGCGGCGCCGTTGCCCAAGGCCGGGCCTGCCGCGGCCAGGCCCGGCAAGCCTGCCGAAGCCAGCGTACCGGCCAGCGCCTGTGGCTCGGGTTCCATCTGCGCCAGCAGGGCTGCCAGCGCATGCGTGGGCGTGCCGCGATCGGAAGGCGTGAGCGCCAGGGTGCTGGATTCGGGGGTAATGGCACAGGTATCGGCCAGGCTTTGCGGCACGCCGGCATCGGCCGCTGCCGTATCGCGCGCACCGCCCGCGCCCCAGGCGGGCGCCGGCAGCGCCGCCGGCAGGGCCGCGCCCATCGGCAGGGCCACGTTGCGGCGCAAGCCCTCGCCTGCGGGCACAGGGCGGCCGTCGCGCTGCGCGGCATCGGCCGCGCCATCCATGCGCGCGGTCTGCCCGACCAGGCTGGCCAGTGAAAAAATGCCGGCTTCGACCGGGGTCAGATCCTGCCTCGGCAGCGCCGCCAGGGACCCATTCAGGCCCACCAGAGAAGGATTGGCAGCAGCCAGCGACGGATCGGCACCCGCCAGAGCAGGATCAGCCGCGGCCAGCGCGGGATCGGTGAGGGCCAGCGCCGGGTCGGTAGCGGCCAGCGACGCATAGGCACCGGGCAGGAAGGGATGGGTACCAGGCATGGATGGATCGGTACCCGCCAGCGCCGGCTCGCCCGATCCCTCGGCAGTGACGGACAGGGGGCCGGGCGCGGCCATATCGGCCATCAGCAGCGAGAATCCGGCTTTGGAATCGGCGGCTTGCGGGCCCGCGGCCTGGCGCGCGGCGGCATTGCGCGCGACGGGATTGGCGGAGGACGTCTGCGGGGCGCTGCGGATCGCGGCTTTTTCCATGCTCATGCTTCCTGGAACTGCAGGCCGAAGGTGCGGCCGATGAACTGCAGCGCGGCGCGCTCGTCGGTTTGTTTCTGTTCGCGGCGCATCAGCGCCAGCGAGATGTCGCGCTGGCGCGCGGCCACGACCTTCTGCAGGCTGGTCAAGCGCAGCTCGCAGGCCATCAGCGCCTTCTGCGCGGCTTCGAGGCGGATCGCCTGGTCCTGGATGGCCTTGGTCTGCAGGCCCATCGCGTGGCTCAGCCGCTCCATGAACTGGTACTGGTGGTACATGACCTCGGGCTGCACCGACTGGTTCTCGTGCGCCCCCCAGCGCTGCTGCATCTGCGCCGCATAGTCCTGCAGCTGGTCCATCTGGGCCTGCGCGGCGTGGCAGGCCTGCACCCGCGCCTGCAGCATCTGGCGCGCTTCGTCGCGCTTGCGCATTGCTGCATCGATCGCCACCATGAGAGCATTCAACGACGACATTCGTATTCCCGGTTAGTGGCCAAGCAGCGCAGCCATGCCCGAGATACTCTCGTCCATGGTGGCGGCTTCAAACATGTTCTGCTGCAGGAAGCCGGCCATTGCGGGCTGCAACCTGACGGCTTCATCGATCTGCGGGTCGGAACCCGCGACATAGGCGCCGACCTGGATCAGGTCGCGGCTCTTCTGGTAGCGCGAATACACGGCACGAAAGCGCCGCGCCAGCTCGAAGTGCTCGCGCCCCACCACGTTGTGCATCACGCGCGACGCCGACTGCTCGATGTCGATCGCGGGGAAATGGCCGGTTTCGGCCAGCGCCCGCGACAGCACGATGTGGCCGTCGAGAATCGCGCGCGCCGCATCGGCAATCGGGTCCTGCTGGTCGTCGCCTTCGGACAGCACGGTGTAGAACGCGGTGATCGAGCCAACGCCGTTGAGGCCGTTGCCGCTGCGCTCGACGAGCTGGGGCAGCTTGGCGAAGCACGATGGCGGGTAGCCCTTGGTGGCCGGCGGCTCGCCGATCGCCAGGGCGATCTCGCGCTGCGCCATGGCGTAGCGGGTCAGCGAATCCATCAGCAGCAGCACATGCTGGCCCTTGTCGCGAAAATGCTCGGCAATGGCGGTGGCGTAGGCCGCGCCCTGCATGCGCAAGAGCGGCGGCGCATCGGCGGGCGCCGCGACAACCACGGCGCGGCCGCGGTCCTCGGCGCCCAGGATGTCCTCGACGAATTCCTTGACTTCGCGGCCGCGCTCGCCAATCAGGCCGACGACGATCACATCCGCCTTGGTGTAGCGCGCCATCATGCCCAGCAGCACGCTCTTGCCCACGCCCGAGCCGGCAAACAGGCCCAGGCGCTGACCGCGGCCGACGCTGAGCAGCGCGTTCAATGCGCGCACGCCGGTGTCGAGCGGCTCGCGCACCGGGTCGCGGTCCATGGCGTTGATCTGGCGGCGGTCCATGGGCTCGGCCGTGACATCGGTGATCGGGCCCGCATGGTCCAGCGGCACGCCCTGCGAGTCGACCACGCGGCCCAGCAGGCCGTCGCCCATCGGCAGGCGCAGCATGCCCGTGGCCAGCGACACTTCGGCAACCGGTTCGCCAAAGCGCGGCGCGGGCACGAAGGCCGGCGCCGGCGTGACCACCGCGCCGCTCGACAGGCCCTGGGTATCGCCCGCGGGCATCAGAAAGGCTTTTTCGCCCGAGAAACCGACGACTTCGGCCAGCACGGGTGCCTGGTGGGGCATGTGCACATGGCACTGCGCGCCCACGGGCACGCGCAGGCCCGAGGCCTCGAGCACCAGGCCGGTGAGGCGGCTGAGCGTGCCGCGGCTTTCCAGCGCCACGGGCTGGGCGTAGCGCGCACGCGCGCCCGCCAGGAATTCGCGCCAGGGGGCCAGCGCCGGTTCATTCGCCATGACCGCCCTCGTACCAGGAAGAGACCAGGCCCAGCGCGGCCACGGCGCGGCGCCAGCGGCTGTCGAGACCGGCTTCGATCACCGCGCCGCCCGAGTCGACGCGCACGTCGCCCGCCGGCACCGATGCGTCGGCCAGCCATTGCAATTTGCCCGTGCCGCCATGCTCGGCGCGCAGCGGCGCATCGAGCACTTCCCAGTCCACGGGATTGAGGCGCACCGTGACGGCGCGGCCTTCGGTGACCAGCATGTCGAGCGCCTCGCGCACCACCGGCAGCAGCGCCTCGGGCTTGCAGGCCAGCTCCTGACGCACCACCTGGCGCGCGATGTCGCAGGCCAGTTGCAGCACTTCGGAGGCCATGTTCTGCTCCAGTGCCTGCAGGCTGTCCTCGCACTTCTCGACCAGTGCCTGCATGCGCTGCGCGGTCTCGCGGCCCGCGCCGGACGTGTAGCCGTCCATGCGCTGCTGCCATTCGTTGGTGGCTTCGGCGCGGCCCTGGGCCAGGCCCGCGGCGCGGCCCTCGGCATGGGCCTGCTCGCGCGCCTGCTGCAGCAGCTGCTCGAGCTGCGCGGCGTCGGCCTGGGGCGCGGACGCCGTTGCTTCGACGACCTCCACGTCCTGCAGCGGCTCGGCGGCCGCTGCGGTCGCCGCAGCTGTCAGCGGCAGGATTGGCGACATGCCGGCGTTGCCCACGGCGCCGAAACGCCACTGCACGACGCTGGAGCTGTCGATTTCCTCGCTGGGAATGAAGCGTGAGTGCGAGCCGTTAGACATAGCTGTCTTCGGCCGCGCCGCCTATGGTGATCTGGCCTTCTTCCGCGAGGCGGCGCACCACCTTGAGGATTTCCTTTTGCTGCGCCTCGACTTCGGACAGGCGCATCGGCCCGCGCGATTCGAGGTCTTCGCGCAGTGCCTCGGAAGCGCGCATCGACATGTTCGCGAGGATCTTGTCGCGCACTTCCATCGTGCCGCCCTTGAGCGCGACGATCAGCGTCTCGGACGCCACTTCGCGCAGCACCAGCTGCAGCGAACGGTCGTCGAGCTTGACCAGGTCGTCGAAGACGAACATCTTGTCCATGATCTTCTGCGCCAGGTCCAGGTCGTAGTTGCGGATGGTGTCGAGCACCGCCGCATCGGCATTGCCGCCGAGCTGGTTGATGATTTCCGCGGCCGTCTTGACCCCGCCCAGCGAGGTCTTGCGCACCTTGTCGCCGCCGGCCAGCACCTTGAACAGCACTTCGTTGAGGTCCTTGAGCGCCGTCGGCTGGATGCCTTCGAGTGTCGCCACGCGCAGCAGCACTTCGCTGCGAAAGCGCTCGGGCAGCTGCATCAGCACCGCGGCCGACTGCTCGTGCTCGAGGTGCACCAGGATGGCCGCGACGATCTGCGGGTGCTCGTTGCGCAGCAGCTCGGCCACCGACAGCGGGTCCATCCACTTGAGGCTTTCGATACCCGAGACATCGCCGCCCTGCAGGATGCGGTCGATCAGCAGCGAGGCCTTGTCCTCGCCCAGCGCGCGCTTGAGCACCGAGCGCACGTAGTCGCTGGCGTCGTTCACCAGGAGGCTCTGCGCACCGGCATCGTCATGGAAGCGATTGATCACGAAATCGACCTTCTCGCGCGACACGCCGCGCATGCGCGCAATCGTCTCGCCGAGCTTTTGCACTTCCTTGGGCGACAGGTGTTTGAACACCTCGGCCGCCTCTTCCTCGCCAAGCGACATCAACAAGATGGCGGCGTCGTTCAGGCCTCGATCATCCATGGGAATTCATCCGTCCAAATGCGGGATCAGCTTTCGCCGTTGACCCAGGTTTTCACAATGTTCGCCACGGCGATCGGGTTCTGCTTGGTCAGCTGGCGTGCCTGCTCCAGGCGCAGCTGGCTGTCGGTGGGCTGCAGCTCCGTGGCGGGCGCGGCCAGGGCCGGACGCTCGGGGTTCTCGGCTTCGAGCGCCTCGAACTGCGGGCCGCGCAGTTCGGGCGCGCGGCTCTTGAGCAGCGGCCGCAGCAGACCCAGGATCAGGATCGCGCCAAACAGCGCCAGGCCCAGCGGCCAGGCCAGCGTGCGCACCAGTTCGATGGTTTCAGGCTGCTTCCACAGCGGCAGCACCACCGGCGGCGTGCTGTCGTCGCGGAAGGGTGCGTTCATCAGGTTGACCGAGTCGCCGCGCTCCTGGCTGAAGCCGATGGTCTCGCGCACCAGCGCCAGCATGTTGGCCTGCTGCTCGGCGCTCAGCGCCTTTTGCACCGGCGCCTGGCCGGGCTCGGCCACCACCGGCTGGTAATTCACCACCACGGCGGCCGTGAGGCGCTTGATCGCACCGCTGCTGCCGCGCGTGACGCGCACCGTCTTGTCGACTTCGTAATTCGTCAGCGATTCGCGCTTGCCGCCGGGCGCAGCCGGCTGGCCATTGGCCGCGACGGGCGCCGGGTTGGCCCCATTGATGGGCGCGGTGGCCGGCACCCCAGGCTGGTTGCTGGTCGCGCCAGGCACGCCCGTGGGCTGAGCCGGCTGCTGCGTGCCACTGCTTTCCACGACCTGCTGGCTGCGGATCGCGCTGGTGTCGGCGGTCTGGTTGGGGCGGTGCTGCTCGGAAGTGGACTCGGTCTGGCTGAAGTCCATATCGGCCGTGACCTGGGCGCGCACGTTGTCCTTGCCGACCACGGGCTCGAGGATGTCCAGGATGCGG
The DNA here is from genome assembly GCA_040514115.1 of Comamonas sp. Lineage (GTDB taxonomy): Bacteria > Pseudomonadota > Gammaproteobacteria > Burkholderiales > Burkholderiaceae_C > Comamonas. Next base: position 8,558 of record JBEVDH010000257.1, on the reverse strand, counting down.
CGCGTGTACTGCTGCTCGATCTGCTGGGTGTACATCAGCTTTTGCACGTCGACCGCGTTGCCGTTGCCGTCCGGCGACTGCGACAGCAGCTTGCCGGTGTCGTCGAGGATGCTCACGGCCGAGGGCTGGAGCTCGGGCACGCTCGAGGCGACCAGATGCACGATGCCCGCGATCTGCGCGCGGTCGAGGAAACGGCCCGCATGCAGCGTCACCAGCACCGAGGCCGAGGGCTTTTGCTGTTCGCGAAAGAAACCGTTCTGGTTGGGCAGCGCCAGATGCACGCGGGCCGTCTGCACCGAGGACAGTGCCTGGATCGAGCGCGTGAGCTCGCCTTCGAGGCCGCGCTGGAAGTTCAGCCGTTCCTGGAACTGGGTGATGCCGAAGCGGCTGGTCTCCATCAGCTCGAAACCGGTGACCGACCCCTTGGGCAGGCCCTGCGTGGCCAGCTTCAGGCGCACATCGTGCACGCGGTCGGCGGGAATCAGGATCGCGCCACCGCCTTCGGCGTACTGGTAGGGCACATTGAGCGTGGTCAGCTGCGCGACGATCGCGCCGCCATCCTTGTCGCTCAGGTTCGAGAACAGCACCTTGTAGTCGGGCTGGCGATTGAACATCACCGCCGCGACCAGGCCGATCACCACCAGTGCGGCGACGGCGCCCAGACGCAGGCGCTGACCACGATCGAGCGTGGCCAGACGCTGCGACCACGAAGGGCTGGCGGAAGGGATTGCGAGGGGGATTTCAGCGACTGCAGACATCTTGTTTCCAATTTGGTGAGGACCCACAGGGAGCCTGACGTGGGGCCGATTATTCGGAATTCGGGCCCGGACGTTCCGCCGATAAGGCGCCCCTTTGGGCATCTATTTGCCGAGATGAATGCTGCGCGAAGCCCTACGATTCAACCCATCTCACAAACTCCCCTGGAATTTGTCATGGACCTCCGCATCAATACTTCTATTCCCTCCCTCTCCGGCGCCGACCTGGCCCGCCGCGTTGCCGCAACGCCCACCTCCACACGCGAGGTCGACGGCGGCTTCACGCAAGCCCTCAAGGGGGCCCTGAAGTCGGTCAGCGCCGCGCAGGAACACTCGGGCAACCTGCAGCGCGAAGTGCAGCTCGAGAACCCGGCCGTGAGCCTGGAAGAGACCATGATTGCCATCCAGAAGGCGCAGATCGGCTTCCAGGCGTCGCTGCACGTGCGCAACCGGCTGGTGCAGGCTTATACGGATGTGATGAACATGCAGGTGTGAGTGCAGCGCGCCGGGCGCGCGCTTGCAGGCATTTGAGAACCGCTGGCATTGCGCTGGCGGTTTTTTTGCGTCTGGGGCTTGGATCAGGGCGAACGGTTCAGATCCGTTCGTCCTGATCCTGAGCTTGCCTCGGCGGCCCCGTCGAAGGATCGAAGGATGGGCGGCCGAAGCTCCAGCAAAGCCTGTCGAAGGATCGAAGGGTGGACGGCCCCGCTACAAACCCACCCCGATCCAAGCCCCGGAGATTTAGACGAGCGGAGCATGGCGGGCGAGCGCCCATAAAAAAACCCGCGCTCTCACGAACGCGGGTTTTTGTGTCTGGGCCAGCCGCACGCAGCGGCCTCGGCAGATCAGTGCAGCACCTGGGCCTGCCCGTCAAACATATGTTCGACCTGCGCGAGCCAGGGCTCGGCCAGCGTGCGGATCTGGGCATCGTTGCGCAGGATGCGCTGCATGATGCGGGCCTTCTCGCGGCGCTGCTCGGGCAGCAGCTGCTGCTCCTGTGACTGGAAGCGCAGCTGCTCGATCAACACCGAACAGGCACCTTCGTAGCGCGCCACGCCTTCCCAGTCTTTCCCCCGTGCAGCCTCAAGCATCTTGAGGCTGCTGTCTTCTATGGCCTTGTAGTAATCGATCAAGCTATGCTCCATTTTCTAGCCTCCCGTGGTCGCCACACCATCCTGGAGGCCCATTTCGTTCCAACCTTGCGACACGGTCCCCACCAGGCCCGCGACTTCCTCGACCAGCTTCACATCGTTGCGCGCATTGGCCAGGGTGAGCCGGCCGACGCAGTATTCATACAGCTGGGCAAGGTTGTTCGCCACTTCGCCGCCACGCTCGCGGTCGATCGCGCTCAGCAGGCCTTCCTGCAGGATGCGGACGGCCTTGCCGATGTGGCGGATTTTCTCGCCCACATCGCCACGCTCCATGGCGCCACGCGCGCCATTGATCGAGAGGATCAGGCCGTCGAACAGCATCTTGATCAACTGGTGCGGCGAAGCACCATCGACCATGGATTGAACACCCACCTGACGGTAGGCCGAAGTTGCGCGAGCGCTTACTGGGGAAAACATGACAACGACTCCTTCCAATGCCGAATTTCTTTGAACTTGCCAAACTTATCGGCATGGGCGGGACAAACTCAAGCTTAATTTAGTTGCGCCCGCCAAATCCGGCGAAGCGCGGGGCAAAAACCGCTCAGTTGTTCTGGTTGTTCCACGACGTGATTTGCTGGGTGACGTAGTTGTCCAGCGAGGTCAGGCTGGCCATCTTCACATCGAGCGCGGTGTACTGCGCCAGCAAGCGCTTTTCATAGTTGTTGACGCGGGTCGTCAGGCGCTCCTGGTCCTGCGTATTGCGCTTGATCTGGGATTTCATGCTTGTGTCCTTCGTGGCAAACACGCCATCGCTGGACAGCAGACCCGCGGTGAATTCCTGGAGCCTGACCCCGAGACCGTCGCTGGCGGAGCCTTCGGGATCGGCCGCGAAGAATTTGGCAAGATCCTCCGGCTTCTCGAGCGCCTTGGTCAGCTTGGTGTCGTCGATCTTGAGCTTGCCGTCTTTCTGAAACTCCAGCCCCAGCTGCGACAGCGTGCTGAAAGCGCCGCCCGCACCGCTGTTGCCGCTGAGCAGCCGGCGCAGCGCGCTTTGCAGATTGATTGCCGTCGAATCGCCCTGCAGCGTGCCGGCGGTCTTGGTGGCCGGGTCATAGGCGGTCATGGTGGTCATCGCGCTGCTCAGCGCGTTGTACGACTCCACCAGATTGGTCAGCGCGCTCTTGGCCGTCGCGGTGTCGCCCTTGATGGTGATGCGCACCGCGGCGTCGGCATCCGCCATCTTCTGCGAGACCGTCAGCGTCACGCCGTCGGCCACCTCGGTAAACGCCAGATTGCGCGACGACATGGGGATGCCGTTGATGGTCGCCAGCGTGTCCTGGGCCGTCTGCGAACGGGTCATGCCCGCGCTGCTGTCGACACCGAGGTATTCCAGACGCTTCAAGCCGGGCTTGCCTGCATCTTCTTCCACGGCCACCGAGAACGCCGCATTGCCTCCCGTTCCAGTCGACTGCAGCGTCAGACGCTCGCCCGTATGGTCACGCAGCACCGTTGCCGTCACGCCCGCATTCGCGGCATTGATCTTGGCGGCGACCTTGGCAAGGGTATCTTCTGCCGCCGTGATGTCGATGGACAACGAAGCCGGCACGCCATCCACCTCATTGGCCTTGAGCGCCCCGTCCTTCCACTCACCCAAAGTGATCGTCAGCTTGCCCTCACCCAGGGCCGAGTCCTTGGCCACGGCACCCGAGCCAATGGTCTGCGCCGATGCGAGCTGCTGCACCTTGACATCGTATGTGCCGGTGGCCGCCTTGCTGGTCGCGGTGCCGGTGACCGTGGTCGCATTGGACGAGCTCAGCACCCGGCCCTGCCAGGTATCGAGCGAGCCCAGCTTGGCCACCTGGGTCTGCAGATTGGAAATCTGCGACTTGAGCTGGCTGAACGCCGACATCTGGGAATTGATGGCCGTTGCCTTGGTCTGCAGGGCCTGGATGGGCCGCTGCTCAATAGCCACCAGCTTGGCCACCGTGTCCTCGACGTTGATGCCGCTGCCCAAGCCTACCGAGCTGATCGCCATAGATATCTCCCCTTCGCAGCCAGCCACTCGCCAGAAGCTGCCGCACATAACAAAAAAGGTGGTCGACCGCGAAGACAGCCAGACCACCCGACAACGTCACCCACGGTTTATCGGCCGCGGCGCGTGAAACTTGAGGGCGAAAATCCCTCGAAGGTCTGAAAAATCAGCCTTGCAGCAGCTGCAGCACTTGCTGGGGCAGCTGGTTGGCCTGGGCCACCATCGCCGTGCCGGCCTGCTGCAGGATCTGCGAGCGGCTCAGGTTCGCGGTTTCGACGGCGAAGTCGGCGTCCATGATGCGGCTGCGCGCGGCCGACAGATTCTCGGTGGTCACGCTCAGGTTTTCAACCGTTGTCTCAAAGCGGCTTTGCACTGCGCCCAAGGTGGCGCGCGCGCCATTGACGGCCGTCAAGGCGGCATCCATCGCCAGGATGGCATTGTCGGCGCCGTTCGTGGAGGACACATCCAGATCGGCAAAGCCGGTCTTGGCAATGCCCTGGGCGTAGGCCGTGCCGCCGGCCACCGCGCCCGAGACGCCAGCGGTCAGGCCGGTCGCATCCGCCAATTCGGTGGCGGTCAAGCTGGAGCCAATCGTGAAGTCGCCATATTTGGACTCGAGCGACAGCTTGCCATTGATGACGGAAGCCGTTATGCCGGTATTGTGGGTCTGGGCATTCACCGCCGTGGCCAGGGCCGTGCTGCGCTCGGCGGGCGTCGCGGCCGCGCCGACGACAATATCCACCACGGCGCCGGACGAGCCGTCGGGTTTCACGCCTTGCAGCGTGAACTCGCCCGAGCCGATGGTCGAGAAGCTGGAGTTCACGGCGGGCGTGCCGTTGTGGGTGGCGGTGAAGGCGGGGGTCGCAAAGCTGCCCGCCGTCGCTGCGTAGGTGCTGGTCACACCCACCGTCAGTGCCGTGCCATCTGCCTTGTTGAAAGCCAGCGTGCCCGCGGTAGCGGTGCCCGACACCGTGATGCCGGCAGCCAGCAGGCTGTTGCGCACGGCAGTGGTTCCCAGCGCGGTATCGATGTCAGCCGCGTCGACGTCATCGAGCGTTGCGGTTGCAGTCTGGTCGACAATGTCGACACCGCCCACGGTCAGCTTGAAGGTCTCGCCGGCAGCGGACGGAACGGCCGTCGTGAACGCGCCGGACGTACCCGAAGTCGTGGCGATGGCCGCCACATAGCCGCCGTCGGGGATGATGCCGCGGACCACGGCATCTGTCGATGCGCTCTCCCAGTTGCCCAGTGCGCTGATGTTGGCGTTGGCGATATCAGCGATATTGATGGTGTCGCCCTGGTTGGCGCCCACCTGGAAGGCCATGTCGGTGAACGAGCCATCGAGCAGCTTGGTGCCGTTGAACGTGGTCTGCTGCGAAATCCGTGTGACTTCGGACTTGAGCTGCTGCACTTCGGCATTCAGCGCTGCACGGTCCTCATCGGAGTTGGTGGCGTTGCGCGCCTGCACTGCAAGCTCACGGATGCGCTGCAGGTTGTTGCCCACCGAGCTCAGCGCGCCTTCCGCGGTCTGCGCCAGCGAAATGCCGTCATTGGCATTGCGCGCCGCGACCGTGAGGCCACGCACCTGCGTGCTCATGCGTTCGGAAATCGCCAGGCCCGCAGCGTCATCCTTGGCGCTGTTGATGCGCAGCCCCGAGGACAGGCGCTGCATCGAAGTGGCCAACGAAGACTGCGACGACGAAAGATTTCGCTGCGCATTGAGGGACTGAATATTCGTATTAATGATGGCTGCCATGGTCAACGCTCCTGTTTAAAGCCATGCTCCCGGCACTGCGAAAGCTGTTGCAATGCCAGTACGACGCACTGGCGTTTCATTCGAGCGATACAGCGCATGGTGCCGCCGCCCGGATGTAGCAATTGTTCGCGCAACCATCGTTTGCCATAGCAGGGAAAAGCGTTACAAAAGCCGCCCAGTTCCTACTTCCCACCCCTTCCAGAACGCAAAAAACCCGGCCGAAGCCGGGTTTGAGATCAAGCACCTGCCCGCAGGCCGGTGCTGAAGTTCGATCAGCGCAGCAGGGACAGCACGCCCTGGGGCAGCTGGTTGGCCTGGGCGACCATGGCCGTGCCGGCTTGCTGCAGAACCTGCGAGCGGCTCAGGTTGGCGGTTTCCTTGGCGAAGTCAGCGTCCATGATGCGGCTCTTGGAAGCCGAAAGGTTTTCGCTGTTCACGCTCAGGTTCGACACCACCGATTCAAAGCGGTTCTGGATCGCACCCAGGTCGGCGCGGGCCGAGTTCACTGCCTTGAGGGCGGCGTCCATGGCCAAAATGGCGTCATCAGCACCTTCGACGGTGGAAACATCCAGGTTTTCGAAGCCAGTCTGGCCAGTGCCGTCAACGAACGCCGTGGTGCCTGCAGTCAGACCCGTGCCTGTCACGGTGCCACCAATGACCAGGTCTTCCGTCTTCGAGGTCAACTGCAGCTTGCCATCGACCACCGCGGAAGTCACGCTGCCGTCGCTAAAGGCACTGTTGATGGCCGAAGACAGCTCGCTCAAACGCTGGGCATCGCTGGTTGCAGCACCCACCTGGATGTTGACGCCATTGATTTCCAGTGGCGTGGTGATCGCGGCGTAGGTCGTCGTTTGACCGCTCACGGCTGCGGAAGGTCCGGCAGGCAGCGTGGTTCCCACCGACATGTTGTTGCCATTGGTGTTGGCGAAAGTCACGCTGGCGGCGGTTGCCGTACCCGTCAGGCCAGGAATGGTCAAGGCAGCGATCTTGGTGGCGACTGCCGCCTGCGTTGTCGCATCGTCTGTAGCAAACGCGGTTGCGGTCACGGCGTAGGACTTGCCGCCAGCAGTGATCGAGAAAGCGCCCACGCCATTGGTGGCATCGACAGTGATGCTGGTCAGATCGAGGGTACCGGCTCCGGCAGTAACCGTACCGCCAGTGAGCGTTGCACCGGAAGCCTTGGCAGCCACATCGGCGCTGGTCCAGTTGCCCAGGTTGCCAATGTTCGCGTCCACGATCGAGTTCACTTCAATCGTCTGACCTTGGTTTGCACCGACCTGGAATGCCTTCGAAGTGAAAGAACCGTCCAGCAGGTTCGTGCCGTTGAAAGCCGTGTCCTTTGCCACACGGTTGATTTCGCTCTTGAGCTGCGACACTTCCTTTTGCAGGGCCGAACGATCTTCTTCGGAGTTGGTGGCATTGCGCGATTGCACTGCCAGTTCACGGATACGCTGCAGGTTGGTGCCGATGGTGCCCAGTGCGCCTTCAGCCGTTTGCGCCAGCGAAACGCCGTCGTTGGCATTGCGACCTGCCTGATTCAGGCCGGTGATCTGTGCACTCATGCGCTCGGCGATGGCCAGGCCGGCAGCGTCGTCCTTGGCGCTGTTGATGCGCATGCCCGACGACAGGCGCTGCATGGAAGCCGACAGCGACGATTGCGAGGTCGTCAGGTTGCGTTGTGCGTTCAGCGACGAGATGTTGGTGTTGATGGTCATGGCCATGGTAAGAGCTCCTTAGTGCAAATCAAAACGCCCGCCGCCAGATCAGTCCCCCGGATTTCTCCAAGGCGGGCGGCGGCGGCAGCCCAATTCCGTTCAAGCCACTCAACAAAAGGTTGGGTTGGTTGGCAGCTTGTGCGGTGCAGGGCGTCAACTTCCCTGTTGCTTTGTTTATCGGAGCGGTGGGCAACAAACTTTAGGGGTTGAGTGGAATATTTTTGCGCGGGGCTTGGCGGGCGGGTCGGGGCTGTCTATATAGAATGCCTGGCGGGTGCCTGGCTGCCTTGGCAGTGGACTGCGGCGGGCGCAGCGCAGCAGCGCAGGCAGCCAGCCCCGCAGGTATGCGTCGGCCCCGGCCTGCCTGTGCCGCCCCGCCCTCCACCCAGCCCCAGAGCTGCCGATAAATGCGGCATTCGCCCCGCTTATCCAGCCAATCCCGATGACCGGGAAACGCACAATCTCCGCATGCTTGTCATTCTTGGTTTCTTCATCGCCTTTGCCTGTGTGTTCGGCACCTACGTGCTGCACGGCGGCAATATCGGCGTGGTCGCAAAGGCCCTGCCGTTTGAAATGCTCACCATTGGCGGGGCCGCGCTCGGGGCGTTCATCGTCGCGAACCAGCCCAAGGTCATCAAGGCCACGCTGCGCGCGCTGCCGGCGGCGTTCAAATCCTCCAAATACAACAAGGAGCGCTTTCTCCAGCTGATGGCGCTGCTCTACGAGATCTTGCAGAAGGCGCGCAAGGAAGGCCTGATGTCGGTGGAGTCCGATGTCGAGGCGCCGCTGGAGTCGCCGATCTTCGCCAAGTACCCGAATCTGCTGCGCGATACGCACATCATGGAATTCCTTACCGACTATCTGCGCATGATGGTCTCGGGCAACCTCAATTCGCACGAGATCGAAGCGCTGATGGACAGCGAGATCGAAACCCATCACCAGGAGTCGCACGCCCCGGTCGCAGCGCTGGGCCGCATGGCCGGGGGACTGCCGGCGTTCGGGATCGTCGCGGCCGTGCTCGGCGTGGTCAATACCATGGGCTCGGTCGGCCAGCCGCCGGCCGTGCTTGGCGCGATGATAGGCTCGGCGCTGGTCGGCACCTTCCTGGGCATCTTGCTGGCCTATGCGGTGGTCGAGCCGATTGCCGGCCTGATCGAGCAGCGCACGATGGACGCCGCCAAGGAATTCGAATGCATCAAGACCACGCTG
>JBEVDH010000256.1:0-4073 GCA_040514115.1 Comamonas sp. | reverse complement strand
GCAATGAGCAGCTGCACGCCCTCGGCGCGGCAGGCGCGGGCGATGCGCTCGAACAGCGCGTAGCGCCCGCCCTGCAGCGTGCCCAGCGAGGCAAAGACAAAGGGCCGGGCGGCATCGAGCGGCAGATCGAGCGCCGGCTCGGCCGCGGGCGGTGCGCGCAAGGGGCCGACATGGTGGAAATGGGGTTCTGGCGCCATCCGGGGAAAGTCAAAGCCCGCCGTGGTCTGGCTGAGCTGCAGCAGCGGCGAGACGCAATCGGCCAGCGTGCGCCGGCCCTGCAGGCCAAAGCGTGCGGCGTGCTGGCGGATCACCGCTTCATGCCGCCCCATCATCCAGTCATACACCCGGGTGCTGCCTTCGTTGAGCGTTTCGGCGCGCGCATCCTGCGCATAGCCCCAGGGCATGACGGGCAGCGGCACGCGCGGGTCGCGGTTGACCGGCAGCGCGCAGGCCACGGAAATGAAAGGCAGGCCCAGCCCCGCGGCCAGCAAACCGCCGGCCGCTTCCATCTGGTCGGCAACGATGGCATCGACGCCCCGCTTCTCCAGCCAGGCCGGCGCCTCGCGGCACAGCATGTCGGTACTCGCGGCCACATCGCCAATCACCCGGCGCAGCCCCAGCGGCCCGCCAGGATGGGCGGCGCGGGCGACCATGGCCTCCAGCTGGCCCGCGGGATGGCTGGCGGCGCCCACCGCCTGAAAGCCGATGCGTGGCTCGCGCAGCACGGCGGCGACATCGATCTGATGGATCCAGCTCACCCGGTGGCCCCGGTCCAGCAGCACGGCCGCCAGCGCTTCCAATGCGCGCACGTGGCTGGTGAAGGGGGGAGCAATGAAGGCGAAGTGCATGGGGTTGGGGCGCTGCCGATGTGGCAGGATTGATCCTGGCTATTGTGTCTGCCTGAGCTGTAGGACGGAAGCGCATCTTTGCCGGGCAAGGGTCGTGGGCTTGCGCTTTCTGGCTAAGGTACCGATACCGCTCAGGTCGGCGGTTTCCTCTCCCTTCACATCGCATGTTTGTTTCGCCCTCTGTTTCACCGCCTTTCGCCACCGCTGACCCACTCCAGGGCAGCGCGCAGGAGCGGCTGATCGACGCGTTGCGATCGCAGGTCAACGAGCGGCTGGTCGCACTGCTGCCAGCGCCTGATCCCCAGGAAAACCGGGTGGCCGCCGCCATGCGCTACGGCGTGCTGGCCCCGGGCAAGCGTGTCAGGCCGCTGCTGCTGCTGCTGGCGGCGCGTGGCTTCGGCCTGGACCCCGGCGATGTGCTGGACGTCGCCTGCGCGCTCGAGATGGTGCATGCGGCCTCGCTGCTCCTGGACGACATGCCGTGCATGGACGACGCCAAGCTGCGCCGCAACCAGCCCACCGTGCACCTCGCCTTTGGTGAAGACGTGGCCATGCTGGCGGCCGTCGCGCTGCTGGCCTGCGCCTGGCGCATCACCGCGACCTCGACCACCATCGCGCCGCTGGTGCGCACCGACATGGTCACCGCCCTGTCGGACGCCGTCGGCATCCACGGGCTGGTGGGCGGCCAATACCTGGACCTGCATGCCAGCGGGCCCGCCCGCACCACGCCGCAGATCGCGCAGACCAACCAGCAAAAGACCGGCGCGCTGTTCACCGCGGCCTTCGAACTGGCCAGCCTGGCCGCGGGCGCCAGCGGCCCCACCCGGGCCATGCTGCGCGAAGCCGCGCAGGCGCTGGGCCAGGCCTTCCAGCTGGCCGATGACCTGGCCGATGGCGAAATGGATGTCTCCGCGCTGGGCAAGGACTGCCAGCAGGATGTCGGCAAGCCGACACTGGTGGCGCTGGTGGGGCCGTCGAGCACACGGCGGATCCTGGCGGCGCATGTGCAGCGCGCCGAGGCGCTGTTCGCGCAGGCCCTGCCTGGCGATCAGGCGCTGGCGCTGCTCACGCGCTCGATCTTCGCGCCGCCGCCCGGCTGAGCGATTGCACGCCGCGGCCCGCTGGAATCATCGGCGGCGCACGAGGCCCTACGCGCTTGCCTGGACCGCGCGCGTCAAGCTGCGCACCAGCCGCTCGAGTGGCGCCGATGTCTCCCGTCCGCGGGCCGTGCAGACCAGCATCTGCCGCACCGCCCACTCGTCCTTGAGCAGGCGAATCTCGAGCTTCATGCCCGGCAGATAGGCTTCGGCGGCATGCCGGGGCAGCACGCCAACGCCCATGCCGGCCTCGATCATCCGGCAGACGGCCTCGAAGCCCTGCATCTGCACCCGCAGCTTGAGCACCTTCTGCCCCAGACCCGCCTGGGTGGCCAGCAGGTCCATCAGCGAAGCGCCATGCTCCAGGCCCACCAGCGGGTAATCGAGGACCTGGTCGAACCACAGCGCGCCGTGCTCGGCCAGCGGATGGTCGGGCTTCATCACCACCGCCAGGTGGTCCGAGCGATAGGGCTGGCATTCGAGGCCCTCGAGGGCGCCGCCGGAGTTGAGGATGCCCACGTCGGCCTCGCCCAGCAAAAGCGCCTCCACGATCTGCCGGCTCCAGCGCTCCTTCACAGTGATGTCGACATCGGGATGGTCCACATGGAATTGCGCCAGATCGGCCGGCAGGTACTGCGCCATGGCCGAGGTATGGGCCTGCACGCGCAACGCGCGGCGCCGGCCCGTGCCATGCTCCTGCAGATCCACCTGCAGCTGATTGAGCTGGATCAGCAGCTGCTTGGCATGGTGCAGCAGGGTCTTGCCCGCCGCGGTGAGCTCCACGCCCTTGTGCGAGCGGTCGAACACCGTGCATTTGAGCCGGTGCTCCAACAGTGAGATGCGGCGGCTGGCCGCGGCCAGGCCCATCGACTGGGCGTCGGCCGCGCGCGTCAGGCTGCGCAGTTCGGCGGCTTTGACAAACAGCGCAATGGAGTCGAGATCAGGAAGCATGGGCGCGCCCCCGCGGCAGGACATGCCGGCCGCTTGCCGCTGCGGCCAGCGGCCCCCGCGGCCAGGGGCAATGGCGTCTTCGTGCAGGCGCGCGCAGCGCCGGCCTGAGCGGCAAAAGGTCGGCCAGGGGGCGGTTTTTCGCCTTGGCCAGTGGCAAGGCCGTGGTGCTCGATGGCATGGAGGTGCGTTCTTGCGGGCAATGGAAAAGACGGGATTTTCAGCGCCCGATCCTAACCCAGTCCCCCGGGCTCCCTGCCTGCGCCTGACCTACCCGCGGCGCCTAAAGCGCATTTCAGGTCAATAGAAGGAATAGCCGCAGTGGGCGAACCATCCTTTTGTATCGCTGGTAGTCACCGTGTCTATTACTTGCGCCAAGGCCTTATCCCGTGCATCGCGGGTGCGGGCCTTGAGCGCCCGCAGCCTGGTTTTGAGCTTGGACCAACACGGTTTAATGGGCGAGTAGTCCGGCGAGTGCGGTGGCAGATACACCAGGTCAGCGTGCTTCGCCTTGATTGCGTCTCGGATGCCCGGCACCTTGTGCGTGCTCAGGTTGTCCATCACCACCACATCGCCTGGCCGCAGCATCGGTGCTAACACTTTGGTGACACAGGCACGGAACACCGATGCATTGGCTGCGTCATCGATGGTCATTACCGCATCCAGACCCTCACACGACAGCGCGCCCAGCACGGTCACGTTGTGGCCCCAGTTTTGCGGCGCTGCGTCGTGCACGCGTTGACCACGCAGGGCGCGCCCGTACAGGCGCGTCATCGCAATGTTCACGCTCGATTCGTCGACGAACTTCAGCCGTCTGACGGGGTACTTGGCGATGTCTTTCCAGCATTGACGGCGTGCCTGACGTACGGCCGCGGTGTCCCGCTCGCTGATCGGGCTGCTCTTGCAGCCAACGCTGCAACCGCTGGCAGTTGGCCGCATCTATCTTGGCGCGAGGTCCGGGACGCCATTGGCGCGGCGCCAGTTCAACGTTATGGCGCACGCGGCGCACAAGGTCTTCGACAAATGACAGGCTCACGCCAAAAAGCTTAGCCACCGCTTGCTGCGATTGACCCGAGGATTGGCATGCATGGACGACTTTGCGGCGCAAATCCAAGGAATAAGGGGCAGCCATGATCGCTCCAATTTCTCAGTGACGTCATGTTTTGAGGCGTATCTCATC
>JBEVDH010000146.1:0-25568 GCA_040514115.1 Comamonas sp. | reverse complement strand
GCCAGCACGATTACCTGCCCGAGCTGCAGCGCGAGCTGATGGCGGTGATCTCCAAGTACGTGTCCATCCACCCGAACGACATCAAGGTGCATCTGGAGCGCCAGGACAATCTTGAGGTGCTGGAGGTGAAGATCGAGTTGCCGGAAGCGGTGAAATAGGGCCCCTACGGTCGCCTCACTGCGTGTGGCTCCCTGCCCCTATGGAGGGCAAAGCCCCCCACCGCGTTTTGCCTTGGGGCGGCCCGGCGGCAAAACCTGGTTCCCTGCGTTCGCCCGCTGCGTGCGAGCAAGTAGCTTATTTGAGGCCCAGGCCACCCGTTCAAGAATAAGCGGGCTTAACCGTTCGTCCTGAGCCTGCCTGGCCGGCCGCGTCGAAGGATGAAGGGCCTGCACGATAGTTCATAGCCTGAACTTTCCGCCCGAACGCTACCTCATCCTGCCATCGTGATAAATCAGCGGCGCCGCATCCACCCGGTACCCGCAACGCTCCACTTCCCCCACAAAGATCACATGGTCGCCCTCCTGATAGCGGCTGCGGTTGAAGCATTCGAAGGTCGCGACCGCGCCGTCGAGCAGCGGCGCGCCGCTGTGGCCCGGCTGGTGCGCCACGCCGGCCCAGCGGTCGATGCCCTTGGTCGCGAACTGCATGGCCAGGTCCTTTTGTTCGGCGCCCAGCACATGCACCGCATAGTGCGAGCAGGCCATGAACACCGACAAGGACGCGGCGCTGTTGGCCATGCTCCACAGCACCAGCGGCGGATGCAGCGACACCGAATTGAACGAGCTCACCGTGACGCCCACGGGCTCGCCCTGGGCGTTGAGCGCAGTCACGATGGTCACACCGGTCGCGAACTGGCCCAGTGCCTTGCGGAAATCATGCGGAGAAAAAGCCGGTGGCTGGGCCACGATGGAAGAGGGTAGGGGCGAGTTCACGGGCACGAAGCGGTCACGGGAAGGATGGGCCTATTATGGGCCGAGCCCGATCAACCGCTGCGTCCTGGGGAAGAAGCCCGGCCTCGCGGCCGAAGAGGTCGGCGGTCAGTGGGAACTGCGCCGCCTGCTGCGCCAGCATTCGCGCCATCTGGCCCTTGGGGCAGCGCTGCAGCGTCGACAGCAGGCCATGCCCGGTCTGGGCAATGCCCCAGCGCAGGCGCAGGTCGTGCTGCATGCGCGCCAGCAGGCTCGCCGCCATCTCCGCATCGGCCAGCGCGCGGTGGGCGCGCCCGGCGCGCGGCAGGCCCAGATGGTCGACGATATTGCCCAGCTTGTGGCTTGGCGCCTCGGGGTACAGGCGCCGCGACAGCAGCACGGTGCAGGCAAAGGGCTGCGGCGCCGGCAGGTCGGCATGCGCCAGCTCGGCCTCCCAGAACTTGCGGTCGAAGGCCGCGTTGTGTGCGACCATCGGCGCCGCGCCGACAAAGCGCGCGGCGTCGCGCATCACCGCTTCGGCCGTCGGAGCCGCGGCCACCATCGCATTGGTGATGCCCGTGAGCTGGGTGATGAACGAGGGAATCCAGACCCCGGTGCGCATCAGGCTCTGGAACCGGTCCACGACCTGACCGTTCTCGAGCAGCACGATCGCCACTTCGGTCGCACGCGCGCCCTGGCCGGGGGACATGCCGGTGGTTTCAAAGTCGATGACGGCAATGGGGGAGGACATGGGGGGATTGTCCCATGGGGGCTATAAGAGCATGCTTGCGCGGTTTGGTCCTGGGTCTATTCTTAGGGACGGCCCTTCACCTTTCGACAGGCTCAGGGCGAACGGATTCCTCCCGTTCGTCCTGAGCCTGCCTGGGCGGCCCCGTCGAAGGATGGACGGTCTCTGCAAAGCCAAAAAAAACGGAGACCTGCGTCTCCGTTTCTCATGCAAGGCCTGCACGCAGGCCAAGAGCGCTTATCGCACCAGCAGCACCGGCACCGTGCTGTGCGCCAGCACCTGGGTGCTGACCGAGCCCATCACCAGCTTGCCCAGCGCGCCATGGCCGTGGGTGCCCATGACCAGCAGGTCGAACTGGCCTTCGTCAGCCAGCTTGGCAATGGTTTCGCCGGCGTGCCCGACCTTACCCACGCCGGAAACCTGCACGCCATGCTGGGCCAGGAAGTCGCGCACCGGCATCAGTACCTTGTCGAATTCCTCCTGGTAGTACTGGTCGATCACGTCCTTGGCCAGCACGCTGCGCGCGCGTGGAGGCAGGACGCTTTGCACCGTGACGGCCGTGTACTCGTGGGTCGGGGCCAGCAGCTCGGCGTGCGAGACCAGGTAGCTGAGCATTTTCTGGGTGTAGGCGCTGCCATCGACAGCAAGCAATATCTTCATGGTATGTCCTCCTGATGTTTTGGGATCAGATTAGTGCCAGCAGAAGTTGCGCGTCTTGATATAGGACATGTTTTTGTAGAACGCAGCTGGCAAGCCGCCTGGCGTGAATCGCAGGCGGCAAGACCATCATAAGTCGATGCAGGAGCGCGGCTGAAAATAAGCCTGCTCCTCCTTGCGCGCGTAGCCCAGGGGATTGGCCACCACCCGGCATTGCCAGGGCGCGCCATCGGCGCGCTGGCCGCGCACGGTGTAGTCGCTGGGCGCATGCAGATGGCCGTGCAGCCACAGCTGCGCCTGCGCGAACAGGTCGTCGAGCGCATTGCAAAAACCCGCCGTGCCGGCGATCAGGCCATAGCGTGGATCGGCGCTGCGCAGGCTCGGCGCGAAATGCGTCACGGCCACCGTCGGTCCGTCAAAGGGCTGGGCCAGCGCCGCCTGCAGCCATTGCTGGCACTGCAGCGCCTGCACGCGCATCGGTTCGGCCAGGAAGGGCTCGCCGTGGCGCGTGCCGCCGGTCTTGCGCAGGTAGAAGTTCGCCGCGCGAAACGCCTTTTCGCGCAGGCGCAGCAAGGCGCCCAGGTCGCCGGCCTGCACCTTGGGGTCCTGCAGCGCGATAGCGTCGTAATCGGTCCAGAGCGTCGTGCCGACAAAGCGCACGCCGCCCAGCACCGCGGTTTCGCGTTCAAGCCAGATCAGGCCCAGCCGGTCGCACGCCGCGCGCAGGCGCGCATGGGCCTCGTCGAAATCCTGCATGTCGTACTCGTGGTTGCCGGGCACGAAGAGCACCGGGCAGGGCCAGCCGGCGTACTGCGGCAATGGCGAAAACCGCGCCAGGCCGAAGTCTTCCTCTGTCAGCTTGCCGCCCTGCTGGTAGGAGCCGATGTCGCCGGCAAGCACCAGCACATCGGCACCGGGGGCGGGTTCGGCCTGGAAATGCGGGTCGGCTTCGAGGTGCAGGTCGGAAAGCAGCTGGATCTTCATGGCGCACGCGGAAAAGTGGTTTGGGCGGAACGGAACAGCGCCTGCAGCAGCCAGTCGGCGGCGTTGGCCTGCGGGCCGCGCTGGCGCCACAGCGCATCGACATGCACTGGCGGCACGCTGAAAGGCAGCTCGCGCAGCGCGAGCGAGCCGGCCATGCCGGTCACGGGCACGAAGTGCCGCGGCAGGATGGTCAGCAGGTCTGATTGGACCACCACGCGCCCGGCGGTGAAAAACTGGTTCACCGTGAGCACCACCTGGCGCTTGCGGCCGAGCGACGCCAGCGCTTCGTCGATGAAGCCGAACGAGCGCCCCGAAAAGCTCACCAGCATGTGGCGCGCGGCGCAGTAATTGTCCAGCGTAAGCGGCACACCGGCCAGCGGATGGCCCTCGCGCATCACGCAGATATAGGCGCTGGCATACAGCCGGCGGCTTTCGAAGCCCACCACGTCGCCCGACTGCTCGCGCGCCGTGAGATCGGCCAGCACCGCGGGAAAGTAGCCCACGGCGATGTCGGCCTCGCCGCCCTCGAGCAGCTGGCGTGGATCGCGCGTGGTCAGTGGCAGCACGCGCAGCGTGATGCCCGGCGCCTCGCGCTCCATGATCGCGTAGAGCGCCGGCACCAGCGTCGACGCCGTCGCATCGGCCATCGCCAGAACGAAAGTGGTATTGGCGGTGGCTGGATCAAACGGGTCGGGTGCCAGCGTCTGCTGCAGCTGGTTGAGTGCGCCGCGCACCGCGGGCCACAACGCGAGCGCGCGCGGCGTGGGCTGCACGCCCTGGCCATGGCGTACCAGCAATTCGTCATCAAGCGCCTCGCGCAGGCGCCGCATCGCATTGCTCACAGCGGGCTGGGTGATGGCCAGCTTGTGCGCGGCACGCGTCAGGCTGCGCTCGGCCATGACCTCATCGAAGACCCGCAACAGGTTGAGGTCGAGATGGTGGAAGCCGCGCGGCGTCATGGTGGCAATACATCACTCATATGAATGATATTAATTCAAAAGATAAATTTGAAGTTATATGGGGTAAACCCTATGATTGCTGCACTGCTCGGCAATTTCGCCACAAGCGTCTGTAACGAGGTTTCCATCATGACCCGCTTTGTAACTTCCAGCCCTTCTTTTGAACACACCGGCGTCGTGCGTATGCAGCGTGCCGCCGTGTTCCTGCAGGCCACCGCTGCAGACCTGACCGGTTCGCAGCGCCTGCCGGTGGTTGCCGGTGCCCGGGCTGGACTGGGCATGCTGGCGGGCGCTGCGCGCCGCACGTCCGTGACGTTGCGCGCCGGCTACCGCGACTGGGTGCAAAGCCGCAAGCAGGCGGCCGAAGACGAGAATACCTGGAACGCGGCCCTCAAGGACGCACGCATCATGGCCGATCTGAGCCGGGCGATGCAGGGCCAGACCCGCTGAGCCGGCGCGCATCCTTGCGCTATATCAAAAAGCGGCCCGAGAGGCCGCTTTTTTTATACACCGCAGGCAAACATTCAAAGATAACGCGGAAAAGCACAGTACATATGTAATAAAAAGTTATTAAATAACATTTTTATTAACCCAGTAATATACAGGCATGGTTAGGGGCGCTTGTTGATTAGTGGCCCCTTCCCCTGATTTCGTCGGGGGGCGTACCCATCATTCGACTCTATCAAGGCCTTCCGTGCGCAAAAACCATCTGTTGCCGTTTGCATTATTTGTCCTTAGCCACGGCGTTTTCGCCCAGCAACCTCCAAGTGCCGGCAGTCAGATTCAGCAGATTCCTTCGGCTCCCCTCCCCCCCAAAGCAGAACCTGCAATCCGCATTGCGCCCCTGAGCGCGTCCGTTCAGCCGGCACCTGATGAAACCAGGATCACGGTCCAGCAGCTGCAGGTGACCGGCGCGCGGGTCTATACGCAGGCAGAGCTGCTGGCGCTCACCGGCTTCCAGCCGGGCAGTGAACTGTCGCTGAACGAGCTCAACGCCATGGCCATGGCCATCACCGAGCGTTACCGCCATGCCGGCTATTTTTTGGCGCAGGCCTATCTGCCCGCGCAGGAGATTCGGGACGCGGTGGTCACGATTGCCGTGATCGAGGGCGAATATGGTGAGGTTTCCGTGCGCAACCAGAGCCCGATGGCGGACTCCGTGCTCCAGAGCCAGCTCGCCGGCCTGCACCGCGGCGACATCGTGGAGATTGCACCGCTGGAAAGCCGGCTGCTGCTGCTGTCGGACCTGCCCGGGGTGAAAGTCGCCTCGACGCTCGTGCCAGGTGCGACCCCGGGTACCTCGGACCTGATCGTGGACGTCGAGCCCGGGCAGCGCGTCACCGGCAGCATCGATGCCGACAACGCCGGCAATCGCTATACCGGTGCGTACCGTCTCGGGGCGACGGTGAATCTCAACAATCCCGCGGGGCGCGGCGACGTCGCTTCGCTGCGCCTGCTGACTTCGGGCGAAGGCCTGAACTATGCCCGCGGCTCCTATCAGATGCAGTTTGGCAAGGCCACCGCCGGCGTCGCCTACAGCTGGCTGGAGTATGAGCTGGGCAAGGAGTTTCGCGCGACCGGCGCTACCGGCAGCGCCCGGATCGCCAGCCTGTACGGCAGCTACCCGCTGATACGCTCGCGCAACACCAACCTGTACGCGGGCCTGGCCCTTGAGCACAAGACTTTTCAGGACAAGAACCCGAGCGACCTGAGCCTGCCAGTGGCCGACAAGAAGGCCCAGGTGCTGACGGCGAGCCTGCGCGGCGACCACCGCGACAGCCTGGGCGGTGGCGGCGTGACGGGTTATTCGCTGGCCTGGTCGGCCGGCAACGTCGACCGTGAGACGGCCGCACTGTCCACCCGATATGGATCGCAAACGTCCGGCGGACACTTCAACAAGCTCAGCTTCGGTGCCTCGCGCCTGCAAGGCGTGACCCCCACGGTTTCGCTGTATGCAGGCATCCACGGCCAGGTGGCTTTCGACAATCTGGACGTCTCCGAAAAGATGGAGCTGGGCGGCATGTACGGCGTGCGGGGCTTCCCTCCCGGGGAGGCCTATGCGGACCAGGGCTATGTGCTGACGCTCGAAGCACGGGTGCTGCTGCCCACTGCCGCCGTGCTGCCCGGACAGGTGCAACTGATCGGCTTTGTCGACACCGGCAGCGTGGAGCTGCACCGGCATCCGGGCACCACCGCCGACAACCGCCGCACCCTCAGTGCCGCGGGCGTCGGACTGAACTGGTCCCACACGCCGGATTTTCTGATTCGCGCGTCTTACGCCCGCCCCCTGGGCAATGAAGTGGCTACCTCCGCGCCCGACAAGTCGGGTCGCTTCTGGATCCAGGCCGTCAAGTATTTCTGACCCCGTTGCACGCGGGCCTTGCCTGCGTCGACCCCGGACCGAAGCCGATTTTTGAGAATACGCGAAAGATAGCCATGAACCATATCCACAGTTCCATCTGGAACGAACAGACCGGCACCTATGTCGCCGTTTGCGAACATACCCGCAGCGCCGGCAAGAAGGTTTCCTCGCGCCGGTCGGCCAGCGGCGGGCGCCTGCAGCGCCAGGCCCTGGGCGCGTTCGTGCTGCTGGCCGGCGCGGTCAGCGCCTGGGCACAGCCCATGGGCGGCACGGTCACCCAGGGCAATGCCGTCATCGGCGGCACGCCCGGCAACATGATCGTGACCCAGACCACGCCCAACGTGGCCATCAACTGGCAGAGTTTCGGCGTTCAGGCCGGGGAGTCGGTACGGTTCGTGCAGCCCGACAGCCGCTCGGTCGCATTGAACCGCGTCACCGGTGCCGATCCGTCGCAGATCCTGGGCAGTCTTTCGTCGAACGGCCAGGTGTTCCTGATCAATCCCAATGGCATCCTGTTCGGCAAGGGCGCCGCGGTGAATGTGGGCGGCCTGGTGGCCTCCACGCTGGCGCTTTCGGATGCCAGCTTCATGGCCAACAGCTACCGGTTCTCCGGCGCGGGCGCGGGCTCGGTGGTGAACCAGGGCAGCATCACCTCGGCTGCGGGCGGCTACGTCGCGCTGCTGGGCGCGAACGTCAGCAACCAGGGCGTGATTGCCGCGCGCCTGGGCACGGTGGCGCTGGCTGCGGGCAACGCGGTCACGCTGGACATGGCGGGCGACAGGTTGCTGAGCGTCACGGTGGACCAGGGGGCTGTCGACGCGCTGGTGGACAACGGTGGCCTGCTTCAAGCCGACGGCGGCCAGGTGCTGATGACCACCCACTCGGCGGGCAGCCTGCTGGCCAATGCGGTCAACAACACCGGCGTGGTGCAGGCGCGCACGATCGACAACGTGCAGGGCACGATCGTGCTGCGCGGCGGCATGGACCTTGGCACGCTCACGGTAGCGGGCACGCTGGACGCTTCCGCGCCCGATGGCGGCAACGGCGGCTCCATTCAAACCGCGGCGGCGCGGATGAACATTGCCGACGGCGTGGCGGTGACCACGGCCGCCAGCTCGGGCAACGCGGGCCTGTGGGCCCTGCAGTCGCAAAGTTTCACGGTCGGCAGCCTGCCCACGGACAACATCTCCGGCAGCACGCTTTCAGGTCAGCTGGTGACCAACAACGTGACCATCAGCACGGTCCCGGGCAATGGCGACATCCACGTCAATGACGCTGTCGCATGGACGGCGAGCTCGGTGCCCACGACGCTGACCTTGCTGGCCGGTGGCGATCTGAACCTTAACGCGCCGATCACCGCCACCAATGGCAATCTGGTGGCCTGCTGCGGGCGCGATGTGAATGTCAATCTGGGCGCCGACATCACGACAACCAATGGCAGCGTGCTGCTCGGTGCCGGCCGTAACCTGAACCTGTGGGGCGCCCTGACCACCACCAATGGCAACGTCACCATGTGCGCGGCCAATGATGTGCGCATCGGGGGAAAGATCACGCTGACCCACACCACCTCGATCGTCCCGGAGCAGAGCCTGGGACTGCCCCTGGGCCTGGTGCTGAGTGCCGGGTATGGCGTCGGCGCCCCGGGCGCTGGCGGCACCGTGGTGTTCGAGACCCTGGCACCTGACGCGACGGTCACCAACGCGCCCACCACCATCTACTACAACCCGGTCGCCTACACGTCGCCCACCGACTATGCAGGCAACATCATCGGCGCGGCGCCCGTGCAGCACATGCTGGTATTCGCCCAGGCCCAGGACAAGGTCGCCGACGGCACCACCACGGCAACGGTGACAACCCTCCTGAAGGGCAGCCCGGTCGGTGATGTGACCCTGGTGGCCGGCCCGGGCAGCACGGCGAATTTCGACACCCCGAACGCCGGCATCAACAAGACGATCACCATGACCGGCTACAGCCTGGCGGGCGCAGACGCCAATCGCTACGCCCTTGCCACGCCATGCTGCGGCCCGGTGGTGACCACCACGACCGCGAACATCACGCCGGTGATACCTCCGGTGGTCACGCCTCCAGTGGTTGAACCTCCGGTCGTCATACCGCCGGTGGTCATCCCTCCAGTGGTCGAACCTCCGGTCGTCATACCGCCGGTGGTTGTCCCCCCAGTGGTCGAACCTCCAGTCGTCATACCGCCGGTGGTCGTCCCCCCAGTGGTCATCCCTCCAGTGGTCGAACCTCCGGTCGTCGTTCCGCCGGTGGTCATTCCCCCAGTGGTCACGCCTCCGGTGGTGATACCTCCAGTAGTCACGCCTCCCGTGGTCGCACCTCCGGTCGTCATACCGCCGGTGGTCACACCCCCTGTGGTCACGCCTCCCGTGGTCGCGCCTCCGGTCGTGATACCTCCCGTAGTCACGCCTCCCGTAGTCACGCCTCCCGTGGTCGCGCCTCCGGTGGTGATACCTCCCGTAGTCACGCCTCCAGTGGTCATCCCGCCTGAAACCATGCCCCCTGTGGTTCCCGTGCTGGAAAATCCTCTGCCACCCGTGTGGACGCCGGCCACGCCGCCGGTCATCGTGCCTTCCGGATATGTCTTCACCATGCCTGCGCCCGTGCCCGTGCCACGCAATGTGCTGGCCTTCGAGGCCCCACCGGCACCGCAGGCAGCGCCGGCTCCGGTCGTTGTCGTCAAGCCGTCCGTGCCTTACCAGGCGCCCGTGCGCAAGCCCAAGCCGGAGCGCAATTGAGCGTAACGCCTCGGGCCCAGCGCATCGACAAGCACGCACGTTGGCTGCGCGCCGGCCTGATGGGTCTGCTGGTCTGCGCCGGGGGGGTGGGTACGGCGGTACATGCATCGCCGCCCGCCGTGCAGCCCCCCGCATCCGCGCCCTCCGCGCGCTCCCTGGACTTCGAACAGGTTCCTGCGTCCGAGGAAGCCCGGCATACCGTGCGTTGGGT
This sequence comes from Comamonas sp., assembly GCA_040514115.1. Lineage (GTDB taxonomy): Bacteria > Pseudomonadota > Gammaproteobacteria > Burkholderiales > Burkholderiaceae_C > Comamonas. Next base: position 15,983 of record JBEVDH010000146.1, on the reverse strand, counting down.
GATCGATTCGGGCGACAGTCGCGGCCTGCCGTTTGCCATCGTGGACAAGCGCGCCGCCCAGGTCTTCGTGTTCGACGCCTCGGGGAAACTGCGCGGCGTTTCGCCCGCGTTGCTGGGCATGGCGATTGGTGATGATTCCGCGCCGGGCATAGGCAGCAAGAAGATGTCCGACATCCGTGCGCAGGATCGCACCACGCCGGCCGGCCGTTTCGTGGCGAATCTGGACAGCAACCTCAAGGGCGAGGAAATCCTCTGGGTGGACTACGACACGGCCATCTCCTTGCACCGCGTCGTCGCCGGCACCGCCCGGGAGCGCCGCGCGCAAAGACTGCTCAGCGCGTCGCCCGCCGACCGGCGGATTTCCTATGGCTGCATCAATGTGCCCATCGCGTTTTACGACAACGTGGTGAGCCCGGTGTTCACCGGAACCTTCGGCATTGTCTATGTGCTGCCCGAAACCCGCTCGGCCCGCGAAGTCTTCGGCTCGTATGACGTGCCGCCCCGGGAGCCGCCCGTCCTCTAGAAATCTTCCCGCTGCGCGCCAGGACGTAAAAAAGCCCTGCGCTGCAGGGCCGGGCGCGCAACGCAGAATCTGCGTTGCGCGTGGGGCGCCGTTGCTCAGGCGGCCAGGCGCTTGGCCAGCGTGGCGCGCGTGGCCAGCAGCTCCTGGGGCAGCTTGTCGGCGAGCTGCGTGAACAGCGCGTCATGCAGTTCCAGCTCGGCCTGCCAGGCGTCCTTGTCGATGCCGGTCACGGTGTCGAACTGGGCGGCGCTGAAGTCCAGGCCCTGCCAGTTGATTTCGGCGTAGGCCGGGCTCACGCCGAGGATGTTGTCCACACCCTGCACCTGGCCTTCGATGCGGTCGATCATCCACTTGAGCACGCGCATGTTCTCGCCGTAGCCGGGCCAGACGAACTTGCCGCCCTCGTCCTTGCGGAACCAGTTGGTGGTGTAGAGGTGGGGCAGCGTGGCGCCCGTGGCTTCGAGCTTGGCGCCGATGTCGAGCCAGTGCTGGAAGTACTCGCTCATGTTGTAGCCCATGAAGGGCAGCATCGCGAACGGGTCGCGGCGCACCACGCCCTGGGCGCCAAAAGCGGCGGCGGTCGTTTCCGAGCCCATGGTTGCGGCCATGTACACGCCTTCGGACCAGGTGCGCGCTTCGGTCACGAGCGGCACGGTGGTCGAGCGGCGGCCGCCGAACAGGAAGGCGTCGATCTTCACGCCGGCCGGGTCGTCCCAGGCGGGATCGAGCGCGGGGTTGTTGGTCGCGGCCACGGTGAAGCGGGCGTTGGGGTGCGCGGCCTTGGCGCCGGTCTCGCGTGCGATCTGCGGGGTCCAGTCCTTGCCTTGCCAGTCGATCAGGTGCTCAGGCAGGCTGCCGGTGTCCTTTTCCATGCCTTCCCACCAGATGTCGCCGTCATCGGTCAGCGCGACGTTCGTGAAGATCACGTTGCGGTCGAGGCTGGCCATGCAGTTCGGGTTGGTGTGGTAGTTCGTGCCCGGGGCCACGCCGAAATAGCCGGCCTCGGGGTTGATCGCGCGCAGCGAGCCATCGGCCTGGGGCTTGATCCAGGCGATGTCGTCGCCGATGGTCGTGACCTTCCAGCCGTCGAACGCGGCGGGCGGCACGAGCATCGAGAAGTTGGTCTTGCCGCAGGCCGAGGGGAACGCGGCGGCAACGTGGTACTTGGTGCCGTCGGGCTTGGCCACGCCCAGGATCAGCATGTGCTCGGCGAGCCAGCCCTGGTCGCGGCCCATGGTCGAGGCGATGCGCAGTGCAAAGCACTTCTTGCCCAGCAGCGCGTTGCCGCCGTAGCCCGAGCCGTACGACCAGATCTCGCGCGTTTCGGGGTAGTGGACGATGTACTTGGTCTTGTTGCAAGGCCAGCTCGTGGTGTCCTTCTCGCCTTCGGCGAGCGGCGCGCCGACGGTGTGCATGCAGGGCACGAAGTCGCCGTCGGTGCCGATGACGTCGTACACGGCCTTGCCCATGCGCGTCATGATCTTCATGTTGACGGCGACATAAGCGCTGTCGGAGAGTTCCACGCCGACGTGGGCGATGGGCGAGCCCAGCGGGCCCATCGAGAAGGGCACGACGTACATCGTGCGGCCGGCCATGCAGCCGTCGAACAGCGGCTGCAGCGTGGCGCGCATTTCATGGGGCGCCATCCAGTTGTTGGTCGGGCCGGCATCGGCCTGGTTCTCGCTGCAGATGTAGGTGCGGTCTTCGACGCGCGCCACGTCGGACGGGTCGGACCAGGCCAGGAAGCTGCCGGGGCGCTTGGCGGGGTTCAGCGGCTTGAAGGTGCCGGCGGCAACGAGCTGCTCGCACAGCGCGTCGTACTCTTCCTGCGAGCCGTCGCACCAGTGGATGTTGGCCGGCTTGCACAGCGCGGCCATCTCGGCGACCCAGGCAATCAGCTGGGCGTTCTTGACATAGGAAGGGGCCTGAATCGTCAGGCCCTGCAGTGCAGGTGCGTTCATCACGGGGAGCTTTCTAATTGAAAAAACGTTTTTTCAAAGGCAGTGCAGCTGCGCGGCAGCCTTTGAGAAAACAGGTTTTTTCAGCTTCGACCGCCACGCCTGCAGGCGCTTGGACCCGCAGCAAAATCGCGAAGAAGCCGCCATTCTAGGGAGCTGCCGCATTTTTGTGTCATCCATAAGTCAAAAAACTATGCAATATAAGTATCAATATATGTTGACCTCGAAGGATGAATGCACAAAAAACAGGCGCAAAAAAGCCCCGTGAACGGGGCTTCTGGAAGGGGAGGAGGGGGCCGTCAGGCCAGATAGACGGCGATGAAAGCCAGCAGAAACATCAATACCGCGCCGACCAGGGGAAGCACGAACGGGATGTAGGGCACCACGGCTTCGGTGGTATCGACGGTTGGCTCGTCGGCCGCGTTGGGCGCAGCAGGATGGGTCATGAGAGGGCTCCCGTGGTGGTCTGCAATGCCGCTATTTTAAGCAGCATCGGAGCTCGATGGTATGGGGTAAGCCATGAGCTCGGCGGGCTATACGCACTGCGCTTCCATGCCCTGCGTGCGCAGGCGCTCGAGCACCTGCTCCACATGCGGCTGGTTGCGCGTCTGCAGCACGAATTCGATCTCCACGTTCTGCGCGGCCAGCAGCGTGAACGCGCGCTGGTGATGCACTTCCTCGATGTTGGCGCCGGCGTCGGCCACGGTGGCGGTGATGCGCGCCAGCACCCCGGGCACGTCGCGCGCGCTCACGCGGATGCGCGCGAGCCTTCCCGAGCGCACCATGCCGCGCTCGATGATCGCGGCCAGCAGCAGCGGGTCGATATTGCCGCCCGACAGCACCAGCCCGACCTTCTTGCCCTTGAAGCGCGGGCCGTGGCGCAGCATGGCCGCCAGGCCCGCGGCGCCCGCGCCCTCGACCAGGGTCTTCTCGATTTCCAGCAGCATCAGCACCGCCTGCTCGATGTCGCCCTCATCGACCAGCAGCAGGTCGTCGACGAGTTCGCGCACGATGCCCTCGGTCAGCTTGCCGGGCGTGGCCACGGCAATGCCCTCGGCAATGGTCGACAGGCCCATCGGCAAGTTGCTGCCGTGGATGGCATTGACCATCGAGGGAAAGCGCTGGGTCTGCACGCCAATGATCTCGATGCCCGGCTTGAGGGCCTTGGCGGCCGTGGCCACGCCCGCGATCAGGCCGCCGCCGCCCACGGCAATGACCAGCATGTCCAGGTCGGGCTGGGCATGGAGCATTTCCAGCGCCAGCGTGCCCTGGCCCGCCGCCACGGCTTCGTCATCGTAGGGATGCACAAACACCAGCCCCTGGGCTTGCGCCAGCTCGCGCGCATGGGAGCGGGCTTCATCGAGCGTGTCGCCGTGCAGCACCACCTCGGCGCCAAAGCCGCGCGTGCGCTCGACCTTGACGTCGGGCGTGAAGCGCGGCATCACGATGACCGCGCGCAGGCCCAGCCGCTGCGCGTGATAGGCCACGCCCTGGGCATGGTTGCCGGCGCTCATGGCAATGACGCCGCGCGCGCTTTCCTCGGGCGTGAGCTGGGCCAGCTTGTTGCAGGCGCCGCGCTCCTTGAACGAGGCCGTGAACTGCAGGTTCTCGAACTTGAGAAACACCTGCGCGCCGACGATCTGCGACAGCGTGCGCGATTCGACGCAGGGGGTTTCAAGGATATGGCCGCGCAGCCGCTCGGCCGCGCACTCGATGTCATGGAGGCTGATCATGGGGCGCATTGTGGGCGCAGATGAGAACCTGGATGGGGGGTGCTGGAATGGTTTTTAACCGCTCGTGGTGAGCTTCACTAAAATCGTTCCGTAGCGAGCTTCCCTGAAACCGTTCGTGGTGAGCCTCCCTGGGCGGGCCCGTCGAACCATGGACGTCCTGCTCTCAAAACTTGAGCGCAGGCCCGTCATCCTTCGACGCGGCCGGCCAGGCAGGCTCAGGACGAACGGATTAAAACCGTTTGTAGCGAGCGCTTCTGCAAACCGTTCGTGGTGAGCTTGTCGAACCATGGACGTCCTGTCCTCAAAACTTGAGCGCGCGCCGTCCATCCTTCGACGGGGCCGCCCAGGCAAGCTCAGGACGAACGGTTTTTACTCCGGCAGCGCCCGCCGCAACAGCAGATCCACATCCATCTGCCGCGTATCCAGCGCCCCCAGCACGCGGCCCGCGCCGCTGTGGCCCAGGCGGCTGGTGATGAATGCCTGGGACACGGCCGGGGGCGCGTCGCGGTGCAGCAGGCAGGCCTGCACCGTGAGCACCAGCCGCTGCACCAGCATGCGCGCCATGGCTTGCTGCTCGGCCTGGGGCTGGACCAGCATCGCGCGCAGCGCATGCAGGTGGGCCAGGATGCGGGCATCGCTGCTGGCAATGCTCTCCAGCGCCTCGAACAGCACCTTGGTCACGGGGCGCTGGCGGTCAAGAGCGTGCAGCACCTGCAGGCACAGCGCATTGCCCATGCCCTCGCCGCGGCCCTGCGCCGGCGCCGCGAGGAACAGGCGCGCAAGGGCCCGGCCCTGGGCGCTGTCCAGCGCGCGCTGGGAGCCGGCCCATTCCATGGTTTCGGCGGTGATCTCCATCGCGCGGCGGCCGATCCAGAACTGCGCCGCGGGCGCCATGACCTGCTTGAAGGCGCGGTCGATCACCGGCAGCTTGTCGTCGGTGGAGTCGTCGCAGCGCTCGAAGGCCTGGGCCAGGCGCATGGTCAGCATCAGCGCGGCCTCGCTTTCAATCGCCATGTCGACCAGCACGCTGCCCAGCAGCGGCTGGCCCGGCAGATCGGTCAGGCGACGCGCCTCGGTCAGCGACTGCACCAGTGCCTGGCGCAGCAGCGCGCAGCTGGACAATGTGTGGCCCAGCCGCACGATGCTTTGCGCCATGCGCAGGCTGGCCTGGCCCTGGCCTTCTTCGCCCAGCAGATAGCCGCTGGCGGCATCGAGCTGGAGTTCTGCGGCGACCGGGTTGCCGAGCGCGCCGGGCGTGGACTCGACCACCAGGGCATTGCGTTGTCCATCCTCGCGCCAGCGCGGCACGAAAAAGCAGCTCGGGCCCTGCGCGGTCTGCGCGCACAGCAGGTGCGCGTCGCTGTCCGGGGTCGCCAGGCCGGGGCTGCTGCCGCTGAGCAGGTACTGCCGGCCCCAGAGCCCCATGCCGACGGGCGTGGCGTGCAGCTGCGGGGACACCGCACGCAGCGGCTGCGTGGGTTGCACGGCACTCGCGTCGAGCCCCATCCAGAGCGCGGATTTCTGGGCGATCGGCAGATCGCGCGGGTCATCCTCGGGATTGCGCAGCGGCGGGCCCAGCCGCGCCCAGAGCGCGGGCTCCTTGCGCAGCACGGCCAGCGAGGCGGAGGTCAGCAGCAGCGGGTCGACGCTGTCGGGAGCGAACTGGCTGTGCAGGTACAGGCCCGCGGCCCAGACGCTCCAGCGTCCGGGGGTGTCTTCGGTCAGCGCCCGGGACACCAGCCCCTGGCGCCGGCCGAGCGCCCGCTGCGCTTGCCACGCTGGATGGTCTTGCGCCGCGGCAGCCGGCGGCTGCGCCTCGGCCAGCTGGCCCGCATAGGCGTCAAGGTCGGCCTGCGCCGAGCCCAAATGGGCGCGCCGCAGCGCTTCCTCCAGGGGAGCGTCGTGGGCAATGGACGGCTTTGCCGGATGCAAGGCGGTGGACATGAGTGTCTCCTGAGCGCGTTGTTATAGGGGAAAGCCGGCATCGTCTGCCCGCATGGGAGCAGTATCCGCAAGCCCCGGTGCGCGCGGTGTCGGAGAGCTTCGCCGTTCGGGGGATTTCGCGTCGGGCTCAGGCGGGAAAGGCGCGCTGCAGGATGGCGCCGATGTCGTGGTGCGTGGGATCGAGCGTGCCGGCAACCCAGCCCGCGCACGGTGCCTCCAGGCGCGTGGCGATGAACGCATCGCCCATGGCCTGGGGTGCCGACTGGCGCAGCAGGCCGGCCTGTGCCAGCAGCACCAGGCGCTGCACCAGCAGCCGGCCCTGGCCTTCGAGTTGGTGCGGCGGCAGCTGCAGCTGCTGCGCCAGCGTGTGCGCCGCCGCGCGCAGCAGCGGGTCGCCCGCGCCCAGCGCCAGCAGGTCGTGCAGCAGCGCGCGTGCCAGTTCGGGTTCGCGCGCGATCGCGCGCAGTACGTCGAGGCACATCACATTGCTCGAGCCTTCCCAGATCGAATTCACCGGCGCTTCGCGCAGCAGCCGGGCCAGCAGGCTGTCGTCCACATAGCCGTTGCCGCCAAACACCTCCAGGGCTTCGGCCGTGAGTTCCACGGCGCGCTTGCAGACCCAGAACTTGGCGGCCGGCGTCATGATGCGCTTCCAGGCGCGCTGCTGGGGCGTGTCATCGTTCTCACAGGCCTGGGCCAGGCGCATGGCCAGCGCCAGCGCGGCTTCGCTTTCGAGCGCGAGGTCGGCCAGCACCGCGCGCATCATGGGATGCGCGGCCAGTGGCTTGCCAAAGGCCATGCGTCGACGCGCATAGGCCAGCGCCTGGACGCTGGCCGAGCGCAGGATGCCGGCGCTGCCCAGCACGCAGTTCAGACGCGTGTAGCTGGCCATCTCCAGGATTGTCGCGATACCACGGCCTTCCTCGCCCAGCAGCAGCCCCCAGGCATCCTCGAATTCGACTTCGGCGCTGGCGTTGCTGCGGTTGCCCAGCTTGTTCTTGAGCCGCTGCAGGCGCACGGCATTGCGGCTGCCGTCGGGCCGCCAGCGCGGCACGAAAAAGCAGGCCGGGGGCCCGCCTTCGCCGAGCCGTGCGACCACGAGGTGGGCATCGCTCAGCGGCGCCGAAAAAAACCATTTGTGGCCGCGCAGCAGGTATTCGCCGCCGCGCCCGCCCGCGCCCAGGGGCGTGGCACGCGTGGTGTTGCTGCGCACGTCGGAGCCGCCCTGTTTCTCGGTCATGCCCATGCCGATCCAGAGCGACTGCTTTTGCGCCAGCGGCAGGTCGCGCGCATCGTAGACATCGCTGTAGAGCCCGGCCTGCAGCTGCGGCCACAGCGCGGCTTCCTTTTGCAGCACCGGAATGCTGGCCATGGTCATGGTGCCCGGGCACAGGCTGCCCTGCTCGACCTGGGCATGCAGGTAGAAGCCCGCGGCCCAGGCGCTCCAGCGGCCGGGGCGCGGGTCGCGAAACGGCAGGCTGGCCAGACCTTGGCCGCGGTACAGCGCCTGCAAGGCGTGCCAGCTCGGGTGGTAGTCCACCTGGTCGATGTGCCGCCCGTGCGCATCGAAGCGCTGCAGCTCGGGCACATGCCGGTTGGCCTGCTCGGCCAGCCTCCAGGTGTCGGCGCTGCCCAGTTGCTGCGCGTAGCGCGCGAGCTGCGGCCGGCTCCAGGCGGCGCCGCCGCGCGCGAGAGCTTCCTTCAGCGCGGCATCGGTGGCCAGCAGGTCGAAATCGGTGAGTGCGTCGAACTGGTTGCTGACTTCATGGGTCGCAAAGGCATGCATGAGGGGGTCCTCCATGCAGCCAGTCTAGGAGGCGCGATCCGGTGGGATTGTGCGGATTCATGCCGAGTCGAGGCGCGTGGGGAGACCGTCATCCTTCGACGGGGCCGCCCAGGCGAGCTCAGGATCAGGACGATCGGTGAAAAACCGTTCGTGGTGAGCCTGTCGAACCATGACGGGCCTGCTCTCAAAACTTGACCACAGGCCGTCCATCCTTCGACGGGGCCGCCCAGGCAAGCTCAGGACGAACGGTGTCAAATCGCAGCGAGCTTCTCTGAAATTTTTACTGCGCCATCTGGCACACCCGCAGCACTTCCGCGCCATAGGCGTCGAATTTCTTCGCGCCCATGCCGGGAATGCCGCTGAGGTCGTCCAGGGCCGCGGGATTGCGCTCGGCAATGGCCGCCAGCGTGGCGTCGTGGAAGATCACATAGGCCGGCAGGTTGTGTTCGCGTGCAACCTCGGCGCGCCAGGCCTTGAGGTTGATGAAGCGCACCTGCGCGTCGGGGCCGAGGTTCAGGGCCGCGACGTTGGCCTGCGGCGTCTTGCGCGTGCGTTTCGCCGCGCTGGCCGTGGCTTCGCGCAGCATCACCTGGGCGTCGCCGCGCAGCACGGCGCGCGAGCCCGGGGTGAGCGCCAGGGTGTCGAAGCTGTGGCCGCTGTCGCTCGTGACCTTGTGCAGGCCCAGGGCGCCGGTGGCCAGCAGCTGGCGCAGCACGCCGCGCAGCTGGGCTTCGGAATACTGCGCGCCCAGGCCGAAGGTCGACAGGCTCTGGTGGCCGAACTGGCGCATCTTTTCCGTGTCCTTGCCGCGCAGCACGTCCATGATGTGGCCGGTGCCGAACGTGAGCTGGCTGGCCTCGTGCACGCGGTAGATGGTCGACAGCAGCTTGCGCGCCGCGTCGGTGCCGTCCCAGACGGCGGGCGGCTGCAGGCAGTTGTCGCAGTTGCCGCAGGGCGTCGAATCCTCGCCGAAGTAGCCCAGCAGCCGCTGGCGCCGGCAGTCGGTGGCTTCGGCCAGCGCCAGCAAGGCATCGAGCTTGCCGCGCATCACCTGCTTGAAGCTTTCCTCGGCCGGGCTCTCGTCGATCATGCGGCGCTGGTTGACCACGTCGTTCAGGCCATAAGCCATCCACGCGTGCGCGGGCAGGCCGTCGCGGCCGGCGCGGCCGGTTTCCTGGTAGTAGCCCTCGATGTTCTTGGGCATGTCGACATGGGCGACGAAGCGCACATCGGGCTTGTCGATGCCCATGCCGAAGGCAATGGTCGCGCACATCACGATGCCTTCCTCGCGCAGGAAGCGGTCCTGGTGGCGCTGGCGCATTTCGGCGGGCAGGCCGGCGTGGTAGGGCAGGGCCGAGAGGCCGGCGTTCTGCAGCGTCTGCGCGAGCTCCTCGACGCGCTTGCGCGACTGGCAATAGACCACGCCGGCATCGCCCGAGTGCTCGGTCTGGATGAAGCGCTGCAGCTGGGCCGTCGCGTCCTTCTTCTCGACAATGGTGTAGCGGATGTTGGGGCGGTCGAAGCTGCTGACGAACTGCTGCGCCTGCTCGAGCTGCAGCCGCTCGACGATGTCGGCGCGGGTGAGCGCATCGGCCGTGGCGGTGAGCGCGATGCGCGGCACGCCCGCATAGCGTTGGTGCAGCACCGTGAGCGCGCGGTATTCGGGGCGGAAGTCATGGCCCCACTGGCTCACGCAATGTGCTTCGTCGATGGCGAACAGCGACAGCTGGCCGGCTTCGTAGAGGCTGTCGAGCAGGCCCAGGAAGCGCGGCGTGTTGAGCCGCTCGGGCGCGGCATAGAGCAGCGTGATGTCGCCGGTTTGCAGCCGCAGCTCGACTTCCTGTGTCTGCTCGTACGACAGCGTGGAGTTGAGGAACGCCGCGTCGACGCCGGCTTCATGCAGCGCGCCGACCTGATCGTGCATCAGCGCGATCAGCGGCGAGACCACGATGGCCACGCCCTGGCCCTGCTGCTGGCGCACGATGGCCGGCACCTGATAGCACAGGCTCTTGCCGCCGCCCGTGGGCATCAGGACCAGCGCGTCGCCGCCGGCAATCACATGGCTGACGATCGCCGCCTGCGGGCCACGGAACTGGTCGTAGCCAAAAACTTCTTGCAATACGGACTGCGCGGTGGACAAGCGGATACTCTCGAGAAAACGGGCGGAAGAGGGCAGGCCATGCGCGGCAAACAGGTGCCTGGCAAGCGGCGATGGCGGTGCTGCGGAACTGCATATTGTGCGCCCGCGGCGCGCCGGCGTGGTCCTTGGGCGGCGCCGGCCCCGGGTATCTGCGGCTTTCTACAATGCCTGCAACTGCGTTGAATCTGCTGCATTTTTGCCATGTCATTGTCCCCATCCACCTCCGAAAGCGGCCGGCTGTTCGATACGGCCGACGATGCGCCCCTGGCGCTCGATGACGGCGCCTGGCTGCTGCCGGGCCGGGCCGTGGCCGAAGCGGGCCAATGGGTGCAGTGCGTGCAGTCGGTCGTGGCCCGGGCGCCCTGGCGCGTGATGCGCACGCCCGGCGGCGCGTCGATGTCGGTGGCGATGAGCAATTGCGGCGCCTGGGGCTGGGTCTCGGATGCGAGCGGCTATGCGTACAGCGCCACCGATCCGCTGAGCGGCCAGCCCTGGCCCGCGATGCCCGAGTGGCTCTGGAGCCAGGCGCGCGCGGCCGCCGCGGCCGTGGGCTACCCGGGCTTTGCGCCCGATGTCTGCCTGATCAACCGCTACGCGCCGGGCGCGAAGATGTCGCTGCACCGCGACCACGATGAAAACGACCGGCGCGCGCCGATCGTCTCGGTCTCGCTGGGCCTGCCGGCAACCTTCCTGTGGGGCGGGCTGGCGCGCGGCGACCGCGTGCGCCGCATGCAGCTCGCGCATGGCGATATGCTGGTCTGGGGCGGGGCCACGCGGCTCGCGTACCACGGGGTCAATCCGCTCAAGGAGGGGATGCATCCCCTGCTGGGTGCCGAGCGCTGGAATCTCACCTTCCGAATGGCCCACGCTCTTTACTCGAGAGATGGCTGACCAGCGACGGGGCCACGCCCAACTTCCTACAATCGGGGCATGAGCCTGCCCAACTACACCCGTGCCAAAGAACTGCCCGCCACCCTTGCCCGCCGCATTGCCATTCTCGATGGCGCGATGGGCACCATGATCCAGCGCTTCAAGCTGGGCGAGGCGCAGTACCGCGGCGCGGGCTACACCGGAGCCGATGCCGTCGGCGACCGCTTCCAGGACCTGCCGCGCGACGTCAAGGGCAACAACGAGCTGCTGAGCCTGACGCGCCCCGACGTGATCCGCGACATCCACGAGCGCTACCTCGCCGCGGGCGCCGACCTGATCGAGACCAACACCTTTGGCGCGACCACGGTGGCCCAGGATGATTACCTGCTGGGCCATCTCGCCAACGAGATGAACCTGCGCTCGGCCCAGCTCGCGCGCGCCGCCTGCGACAAATACAGCACGCCCGAGCATCCGCGCTATGTGGCCGGCGCGCTTGGGCCCACGCCCAAGACCGCCAGCATCAGTCCCGACGTCAACGACCCGGGCGCGCGCAATGTCGATTTCGAGACACTGCGCAAGGCTTACCTGGAGCAGACGCTGGCGCTGATCGAAGGCGGCTGCGATGTCATTCTGGTCGAGACCATCTTCGACACGCTCAACGCCAAGGCCGCGCTGTTCGCCGTGGACGAAGCTTTCGAGCAAAGCGGCGAATGCCTGCCGATCCTGATCAGCGGCACCGTCACCGATGCCTCGGGCCGCATTCTCAGCGGCCAGACCGTCACGGCCTTCTGGCACAGCGTGCGCCATGCGAATCCGCTGGCCATCGGCCTGAACTGCGCGCTCGGCGCGGCGCTGATGCGGCCCTATGTGCAGGAGCTGCACCGCGCCGCGCCCGATACCTTCATCAGCTGCTACCCGAACGCCGGCCTGCCCAATCCGATGAGCGACACCGGCTTCGACGAAACGCCCGAGGTCACGAGCCGGCTGGTGCATGAATTCGCGGCCGAGGGCCTGGTCAATATCGTCGGCGGCTGCTGCGGCACGACACCCGAGCATATCGGCGCGATTGCCCAGGCGGTGCGCAGCACGCCGACGCGCTCGCTGTTCTACCCAGCGGCCGCCTGACGCGCCATGCCGCGATGAACCTGCCGCTGCCGCCTTCGGCCGCAACCTCGGCCACCCACCCGCTGGCTCCCGTAGGCCCGGCGGCTGCGGTGACCGCGGTGGTTCCCGCCGCAGGCACTGCCCCGGTGGCGCCGGTGGCTCCCGCTGCGGGCGCGGCACCGGTGGCCGCCGCAGCGCCCGTGGCGCCGACCGCGCCCCCCACCCCCGCGCTGAGCCTGTCGGCCCACGCGCAGCAGGCGCTGCGGCTGCAGGTGTTCCAGACGCTGATCGCGCAGCTCGTGACCCAGGTCCAGTCCAGCAACCCGGCCATGGCGCCGCAATGGCCCACCAACGGTGTGCCCCCGGCGCTGCGCGAAATGCTTTCCACGCTGATCGCCCAAGCCACCGCGGGCCTGCCCCAGCCCCAGCAGCTGGTGGCGGTCCAGCCCTGGCCGCAGGCATGGCTGAACACGGTCTTGCCCGCGCCAGCGGCTGCGCTGGCGCTGGCCGGCAACGGCGATGCAGCGCCGCCGGCAACCCCCATGCCTGGCGCTGGTGCAAACGGCAACGCTGCCGCAGTGCCACCGGCAATCACCCTGCCTGGCGCCGGCGCAAACGGCAACGCCGCCGCCGCGCTGCCGCTTGCCACCCTGCTCGGCGCAGGCCCGACCGGCAATGCCGTCGCCACGCCTCTGGCAACCCTGGCCGGCGCTGGCGCCACCGGCAACGCGGCGGCCCGCGGCGAAAGCACAGCCGGCATGCCCCTGGCCGCGGGCCCCGCCACCACCACGCCAGGCGCCGCGCCGCGCCTGCCGCCCATGCTGACCTGGCTGGTGCAGCAAGGCGTCGTGCAGGCCCCCGATGGCGAGCGCGGTTTCGCGCTGACGCTGCAGGTTCCTCAGGCTTGGGCACAAATGCAGGCCATGCCGGTGGCGCTGGCGGCCACGCCCGGTGCCGCGCTGCTGCCCACGCCGGCCGCTGGCCAGAACCCGCTGCAGCTGCCATTGGCGGTGCCCGCGCAGCCACTGGAATCGGGTGCGCTGGCCCTGGTGCTGCAGGGGACGGGGGGAGACAGAATGCGCACCAGCGCGCTGCTGTGGCTGGATTTCCAGCCGCTGCCCCTGGGGGCCCAGGGTGCCTCATCGGCGGCGGCGCTTGCAGGCCTGCTGCCCTCGGCGCAGATGGCGCAGCAGGCGCTGGCCACGCTGCAGGCGAAGAACGACCCCTGGCTGCAGATGGCGGCGCTGCAAGCGAGCGGCCAGCGGCCGCGCGAGGACGAGCGCATCGAGGAACAGCGCACGGGCCTGTGCACTGAAATGGGCTGTCCGTACCGGGGCAAGGCCAGCTGCGCGCAGCCGTTTTGTGCGGAGATGAATCGGGTGTGGGCGGCGGTGCGGGTGGGGGCCAATTGAGGGCTGGCCGTTCCTGGTTCGATCCTTCGACAAGCTCAGGATCACCACGAACGGTTTCGTTAACGCACAGGAGCCCTGCCCAAAGTGAGCAGCGCCTGCATAACCGTTCGTCTTGAGCCTGCCTGGCCGGCCGCGTCGAAGGATGAACGGCCAAGCCTCAAGTCAACCAGTGCGGTTTCTTGAGGCCCGTCCCACTTCAGGGATACAAACCACGCATTTCACGCGCATGCAAAATCCGCTGGCACGCGATGATGAACGTCGCCGTGCGCAAGCTGACCTTGTGGTCCTGCGCCACCTGCCAGACACCCGCAAACGCGTCCTGCATGATGCGCACCAGGCGCGCATTGATTTCGTCTTCGCTCCAGAAGAAGCTCGAGAAATCCTGCACCCATTCGAAGTAGCTCACCGTGACGCCGCCGGCATTGGCAATGACGTCGGGCAGCACCAGCACGCCCTTGTCATTCAGGATGTCGTCGGCTTCAGGCGTGGTCGGGCCGTTGGCGCCCTCGATCACCAGCTTGGCCTTGATCTGCGCGGCATTGCCGGCGTGGATCTGGCCTTCGAGCGCGGCGGGGATCATGATCTCGCAGTCCACGCCCCAGAACTCTTCCTTGGCCAGCACGTCGGCACCCGCGAACCCGGCCACGCCGCCGGTGTGCTGCACATGGCGCAGCAGCCCCGGCACGTCAATGCCCAGGTTGTTGAAGATGCTGCCGCTGTGGTCCTGCACCGCGACCAGCTTGGCGCCGGCTTCGACAAACAGCTTGGCGGCGATGCCGCCGACATTGCCAAAGCCCTGCACCGCGACGCGCGCGTCTTCGATGCGCATGTCGGAGCGGCGCATGGCCTCGACGCCGACGGTGAACACGCCGCGGCCCGTGGCTTCGCGCCGGCCCAGCGATCCGCCCAGGTCGACGGGCTTGCCCGTGACCACGCCGGTGGCCGTGGAGCCGGTGTTCATCGAGTAGGTGTCCATCATCCACGCCATGATCTGTTCATTGGTGTTGACGTCGGGCGCGGGGATGTCCTTGTTCGGGCCGATGATGATGCCGATTTCGCTCGTGTAGCGGCGCGTGAGGCGCTCGAGTTCACCCTTCGACAGCGTCTTGGGGTCGACGCGGATGCCGCCCTTGGCACCGCCGTAGGGCACGTTGACGGCCGCGTTCTTGATCGACATCCAGGCCGACAGCGCCATCACTTCTGACAGCGTCACATCCTGGTGGAAGCGCACGCCGCCCTTGCCCGGGCCGCGGCTGGTGTTGTGCTGCACGCGGTAGCCCTCGAAGTGGGCGATGGTGCCGTTGTCGAGTTCGATCGGCACATCGACGATCAGCGCGCGCTTGGGGCGCTTGAGCGTTTCGACCCAGCGCGCGAGATGGCCCAGGTAGGGCGTGACCCGGTCGATCTGCTGCAGGTAGATGCCCCAGGGGCCGAGCTTTTCGGCTTGCAGGTAGGAGGGCAGGGGATGAACCGGCAGCATGCTGGTCGACGGGGAGGCAGGGGTGTTTTGCATGGAAGATTCCAAAGCGTTTGCAGCAGGGATCAAAGAAGGAATGACACGTTTTTCAGCTTATTCCTGTGGCTGCGGCTTGTCCAACGCCGCTTCTTTTGGAGGTTATGCATTTAATGCATAACCCGAGTTTTGTCCCCAGGGCACTTTGCTCTGGAACCGCGTTTTTACGCAAGAATGCGGTGTTGCCAACCCTGGTCCCATCACTGCCATTTCCAAGGATTCCATGTCCGTTGAAGCCGTTACCCACACCCTGCTGCAAGCGCGCGCGCAGGCCCGACTGGTCAATGCGCTGCCGCTGGCCGCCAGCCTTTCGAGCGTGAAGGAGGCCTATGCGGTGCAGCAGGCCGTGGCCCGGCAGCAGGACTGGTTCTACAACGGCGCGCCGCGCGCCTGGAAGTCGGGCGGCGCGGCGCGCGGCACAGCGCTGACCCATGCGCCGCTGCCCCCGGCCGGCGTCTGGGCCAGCCCGGCAACGGTGGGGCGCTGGCCCGTGCATGCGCGCGGGATCGAGGCGGAGATTGCACTGCGTCTAGGGCAGGATGTTTCCGCGGCGCAGGCTGCCCGGCTGGTGGAGGGCGAAGGCGCGGAGTTGATCGATGCGATGGCCGTGTCCATCGAACTGGTGGAGTCGCGCTGGCTGCAGCAGTTCGCGGCGCCGCCGTTGTTGCTGTTGGCGGATCAGCTGTGCCATGGGGCTTTGGTCATTGGGGATTGGCAGCCTTGCGATCTGCGGGGCGCGGCGCCGGATTGGATGCAGCAGGTGTGTCGGCTGCGTGTGGGTGAGGGTGAGGCCACTGTGCATGTGGGGACCCATTCGCTCGGGGATCCGGTCTGGCTGCTGGCCGAATGGCTGCGCCATGCAACTTCGGAGTACGGGACTTTGAGGGCGGGGACCGTGGTGACCACGGGGAGCTGGGTGGGGCTGGTCAGGGCGCACGCTGGGGAGCGGGTGCATGCGCAGTTTGATGGGGTGGGTGAGGCCTGGTTGCAGTTGTAGACT